>JAZUCU010000001.1:0-48573 GCA_045639325.1 Victivallales bacterium
AACCCTGGGTAAGACATCGAACAACATTGTTTAAGACCGGCATTGACGGATATGGCGTTCCGGTACGGAATGGCATATTCGCCAATGCAATGATTTTCCGGATATGTCATTGCCACCACGATGCCATCCGTTTCTAACGAAACGCTGTCAACGCGGTGGCTGTCATTATGCGAGTTCAAGGGACTTATACCCAGGGTTACGCTTCGCTCACCCTGGGCTGTCTGACTCTTGCCGCCCTTACAGGGCTTGTTTTCCGGTAAATCAAAGGTACTTTTGGACGTTGAGTTTTTTCTGATATAAATTCGGGAGTATTTAAAGTTGAAAATGCATAAAATGCAGATAAATTTAAGCTCAAAGGAATTCTGATTTTATGGCATAAACCGTCGAAGAGACAAATTTTTTATGTGATATCTGTGGAAAAAATCTTGAAAATTATTATTCATGCGGTTATATTACAGGCATTAAGAATATAACTCCGGAGTGATATCGTTTTATGTCTGAATTGCCTGTGATCACGGTTGACCGTCCTTCTCATCGCTATTGGGTTGGCGAGGAAGCTGTGTTTTCCATTACGTCCCTTGAAAGTCGGAAGATCGATGTGAAATTCCTCACCGATGACCGGCAGATTCTTTTTGGACAGCAGTTGTCACTTCAGGCCGGGATCGTGAGCCATCTGAAATTCGGATTGCAGGCACCGGGTTTTCTCCGTTGCCGTGTTACTGTGCTTTCTGATAACGGGGATGAGGAAACGGCGCAATGTGTGGTTGCTTTTGAACCGGAACAGATTCCGATCCGGATGCCGGAACGGGAAGATTTTCAGGTGTTCTGGGAGAATGCGGTCTCTGAATTGCATAAGATTCCGGCAGACTTCAAACTGACTCCTGATCCTTCGATGGCGATTCATGATTTTGATTTTTACCGTGTGTCTGCGGCAAATGTGAATGACAGCCGGATTTATGGTTATCTCAGTATTCCGAAAAAGATGTACGAACCGGTACCGTTGATTGTTACGTTATCGGGTTACGGACCCGGTTTTAATGCTGCCAGCATGTGGGCACGCCGGGAATATCTTGGCGTATGGCGGGAATCGGTCTGTACATTATGTTTGAATATGCACGAATTTGAACCGGCCAACGGGCCTGCCGATTTGAAGCGTCAATACGATGAATTCTGTGCGGAAAACAATAATTATCACTATTACATGTCCGGCATGAAAGATCCGGCAAGCTCCTATTTGCTCCGTGGTATTCTGGGGTGTTTGCGCTTGACGGAATGTGTTGCCACGCTGCCTTGTATCAATCCGAAACGGATTGTGTGGGCAGGCTCCGGTCAGGGGGGCGATTTCGGGCTTTACCTGTGTCATCTTTCCGACCTGTTTTCGGCAGCGATGATCGGTGTGCCCGGATTCTGCAACCTGGATGGTGTTTCTCCGGTTTTCGGCGGCTTGCCTGAATTCCAGAAATATACGGAAGAACAGAGATTGTTCGATGGTGTCCACCATGCCGCCCGGATCAAGATTCCGGTTTTGATGCTTGTCGGTTATACCAATGAATCCAATTATCCGTCCCTGGCATACCCGGTGCTCCGGGCATTGAAAGGGGAACGTGTGGTATTGGATTTGACGGGGGAAAGTTCTGCGGATAATGGAACGAGTCATCTCCGTCTTGTGCGGACATGGCTGCGTGACCGTCTTGGATTGTATACAAAGTAAAGATCGGAGGTATGCGGAGAAGAGAATTGATTTGAGAGGAATGATGCGACAAGGTGAATCATGTGTAAATCATGAGCTGTCGCGCAACTGTGACCGGATTTTTTTTGAGCAATCCGGAAGTCAGATCCCGGCATCATTTGACGTTTTGGGTGGAATTCCGCGTATTTATTCTGCCCATTGTGCGCGTAACACAATCGGAACAAATTTTTTTATGAAATCAAAAAACAAATCAAAGTGTACGCAGTTTACACTCATAGAACTGCTTGTGGTGATTGCAATTATTGCCATTCTTGCGGGTATGTTGTTCCCCGCTCTCTCCGCTGCAAAAGAAAGCGGAAATGCCGCCCGGTGTATCAGCAACGTGAAACAGCTGGGGCTTGCCACTCTCTCCTATACGGAAAATTATAACGAATACTTTGTCCTGGCGGGGGAAGATTCTCACAGCTCCAACAACAAACGCTGGTGTGGAGAACGGAATTCTTCCAGTGACCCCTGGGATCCTGCCCGGTCACCGCTTGCACCGTTTCTCGGGAAAGAAGGCAAAGTCAAATTGTGCCCTTCCATTTACAAGTTGTTTGAGCGTGATTTGAGTGGTGCGTTTGAAAAAGGCTGCGGCGGCTACGGATACAATTATTTTTATCTCGGTTCCGCCCAGTGGGACGGCAATTGGGATGGCAGATTTTCCACACAGGTCAGTCAGGTAAAGAAGCCTTCGCGGACCGTAATGTTTGCAGATGCGGCGTTTACCGATAATTATCAAATCAGTGGCAATTTGATTGAGTATCATGTATTGGAACCGGAAAATGCAGGCGGCTGGTCGCCGAATCCATCGACCCATTTCCGTCACAAAAAGAACGCAAACACGATTTTTGTGGATGGTCATGCGGAACCGGTAAAGGGTCAGTCAAACAGCAGTTATGTTGATTTCCTGGCAGTACATAATCTTGGCGTATACGGGAACGATGATTATCTGTTAAAGTTTGATAAATAAGCGTTGAAAAGAGGAGGGGGCGTTTGAATTTCTGCGGAAATATGATATATTACGCATATTGTTTTTTCTATGGAAAGAAAGGTGATATATGAATCAAATTGCATTTACGATCGGCTCGAAACCGATTCACTGGTACGGCGTCTGCATTGCCATCGGTTTTCTGCTGGCAACCTGCTTGTTGCAGTGGAAACGTTCCTATGCAAAGATGACGAAAGATCAAACGTTTGATGTTGCCATGCTGGCAGTATTTACCGGTATTCTCGGTGCCCGCATTTTTTATGTGGTGCAATTCTGGAGTCAGAATTTTTCCGGCAAACCGATTTGGGAAATCTTCCGCATTGATAAAGGGGGACTTGTTTTTTACGGTGGTTTTATTGTCGCATTCACCACCATGTGTGTGTATGCTAAATTGAAAAAACTTTCTGCTTTGCGTATTCTTGACCTGACGGCTGCTGCGATTGCATTGGGACATGCGTTCGGGCGTATCGGCTGCTTTATGCAAGGGTGCTGTTTCGGCAAAGTTGCGGCGAAAGGTTTCCCCGGAGCGGTGGTATATCCCAATGGAAGTTCTCCTGCCGCACGTTATCCGGATTTTCTTAACGGTATGAATTCTCTGCCGCTGTACCCGGTGCAGATTTACGAGTGTGTATTGAATCTGATTCTCTGTGCCGGATTAGTTCTATTCATTAATAAAAATCAGAAACCGGGCAGAGTTGCCTCGCTTTATATTTGTGCTTATGCGGTGATTCGTTTTACATTGGAATTTTTCCGTGGCGATCACAGAGATTCATTTCTCGGCATGACCCCGTCCCAGAACGTGGCAGTCTTTTTGATGCTGCCTTTGGGATTGGCGTTATTTTTCTTTTTCTCTTATTCCGGTAAACTGCTGAAAACATCGAAGGAACAATGATGATGAATGATGATGAATTGATGATGGAAGAAACGGATTTTACCGTTGAAAATGCAAATGCGCCGGAACAGGAGCATTATGAGTTGGTCGTCCCCCCGGAATTCGCAGGCGAACGGCTTGATATTGTGATTACCCGCCTGATCGGGGATATTTCCCGCGTGAGAGCGCAGAATTTTATCAAACAGGGGCATACCCTGGTGAATGGTCAGGTCAGCCTGCTGCCCCGTTTCTATATGGCGGAAGGCGATAAAATCGTGATCGACACTCCGGCGCAGGTGATCCCTGTCCGGGCGGAAGCGGAAAACATTCCCCTGGATGTGCTTTACAAGGACGATGCTTTTATCGTCATCAACAAGCCTGCAGATATGGTGGTGCACCCGGGCGTCGGCAATCATTCCGGAACGGTGGTCAATGCCATTCTGGGGATGGATGAAGAAATGGCGGGGACAGACTTCCCGAATCCCATGCGGCCGGGTATCGTGCACCGTCTGGATAAAGATACCACCGGCTGTCTGTGTGTGGCACGTACGCCGAAAACGTTGTGGAAACTTTCCCGTGCATTTGCCAATCGGGATGTGGAAAAAACATATCTTGCCATTGTGTACGGCAAACCGCTGCCCCATGCCGCTGTGATCAAATCCAATATCGGCAGAAATCCCGGCGACCGGCAGAAGATGATGGTCCTGCGGGATCACGATTCCAATGGCAAGGAAGCAATCACCTCTTACCGTACATTACGTCAGGGCGTCTGGGAAGGGATCACGGTTTCTCTGCTGCAGGTTCGCCTGTATACGGGCCGTACCCATCAGATCCGCGTCCACATGTCCCACGCGGGCTATCCGCTGATCGGTGATAAGTTGTACAACCGCGGCAGATCCTGCCCGGCGCAGCGTCAGATGCTTCATGCCTGGCAGCTGGCATTTCCGCATCCGGTAACGGGCGAGAAGATGAGTTTTGAAGCGCCGCTGCCTGCAGATTTCCGAGCGATTATTGATCAGCTTCAGCCGGTTTGATGGTTTGAACTGAAAAAAAACAGAAAATTTTTGCTGAGATGATTTGATAATTTTGGAAAAGGCAGTATAGTTCCAATATAAGCTAAAATTGTTTCTGACAATAAAATATAAACTAACAAGAATGGAGAACAATCATGAGTGTAATGACCGATCTTCCTGCAAAGTTGGATGACCAGATGAAAAAGGCCATCTCCGCTATGACTGCTGATTTTGCTGCAATCCGTACCGGTAAAGCATCCGGTGCTATTGTGGAAAACATCATGGTCGATTACTATGGCACACAGACACGTATGCGTGACCTTGCCGGTATTTCCACACCGGATGCAAGAACAATCTGCATTCAGCCCTGGGACAAAGGTGCAATGTCTGCAATTGAAAAAGCTATCATCAACTCCGATGTGGGTATCTCCCCCGTCAACGATGGTAAAGTCATCCGTCTGCCCGTACCCCCGCTGAGTGCTGAACGTCGTACCCAGCTTTCCAAACAGGTCAAGACCCGTGCAGAAGAAGGTAAAGTCTCTATCCGTAACGTTCGCCGTGATGGTAACGAAGCTGCAAAGAAAGCACAGAAGGGCGGAGAAATCACAGAAGACGATCTGAAGAATCTGCTGGATAAAATCCAGAAAATGACAGATGCCGCAATCAAAGATATCGATGTCCTGGCAGCTGACAAAGAAAAAGAACTGATGACTGTCTAATTCATTTTTTCAGTTCATAATACAAAAACGCATGGTTCCAATTTTTCAGAACCATGCGTTTTTTTTATCTCAAAATGAGGTGATGCGCTTAATTTTTATCGCGGAACAGATCTTCCACTTTGACAGCCGGGTGATGATACCGTTTCCGTTTCGTCGTCACCTGTTTGAATTGGATCGCCTGTTTCGGACACCACTGGAGACATGCCATGCATTGCTCACAATGTCCGCGCCATGTTGGCATGCCGTTCATCATAATGATATTGGAAGCGGGGCAAACTTTCTGACAGATGCCGCAGTTATCGCAATTTTCATTCAGCCAGAAATACTTGTCATAATTCTCCATCATGCAGTCGACTGCCCGTTTTGCGACCAGCTCCCCGAACATATCGAAGGGGAATACGCGGACGGGACGTTCCTTTTTTCTGTTTTTGACTTTTTCAGCAAATTTGGCGATGGCTGTTTCTGCTTTTGCATAAAGCCGCTGACAACGTTCTTCTGTCGGCGGTGTGGAAAGGGGAATGTAATTGGATGGCATCTGGACATGGAATGCGGCATCCAGGCGCAAATCTTTTTCATAAAGAATATTATCCAGAATCATTGCTGCCGTGCCTTTCATGCCGCCGGACGTGCAGAGGTTGTAGACGTAAGGTTTGTGTCCGTCTTCGGCTTTCTTCCATTTTGCCAGACGTTCCATGAACTTTACATAGATATGGGGTACGCCGAAACAATAAACGGGGAAAAAGAATCCGACGGTATCCGCATTCCACGGGTTGATTTTCTCTGCCCGGTTCAGGGAAGAAATGGAAATCAATTGCGTATCATCGCCCAGAGCTTCGGCAAACTTTTTTGCGGCAAAAAGAGTATTTCCGGTTCCGGAAAAATAATAAATCACATTCATAAGATCACCTTGTTTTCGCCAGTTGTGTTTTTCGTAATCAACTTATCCGGTAAAATAGCAGAAGTAATGGATTTTGTCAAATCAAGACATCATTTTTTTACAAAAAAAAGCAGGAACAGCGTGAGATACAACTGTTCCTGCGGGGATTTTGCAGACAGGAAATTATTCCGCAATATTGGTCAGACGATGGGGATTCGTCCAGCAGACCTGTTCCAGTTCGGCATCGGACAACAAGTTCAATGACCGCAGGAACTCAATGCACCGGGGCATCAGCATGGCACTGCCGACCAGACATTGTTTGACCGGGTTATGCAGCTTGCCGTTTTCTTCCAGAATTGCATCATTGCCCAAAACGTTATAACGTCCGGGCGGCAATCCGGCAGCCGGAGAGGCATCGCTGGTGATAACGATACGTTCCGGGCCTTTGACGCGGATCATGCACTTGATCACTTCGGCGGGAAGATGATGCCCGTCCGTGATAATCAGCGCAGTGAGAGAGTCATTGGCGAGTCCGCTCCAGATGGCATTGTGATGGCGGTTGATCATGTTGGGAATGCCGTTACCCAGATGAGTCAGGGAATCGGCGCCCGCCGCTGCGATCTGTTCGGAATTGGCAAGATGATGCCCGAGGGATGCTGCGATACCGAGTTTATGTGCTTCCCGGATTGTTTCGGCTGCGCCATTGGCTTCGGCGGCGAATGTCATAATGGCAATTCTGCCGTCCGCCAGCTCATGGAGTTCGCGGAGACGTTCCACTGTGGGTTCCAGCACATAAGCCGGATTGTGTGCACCGACAGCACCCGGTTCGGGAGAAATGAAAGGACCTTCCAGGTGGAAGCCGGGGACTTCATACTTCAGCCCAGCGTGATCAATTGCTTTGACCAGCATGGGGAGCCGTTTCCGGTACGTTTCCATGGAAGATGTGATAATCGTCGGCAGAAAACGTGTAACTCCGGTTTTCAGGATGGAATCCACTGCACGGAGGAAATCGCTTTCCGTGAGTTCCGGCGCAGAGAAATCGACGCCGAAACCGCCGTTTACCTGAATGTCAAAACATTTCATTTTGTGCAGAAATCCTTTGTCAGTTTGCTCAGCTGAGCTGCAGCCGGGACGTCGCAGAAGGTTGCGCAGTCAGGATGGATGCGGATGACAGAAGCGGGATGAGCGGGAGACATTTCTTCTTCGAATGTGATCTTCATCGCATAAGCTTTACGTGCATCGGGAACGGTGTTGACGATGGCTTTGCTCTTGAGGATCTGGCGGACGCTCATGGAAATAGCCTGTTTGGGAACATCATCGAGGGTGGGGAACCAGCCTTCGCCGAGCTGCTGTTTGCGGCAGGCTTCGTCGAGATCGACAACCAGGTAGGCATTTTCTGTGTCGAAGTCAGCCGGCGGATCGTTGAATGCAATGTGACCGTTTTCACCGATACCGATAAAGCAGACGTCGATGGGATGTTCCGCGATGATTTTGCCCAGTTCTTCGCAAGTTTTTTCGGGATTGGGATCGCTGCCGTTGACAAAGTAAGCGTTTTTCAGCGGAGCGGGGAGCTGTGCAATGAAACGTTCTTTGATGTATTTACGGAAGCTGGCGGGATGGCTTTCGGGAAGTCCAACGTATTCATCCAGGTGGAACATTGTGACTTTACCCCAGTCGATACCGGGAGTTTTTGCCAATGCGCTGAGCATGGTGAACTGGCTTGCGCCGGTTGCGACGATGATGTTTGCATAGCCCTGTTTTTCGATTGCAGCGATGATTTTAGCTGCGCCGTGAGCAGCAGCTGCTGCTCCCATAGTTTCCGGATTGGAATGAATCTGAAGCATAGAAAATTTCCTTTCGTTATGCATTATTGGTTGATATGATAAGATACACCTGAAAGTGTGAAAAGTCAAGTTTTTTTGTTATTTTATTACAGAGATATTCCAAAAAAGTACTGTTTGTTTTTGATATTTTTTTATCGGATGCCGTTTGATTTTTTCTCTCCCGTATGCTATATTTAGACACTTGATTCAAAAACTCACAATAGAAGGTTTCATGTTATGGCTGTTATTACGATTATCGGCGCCGGTATGATGGGATCCGGCATGTCAAGACCCGCAAGAGATAATGGACATGAAGTCCGCCTGGTCGGAACGCCTCTTGACCGGGAAATCATCGCGGAAGCATCCGTTTCCGGGCGTCATGTCCCCATGAAACGCACATTGCCTGACGGAATCAAATATTATCAGATCGAAGATGTAAAAGTTGCATTGGAAAATACCGATTATGTTATCTGCGGCGTCAGCAGCTTCGGTGTGGAATGGTTTGCCGATGAAATGCTGCCGATCCTCCCCAACGGCATCCCCGTCCTCTCCGTTACAAAAGGTTTGATGGATGATGCACAGGGGAATCTGTTGACTTATCCGGAATATCTGGCATCCCGCATGGCTCCGGAACGCAATATCAGCTTTTCTGCCATCGGCGGCCCCTGCACCTCTTATGAGTTGATGGATCGTCACCAGACTATGGTCTATTTCTGCGGTCCGGACAGTGCAACCCTTGAAAAGTTCAAAGCCCTGTTGGAAACCGGATATTATCATATCGAAACATCTACCGATATTCGGGGTGTGGAAGGCTGTGTTGCCATGAAAAATGCTTACGCAGTCGCCGTTTCCATGGCGATCGGGATGGCGGAACGGTTGGATGGAAAAGATGCTTACATGTATAATCCCCAGGCTGCCATGTTCGGACAGAGTATCCGGGAAATGACCCGTATTATCCGTCTCCTCGGCGGCAACAGTGATTTTGCCGGCGGAATTCCCGGGGCAGGCGATTTGTTTGTGACCATCTTCGGCGGCAGAACACGTCGACTCGGCTACTTGCTGGGATACGGCAAAACTTATGCGGAAGCCAAAGAGGAATTGAAAGGTGTCACACTGGAATCGGTGGTCATCATCACCCGTATGAGCCGTGCACTCCGGTCACTTGCCGCACAGGGCAAAGTGGATCTTGCCGATTTCTCCCTGCTGCTGTTCCTTGATTCCGTGATCAATAATGGCGCACCGGCTGATATTCCCTGGAAAACATTCCGCTGATTTTCGCGTCGCCGCTTGATTTTTCCGGAATCTATGCTATACTAATGTGACAAAATGTATCACTGAAGTAAAAAAGAACGGAAAGGTGACAATATGTCCACATCCAGTTTGCATGAGCGTATCATTCCGAATTTGCGGCGACTTGATCCCCAGTCCATGCGCAACTGTATTCAACTGCTTGCGCGTGAACACGGATTTCTGGAAAATATATTCAATACCATCGGCGAAGGAATCGTCGTAATTGATAACACACTCCATATTCTTTACCACAATGCTGCGGCAAAGAGTATGCTCGGGCTGCCTGATGAGTTGTCCAAACTCACCATGAACAAAGTCCTGAAAGGCTTGAATTGGGAAGGTGTCCTGCAGAAACGCAAAGGCGAAAAACGGGATGATCGGACAAAGATCATGCGTCAGGAGCTGGAACTGTCTTACCCGAAACGGCGCATTGTGCAGTTCTATACCCTGCCGGTTGCCGGTGATGATTCCCGTTATGTCCTGATTTTTAACGATGTTACCACCATGATGGATCAGGCAGTCAGTACTGCGGAAGATGAACGGAGCCGGATGGTTTCCATGTTGGCGGCGGGCGTTGCCCATGAAATCGGGAATCCGCTGAACAGTCTTTACCTGCATCTGCAATTCCTGCAGCGTTTGCTGAAAATGGAAGATTATTCTCCCGAAGAAGCATTGGAGGAAGTGTTGGAAGCCCGTGCAGAAGTGGAACGCCTTGATACCATCATCAACCAATTCCTGCGCGCTGTCCGCCCCGGCAAACCTGCCATGCAGGCCCTTGATTTGAAAACGCTGGTGCTGGAGTCTCTGAACTTCATGCGGCACGAAATTTCATCCAGAGAAATCCATGTGGATGTGTTATGGGATGATAATATCCCGTTCATCAATGGCGATGCCGGGCAATTGAAGCAGGCGTTTTACAACCTGGTAAAGAATGCCGTACAAGTCATGCCCAACGGTGGAAAACTGGGCGTCAGCTGCTCCGGAGATTCGGACTTTGTCACACTTTCTGTCATGGACAGCGGGCCCGGAATTCCGGAAGAGAATCTGACCCGTATTTTCCAGCCGTATTTTACGACGAAAGACCGTGGAACCGGTTTGGGATTGATGATCGTGGAACGGATCGTTCGGGATCACAATGCCAGTTTGAGCGTGGAAAGCAAGGAAGGAGTCGGGACAACATTTACAATATCGTTCCCGCGCCGTGACCGCATGGTCAAAGTGTTGCCGCCGCCTGCCGATGACAATGAATGATTGGGAAAGGAAAGTTTGAAATATGAATGGAAAACGGGAAAGAAAAGCAACACTTCTGCTTGCCGATGATGAACGCGGGACACGGGAAGTTCTGGCGAAATTCCTGCGGATGCAGTATGATGTCACCCTTGCGGAAGACGGCGAAGTTGCGGTGAATCTGCTCGACCGCAATGATTATGATATTGTGCTGACGGATATCCGTATGCCCGGCGCTGACGGCTTCCGTATTCTGGAAAAAACATTGCAGAAGACATCTCCGCCGCCCTGTATCATGTTCACCGCTTATGGCTCCATTGAGACTGCGGTGGATGCCATGCGGAAAGGTGCATTTGACTTTGTAACAAAGCCTGTCAACTTTGATCAGCTGGAAATTGTGATTTCCCGCGCGTTGGAATCGAAACGGATCAAGCAGGAAAATCATGAATTGAAACAGCGTCTGGATGATAAATTCGGGCTGAAAGGGATTGTCGGCTCTTCCCCCGCCATGCGGTTGGTGATCGATACGGTCCGCCAGGTTGCACCCTCCCGGTCAACGGTTTTGATTGAAGGGGAAAGCGGTACGGGGAAAGAGTTGATTGCTCAGGCGATTCATCAGTTGAGTGGACGCAAAGGCAAATTTGTAGCGGTTCATTGTGCCGCCTTGCCGGAAAATCTTCTGGAAAGTGAACTTTTCGGACATGAACGCGGTGCATTTACCGGCGCCTACGATCGCAAGATAGGCAGATTCGAAATGGCGGATAACGGTACTTTGTTCCTGGATGAAATCGGAGAAATTCCGTTATCGGTTCAGGTCAAACTGCTCCGCGTACTGGAAACACGGTCTTTTGAACGTCTCGGCGGCGGTGAAACGCTGAATACTACTGCCCGTGTTGTGACGGCGACCAATCGGGATCTGGCGCAGATGGTCAAAGACGGTACATTCCGCGAAGACTTGTTCTACCGTCTGGATGTGGTCCGGATCGACTTGCCGCCGTTGCGGGAACGTCCGGACGATATTGCCCCGCTGGTTCAGCATTATCTGGAATATTTCGCCAATGAAAACGGCAAACCGGAAATGACGATCACGGAAGGTGCGATGTCGGCATTGACTTCCTACAGTTGGCACGGCAACATCCGCGAATTGAAAAACTGTGTGGAACGGATGGTTGTGCTTTGCCGCGGAAAAGAAATCGGAATCGACAATATTCCGTTGAACATCCGGGAAGATTTGGAACCGGGTATCGGCAAGACGATCCTCACGGCAGGCGGCTGCGATCTGGAACAGAATGAAAAACTGTTGATTGAGCGTGCCTTGAATGAATGTAACGGCAACCGGAGCAAAGCGGCGGAAAAACTGGGAATCAGCCGTCGCACACTGCATCGGAAATTGCATATATACAATATAGATTGAGCAAGGAGAAAAAACTATGAAAAACTGTATTTTCTGCAAAATCATTGCAGGGGAAATCCCGTCCGTCAAACTCTATGAAGATGAACTCGTTTATGCCTTCATGGATATCGCACCCATCAATTACGGACATACTCTGGTCATTCCGAAAGAACATCATACCAGCGTTGCAACCATTCCGGAAAATGTGGCTGGCAGAATGTTCCTCGTCGGCTCCCGCCTCGGCGTTGCCATGCGCCGCGCTTTGGATGCAGACGGTTTCAACCTGCATCTTTCCGACGGCACCGTTGCCGGTCAGGTCGTGATGCACGCACATCTGCACATCGTTCCCCGCTGGACGGATGATAATTTCCACTGGAACTGGCGTCAGCTGCAATATGAATCCGATGAACAGCGTGACAAAATGGCAGCCAAGATTCAGGCATTTTTCCAGTTGCGCAAAGATGATTCTGAAAAGGCAGATGCCGAAGAATAAGTCTTGTTTTATTTCCCCGGAGTGAATGAATTCCGGGGGATAAGCAAAAAAAAATCGTCAGCGACTGACGATTTCCACATGGAATCCGGCGGCAGTGAATGTCGCCGCGATTTTTTCCATTTCTTCCCGCGTCGGAACCGTGATCCAATCCACAGCACCCCGGCGGTCGAGGGAATTCAATTGTATTTTATCCGGATCGATCTGCCGGAATAATTCTGTAAAACGTGCCAGCGATTCTGCGGAATCATTGATCCCCGGCACAATAAAAACTTCCAGCCACATTTCGATCGCGGGGTATTCCCTGCGGAATGCGACACACCCTTCCACCGTTTTTGCCAGCGTGACAGAGCTGTGGGGACGGTTGATTTTCTGAAATTCTTCTTCGTTGGAGCCATCCAGTGACGGCACGATCAAATCCAGATTTTTCAATTCCGCCCGGACTTCCGCACGATCCAGCATGGAGGCATTGGTCAGAAGGCAGGTTTTGATGCCGCAATTCCGATTATGAACATGGTCGATGATCACATGCAAATCTTTCTGCAGCGTGGGCTCACCCATGCCGGAAAATGTCACATAATCAATGGGAACATTTTTTGCGATCACGGCATCGATCTGTGCGGGAATCGAGTCAACCGGATAATAATCTTTCCGGTCCATGGTCAGATTGGTCGTCGCGCCGCATTCACAATAAATGCAGTCATGAGAGCATGTCTTGAACGGGAGCAATCCCACGCCGAGAGAGTTGCCCAGCCGTCTTGATTTCAACGGCCCGAAGACCGCAGTTTTGAAGTCCTGTTGAATCGCCATGTTCCGGAATCCTTATGCTTGACGGGCAGGGGGCGTGGGCGGAGTCTTGCCGAAGACTTTCATGACCTGCTTCAAATCCTGCCAGACCGGAATTTTCTGCCGGGGATCACGCAGGAGGAAGGCCGGGTGCAAGGTGGGCATAACGGGGATGCCATTCCAATCCAGCCACTGACCTCTCAATTTTGTAACGCCTTTCAATTTGAAAAGGTAGAACAGGGGCACGGCGCCCAGCAGTACGATGACTTTCGGTTTTACCAATTCGATCTGACGCAGCAGGTATTGTTTACAAAGTTCGGCTTCTTCCGGCAGCGGATTCCGGTTTCCCGGCGGACGGCATTTGACGATATTTGCGATATAAACTTCGGACGCACGGTCGAAATTCATTGCCGTAATCATGCGGGTCAGCAATTCGCCTGCCTTGCCGACAAAGGGTCTGCCCTGTGCATCTTCATCCGCACCGGGACCTTCCCCGATGAACATGAGGTCGGCATCCTGAGGCCCTTCTCCGAAAACCACATTGGTTCTGGTTTTGCACAATTCGCATCCGGCGCATTGCATAGCCGTTTGTTTGAGCATGGCCCAATCCATATTGGTAACATCCGCAAAAGGGCGCACCTGGGCAGGCGGCGGGGGGGCTGCCTGCATCTGAACGGCCGGCGCGGGTTGGGCAATCACCGGCTGAACCGGAGTCTGAACCGGAACCGGTTGTTCGATGATCGGCTGAACCGGAGCGGCAGCCTGTACGGGAGCGGTTCGCGGAGCCGGAGTGGAAAACAGCTCTTTTCTTGTTTCATCGGAAAGAGAGAAATCGGCATTGCGGTTCTCTTTCAGATAAAGAATGATTTCGTCAAAAATATCAGGTTTGCGCGCCATAGAAGTAATTCCTTTTGTATATCAATTTCTACAATGTAGCATGAATTCCGGAAAAATCAAATTTACAATTCCGGAAAATACTGTTGAATGACTTGCGCAACACCGAAATCGTCGTTGGATGGTGCCTCGAAACGGGCGATATCCTTGATCGACTGCACTGCATTTGCCATGGCATAGCTGTAATATACTGAGTTGAGCAGTTCGGTATCGTTGGGATAATCCCCGAATGCCATGCAATTTTCCGGCGTCAATCCGAAATCTTTCAGCAGAAAACTCATGGCTGTGCCCTTGTTGACGTCCGGATGAGAGACATCCAGCCAGTTTTTGGCGGCAAGCGTGAGTTTCAGTTCGGCACTGAATTTATCCATCGGCTCCCTGCATAATGCACCGTCTTCTTCATGGAAAATGGCAACTTTGATAATGGAATCGCCATGTTCCTTGACGGTGCGCAGAGGATCTTCCGAAAATACCCGGCTGGTGTAATAACGGGCGGAATGTTCATCTGCCATTGCGTTGGGATGTTTCAGATAGGCTGCCTTTGTGCCGCAAAGAAGAACCGTTGTACCGGGGATGGCATCGGCAGTATTGTAAATATCCTCCAGCTTATGTTCCGGAACGGGGAGAGTGAAGATGACCTGTCTGCCTTTTGCAACGAGGGAGCCGTTTTCTGCAATAAAGACCATTTCGTCTGCCACATCCGCAAAAACTTTCTGCAGATTAAGAAACTGTCTGCCACTGGCGGCTGCAAAATAAATGCCCCGTTGATGGAGCTTACGGATTGTGTCAAGAAATCCCGGCGGCAATTCCTGTCTGCTGTTCAATAATGTGCCATCCATATCGGCGGCGATGAGTTTGATATCCATAAGTATTCTCTTTCAAAGAAAAACGGAGAAGTCTGCTGAATAACAGGACTTCTCCGGATTTTTTCAACGTTGTTTCAATGCATCAGATGTCGAGGTCCTTGACACCTGCGGCATGACGTTCGATGTATTCGCGGCGCGGTTCAACGGCGTCACCCATGAGAAGTGTGAACATGCGTTCCGCTTCCACAGCGTCGTCGATTGTGACCTGAATCATCTTACGTGTTGCCGGGTTCATGGTGGTTTCCCAGAGCTGTTCTGCGTTCATTTCACCAAGCCCTTTGTACCGCTGGATCTTGAGACCTTCGCGGCCGCTGAGTTTGACAGCATTGAAGAGATCCATCATGGAGTTGACAGGACGTTCTTCATCGCCTTTATGGATAAACATGAGCGGAGCTTCTCCGTAGAACAATGTCTTGGGATCCTGACCGGCTTCTGTGATTTCACGTCCGAGAGCGGCGCAATCCTGAGCTTCATAAAGCGGGATGATGTCGATAGCGGGATGCAGCGGTTTCGGAGCATCAGGATCGGCATTTTCCGGCAACTGAATGGCGGGCAGGCGTTTTTCGGCTTCTGCAATGCAGTTGGCTTCTTCTTCCGGATTGTAGATATAGCTTTCGGTTGCGGAACCGTCATTTTCGTGTACGATGATCAGTTTGGTCGGGAATTCGCCGTTGCGTTCCATGGTGAAGTAACGGGATGGATCCACGCCGTGACGGTGCAAGCCCTGTGTGATCTTCTGTCCGCGTTCCACGAAACCGGTGATTTTGTGAATATCATCGTATGTGAGGAATTCGCCATTGGATGCCCAGGAGACTTTGATATCTTCGTAACCGAGCTGGATGAGGTAGCGGTCAAGCTGTTCATCGCTGTCGATATAACGTTCATTTTTCCGTTTTGTGACCTTGTACAGCGGGGGCTTGGCAAGGTAAACATAGCCGCCTTCGATCAGCGGTTTCATTTCGCGGAAGAAGAAGGTCAGAAGCAGAGTGGAAATGTGGGAACCGTCAACGTCAGCATCGGTCATGATAACAATGCGGTGATAACGGAGTTTTTCCAGTTTGAAGTCTTCTTCACCGATACCGCAGCCGATGGATGCGATCAAGTCCTGAATTTCCTTGTTTGCCAATACTTTATCGGTACGGGCTTTTTCCACGTTCAGAACTTTACCGCGCAGAGGCAGGATCGCCTGGAACTTCGGATCGCGTCCGCCTTTGGCTGAACCACCGGCGGAGTTACCTTCCACGATGTACAGTTCTGTTTTTGACGGGTCACGTTCTTCACATTCCACCAGTTTACCGGGGAGAGAGCAGCCGTTGAGTACACCTTTACGCTGGATCAGTTCACGTGCTTTACGTGCAGCTTCGCGGGCGTTGGAGGCGATCATGGCTTTATTGACGATCTGTTTTGCGACATCCGGATTTTCTTCCAGGAATGTACCGAGACATTCGTTGACGATGGATTCCACGACACCTTTGACTTCGCTGTTACCCAGTTTTGTTTTTGTCTGACCTTCGAACTGGGGATCCGGTACTTTCACACTGATGACCGCAGCCAGACCTTCCCGGGTATCATCCCCGGTAACCGGTTTTTCGTTTTTCAGCAGATTATGTTCTTTTGCGTATGCGTTGACGGTACGGGTCAAGGCACCCTGGAACCCGGTCAAGTGGGTACCGCCTTCGTGCGTGTTGATGTTGTTGGCGTAACTGAAGATCGTCGTCTGGAAATCAGTGTTGTACTGCATTGCCACTTCCACGGTGAGACCGTTACGTTCACGGGTCATGTAAATGACTTCCGGGTGCACCAGAGATTTATTGGTGTTGAGATGTTTGACGAATTCAGAAATACCACCTTCGTACCAATATGTTTCAGTACGGACTTCGTCGCCGCGTTCATCGGTCAGAGTGATACGGACGCCGCTGTTGAGGAACGCCAGTTCGCGCAGACGGGTGGCAAGACGATTCCATTCATAAACGGTAGTTTCCGTAAAGATTTCTTTGTCCGGGTGGAATGTAACCGTTGTACCACGGTCGGAAACCGCATGGAGCGGTGTCAATTTACGGGCAGTCACACCGCGCTCAAAACGGATGCTGTGTGCCATCCCGTTACGATGGACTTCCACTTCCATCCAGTCGGAAAGTGCGTTTACGCAGGAGACCCCGACCCCGTGAAGACCGCCGGAAACTTTGTAGGAGTTATGGTCGAACTTACCACCGGCATGGAGGACGGTCATAACCACTTCCACAGCGGGCATACCCAGTTCTTTGTGCATATCCACGGGAACACCGCGGCCGTCGTCTTTGACTGTGATGCTGTTATCATTATGAATTGTGACTTCAACGCCTGTCGCAAAGCCTGCGAGAGCTTCGTCGATACTGTTGTCTACGACTTCATAAACCAGGTGATGCAAACCATTGATCCCGGTATCCCCGATGTACATACTGGGGCGCATTCTTACGGCTTCAAGCCCTTCGAGCACCGTGATTTTATCTGCGGTATATTCGGAAGTTTTGTTGTCCTGTTCAGCAGCGGCAGCAGCGGCTTCCGGATTCTGATTGAGCATTTCGTTTTCTTCTGACATCTTTGACCTTTCGCGTTCAGGGATGTTTTGTTCTTTAATAATATAATATTAAAGGTACTATACCCCGGAAAACGAAAAAATCAAGGCAAAAAAGAATTTTTTTTGAAATAACAGCCCTTATCTCGCAATTTTTCCGCCATTATCCTGATCAATCAAACAAAAATTCCAATGTCCCGCCTTCGGTTGGCATAACAGAAAATACATCCGCTTTCTCCATCTTGAACGGAATTACACTGCCACTCAATGTGACTCTCTGCGGTTGTTTCCGGCAGCCGAAACGGATCACGGGCGATGCGCTCCCCGTCAACGTGAATTTGACCGTCGCATTGTTGCCGTCGCAAACGGCATCATCAATCACAAGACCGTTCCAACATTCCATCCAGAGCGGATGCTTTTTCATATTATTCCAGGCGAGCAGCTGGGCTTTGTAATATTCTTCCGGCAGACGGCGTGAGAAGATATGGATCCCGCGCCATTTTTTGATCAGCAGATTCCGTTTATCCGCACTTTCCACATCCTCCACAACGCGTTGATGCGGTGCCGCAAAATCCAGAGCTTCATCAATCAGCATACTGGCTGCCTGTTGATGAACACTCCAGACGATCTTTTTCGCATTGGTGTAATCTAATTTTGTCAGGAAAACATCCCGCAATTGATCCATGATATTGGAGAAATCTTCGGGGCAGAATTTACGCAATGCTTCGAAGATTTCCGGGTAGATGCCTTCCGTTGTCAGATTGTACACTCCGCCGGTACGGAAACGGTTCTTAAAGAAGTTCTTCGGTACATTCTGGAATTGCTGGGAAGGATTGCTTTCCTCCCGGAATGATTTCGTGATATACCACGGTTCCGCATGGAACATTTTCCAGAAGTAATGAATGGAAGAACGGACAATTGACATACGCAGTGCAAGTTGTTTTGCCGCAAGATAAATCCCGCGGTCAACCTCCTGCTGATCGCCGATGGCTTCCGCCATGTTGATGAAGCCGGTAAAGACGCCGTAATTTGCGCCTTCGACCCAGGTGATGGCATTATCGCTGTACCCGGTTCCCATACATGCCCAGTCGTGCATACTGTCGAAGAATTTATACACGCTTTTGATCAGTTCCCAATTTTCTTTGATGGGGGCGAAATCTCCGCTTGCCAGGGCGCAGAGATTCATATAGTAGAACGTCAAGCCAACGCCCCAGTCGTTTTCGACCAGAGGCATTTTCAACGTTGCGATTTCCTCTCTTGTTCCTTCCTTGATGATGTTGGAACTGAAGAAGCCTAAATTCAGATAACAGATATGATATTTTGTGTTGGTGAAAGGTTCCACTCTTTCGTACCAGTTCCACAGATGACGGTGTGCCAGTGCCGGGTCGGCAAAAATCTCTTTGACCTGTTCATCATCGGGTTGCACATCCATCATGTAGCCCCAGTTGATGACGGGATACGTATAATCCCGTGCCGGATCGCAGGCGTATTTCAAACGTTCCGCCGTATACTTGCGGAATTTGTTACGGTATTTCTCTTTCATGAAATGGGCCATGCTGCTGGCGTAAGCAAAGGGTTCCATCAGTGTTCCCGCGAATGGATACGGCTGTACCCGATCCGAAAAATGTTCGGTGAATTGGAAATAGGAATCCAGACACTGGTCGAGGAGTTCTTCCGGCAGGGAATCTTTCGTATCCCGCAGCGGGAATTTCCGTTTGACCGGCATAAAAGGCAGAGCGTAGGATGAAGTATTGCCGTACGCCCCCTTGAGATAACCGAATTTTGTCGGATAATTGTAATCCTGATCATCTGCCGTTTCTGTGGTTCCGTTGAGGGAGGATGCCGGGGGCAGGGGCGCAAGTTCCAGCGGTGTAGTATTCCATTCATCGGTCAGATACCGGTAAGAGAATTTCTGAATGATGTGTACCTTTTCTGCATCATGATCCACCTTGTAATATTCTTCACATTTCACAGGGTAAGCCATGAATGCATGACTCCAAAGGCGACAGCGTTTCACGGCATCGACGAGCATGTCCTGCTGATCCGGTGAGATGGTGTCAAAAATCTCCATACCGAACGGTGTCGCCGTAATCATGCGGTGACATCCGTGAAAAATCAGTTCAGACAGCCGGTTTGTGCGGGAATGGTAGCGGATTTCTATCTTTTCCGGTGTGCGGTCAAGGGTGATCATCAACGGCAGATCTGGGAATTCGGTTGAGCCGAAAAGGAGCAGAAAGTTTTCGGTCATTCTGATTCCGTTTGCCAGTTGATCGAGGGAGACGATTTGTGCTTCTCCTTTTCCAGAAATAAGACAGTATTGATAATTGCCCGCGAATTCCAGTTTGGAAAGACGCATATAATCTTCCGCACTTTCCGTGATGAGCCCGGCCGTTGCCAGAGAGTAGGTGCAGGAATAATCTTTGTTGTGGAATTGCGTTGCCCAGTTGACGCTCAGGTGATTGATTGCGATGTTATCCTGTTCGATACTTTCCAGTGCGGGATAATAGGAGCCGTGGAGTGTTGCATTTTCCGGCAAGGTGGAATATAACCAGCGATGCGGTTTCCGGTAATCCGGATGTCCGCAGACATGGAGCTTATCAATCAACCCCAATGCTGGCATGGCGCAGTCAAGCACGCCGTCACCCTTGGAGAATCCGAAACGGCCCGGGGAATTGACACAACCGCATCCGGGAATGTATCCGGTCAGATCCGGTTCGGAAAGTTTGGCAACTGGCAGTTCTGTCTCTGGCACGATGATGGTTTTACGGAAGCCGGTAACGGGGGCAGGGACCGGTTGGGCGTCTTCGATGATATTGACATTGAGCCAGACGGCGGGATCCAGTTTTTCCTGTGCGAAAGAGAGGCGTATTTCCAGTTGATGATCGCCACCCTGCAGGTAGACTTGAAAACCCTGACGGAATTGTACGTAAGCGCTTTCTACATCATCCTTGAAAGAATAAGATTTGCCATCGATAATAAGTTCATAAAAATTGGGCGTTGTGCTGTCATCTTCGGCGCTGTATGACATTTTTGAGTAGGGAACGAGAATGACATAGTGTCCCTCTTCGCATTGAAAAACGCATTTGCAGGAGAAAAATTTTGTTCCGGACTTTGTGATTGTCCAGGAATCCAGTTTCCGTTCCTGTGCCATATCATAATAGTAATTATAATCGCTCATAACAAGCCCTTTCCGTTAATGAATGTGCTAATCTACAACTGAAAATTATATTTTTCAAGCCGCGATGTATGAATATGTATACTTTTGCCTAATTTTGTATGTTATATAAAATATGGTTTTTACCGGGAAAATTTCCGTTCTTTCTTGCATTTTTGACTTTTCAGTGTATGTTATATGGATATTATTATTACTAATTATGAAAGGTAAAAGAAAAATGATTCTCCCGACATCTGAAAATTCCGTCATCGTCCTTATCGATATGCAGGAAAAACTTGTCCGCGCAATGAGCACTCCCGAAAGCACAACCAAAGCATGCCGTATGCTGATGCAGGGCGCCGATGCGCTTCAGTGCCCCGTCATTGTAACCGAACAGTATCCCAAAGGACTCGGCAGCACATTGGAAGAAATCTCTTCTGTTCTTCCTGCCGGTACTCCCATTATTGAAAAAACATCTTTCTCCTGCTATGGCACAGAAGCATTTGCAGAAGCCATCCAGAAATTGGATCGTGAATGTGTCATCCTCTGCGGCGTGGAATCTCACGTCTGTGTTCTCCAGACTGCCATGGATGCCATCGCAGCCGGTAAGATTGTTTACATCGTGACCGATGGCGTTTCCTCCCGCAAGGAATCTGACCGTGACACCGGTCTGCAGTATCTCCGCCACAACGGTGTGCAGGAATTGTCTGCCGAAGCCTTGCTTTTCATGATGCTGCGCAATTCCAAGCATCCGGCATTCAAAACGATCAGTGCGTTGGTTCGCTAAGATGTCGCAAATCAAAGAAGAACGCATCCGGCGGTTTCGTCAAGCCGGTTTGTATCTGGTGATCACCCGTGAATTCTGCGCAGGCAGAAGTTCGTTGGATGTACTGCGTGCTGCATGTGATGGTGGTATCCGTTTGTTTCAGCTCCGGGAAAAATCTCTTGCCGGTAAAGAATTGTACGAACTTGCCTGCAAAGCCCGTGAAATCTCTGCAAAATATGATGTGCTGATGATCATGAACGATCATGCGGATATCGCCCTCGCTTGCGGTGCGGATGGCGTTCACCTGGGCCAGTCTGATATGCCGGTCGAAGCAGTGCGCCCGTTCTGTCCGGATTTGATTCTCGGTCAATCGACTCATTATCCGGATCAGTCTGTGGAAGGCGAAAAGAAAGGGGCGGATTATGTGAACATGGGGCCCATCTATGCGACAGGGACAAAACAGACCCCGGTGACGCCGGTCGGTTTGGATTACATTCCGGAGCTCAAGCGGCGTTTGACGATTCCGTTCACGGTGATGGGTGGCATCAAAGCGCATCATATTCCGCAATTATTGGAATACGGCGCGGAAACGATTGCGATGGTAACGGAAATCACCCAGGCACCGGATATCACGAAACGCACGCAGGATTTGCTGAAATTGTTCCCCGGGCGATAAAAACCTTTGACTTTTTGCAAATAAAGATTTGACTTTATTGCATAAGGGGGTTATATTTCCACGATTGCATTGAAAAACAAAAACATTACAATAATCAGAAAGGTGCATTACATCTATGAGTAACAACCGCGTAAAAAAGATTACAGATTTTAATGAAGTCAAAAGACCTGTGAAGAAGAAAAAACAGGAAGTCCCTGTTTCCCAGCAGACTACCGGTATGGATTTGTTTGAAGTCTGGTTCTCCGCAAACTGGAAACTGGCAACCATCGTCCTTTCCGCTGTCGTCCTGATCATCGTTGCTTCCGTTATCGGCTGGCACATCAACGCCGCACAGAAGAAAGCCGTTCAGCGTGAAATCGGTGCCGCTGCCACCATTACTGAATTGGAAAACGTGATCAAGAAATATCCTTCCAACGTGAATACTCCGGCTGCCTCCATGAAATTGGCATCCCTGTATCTCGAAAAGAAAGATTATGCAAAAGCATACGATGCTCTGCGCAAAGCCGCCGATGCTCCGGAAGCTGATATGTTCATGCGTATCCGTGCGGCCATCGACTGCGCCGGAATTCTGGAACTCCAGGGCAATACTGCAGATTCCATCAAAGCATTGGATGCTATTGTCACAAACATCGGCGTGAATGAATCCCAGCGTGCAGAAGCCGCTTATCAGTCTGCCCGTCTCTCTCTGGATAAAGGCGATCTGAAAAAGGCGGAAGCTACTCTGGCATCTATCAATCTTGCCCGCGCATCTGCTGATTCCACAGATCCTTATGCCATCTGGGCTCTCAAGGCTGCAAATCTGAAAAAACAGATGACCGCCCCCAAGAAAGCTGCCGCTCCGAAAAAAGCTGCTGCTCCCAAGAAAGCCGCTGCTCCGGCTAAAAAGAAATAAGTTACTGTAATATGTCAGGTTTGACAAAACGGCAGGAATCGCTGATCCGGTCACTGCGCACCAGACACGGGCGGAAAAAATCCCCTTACTGTCTCTGTGACGGACTGCGTTCCTCCTCCGAGATCCTTCAATGCAGAAGTGATCTTGTTGAATTGATCGTTCTCCGGGAAGATAAGGCAGATATCCAATTACCCGCTTGCCCGGCAGAACGGATCGTATTACCCGCCGGAGAATTCGAAGATCTTGCGGCGACTGTGAATTCCCAGGGTATTCTGGTGCTGGCTTCCTGCCCGGAATTCCGTCCCGTGACCGACCCCATTCCCGATCCCTTTGTGTTGATGCTTGACCGGGTGGGCGATCCCGGAAATTTCGGTACGATCCTCCGTACTGCCCGTGCCGTCGGACTGAAAGAAGTCTGGCTGACAAAAGGCGGCGTTGACCCCTGGTCGGATAAAGTCCTGCGTTCTGCTTCCGGTGCACAATTTGCGTTGACATTACGTTGTGCCGATTCGCTGGAAGATGCGGCTGCTGCTTTGCAATCCCAGGGATATAACACCATCTGGCGTACTCTGCCTGCGGGCGGGGAAAATGTCTTCCGTGCACCCGATGTGTTTGAAAAGTCTGCGGTGATTTTCGGTTGTGAAGCAACTGGCGTTGCGGAACTTGCCGGCTCCCGTTCCCTGCACATTCCCATGCCCGGTGATACGGAATCCCTGAACGTGGCCCAGGCGGCGACAATCGTCCTTTTTGAATACGTACGGCGCATCAGCTGACATTGAATTCTGCTGGAAAAACTTGCATTTTTCCATTTATGGTGTAAATTAATAACTCGAACCCGGCGCATTACATCATCCTTGCCCGGAAACCTGCGGTGAAACAATAGATTCCGCACAACTTCTTTTATTGGAAAACTCGACCTGTGTTCAAATTCATCAAAAAAAATATTGAAGCAATCTTCCGGGGCATTCGCTCTGCTGTTTCTCCCGCCGCCCCTGCTTTACCTCCTCCTGAAAAGGAAAGAAAAAAATTCAAAAAAGGCGAAACTGTCCGCAAACAGCGCGGTAACGGCAAAGAACCTTATGTGCGGATGGCTGACCGCCGTGCTCCCCACAATGACGGTGCAAGAAAGCCCAAGAAAAAACAGCAGCCGTCCGCAAAGGAACAATCCGTACCCAAATCTCATGCGAAAGATCAGACACCTGCGGTCCGTACTCCCGTACCCATGCCTGCTGAATTGATTCCGCCGCCCGAAGACCCGGAAAAAATGCGGTTCTTTGATTTGGAATTGGCAAAAGAAATTCTTGCCGCAACACAAACGCTCGGCTTCTCCTATTGTACAGAAATTCAGAAAAAATGTCTTCCTTTCGCAATCAAAGGTTCCGACCTTGCAGCAAAGGCCCAGACCGGGACCGGTAAGACTGCGGCCTTCCTGGCTTCTACCATGACCCGTCTGTTACAGAAACCGGTCGAAAACCGTAAGAGCGGAACCTGCCGTGTGCTGGTGCTTTCCCCCACCCGTGAACTGGCGATTCAGATTCATAAGGATGCGGAAGCCTTGTCTCAGCATACATCTCTGCATAACGTTGTAATCTTCGGCGGTATGGATCACAAAGGCCAGCGCGAATCTCTTCAACTGGGCGCGGATATCCTGATCGGTACGCCGGGACGTATTCTTGACTACAGCCGGAGCGGACATCTTGATCTTTCTCAAACCGAAATTCTTGTGATCGATGAAGCTGACCGGATGCTGGATATGGGCTTTATTCCCGATGTCCGCCGGATTGTTTCCAAACTTCCGCCTGCGGGAGTCCGCCAGACCATGTTGTTCAGTGCTACACTTGAGCCGGAAGTGCTGCGTCTTGCCGACGCTTTCCTGAAGAATCCGGAATTTGTGGAATCCGAACCGGAACAGGTGATTACGGATCTGATCGATCAGCATTTCTATGCGGTTCTTTCTGAACAGAAACTGCCTTTCCTGCTTTATCTGATCCGTACGCTCCAGCCGGAACGTCTGATTATCTTTGGTAATATGAAACATCACAACCGGGATCTGGTGCGGGAGCTCTATTCTTACGGCGTGGATGCCGAACTGCTTTCCGGTGACGTCCCCCAGGAAAAACGCATCAAGGTCCTGGAACGTTTCCGTTCCGGTGCAACAAAAGTTCTGGTTGCGACTGATGTGGCGGCGCGCGGTATCCATGTTGACGGCATTACCCACGTCCTGAACTACGATCTCCCGGAACAGCCCGATGATTACGTTCACCGTGTCGGCCGTACCGGTCGTGCTGGTGTGAAAGGCACTGCCATCAGCTTTATCTGTGAAGTCGGAGCTTTTGCTCTGCCTGCCATTGAAAAATATGCCGGTATGGAAATTCATACCGTTCAGCCGGAAGAAGATCAATTGATTCTCCCGGAAAAAGTACGTAAAGCACCGGAATTGCCCCGTGTGCAGAACCATAACAATAATTCCGGAAGAAACGGCGGCGGCAGATTCCGCAGCGGTCCCCGTTCTTACGGCAGAGGCGGACGCAGATGAGTGGGAATCCTATCCGGCTGAGTATCATTCTTGATAACTTGCGCAGTGCGCACAATGTGGGTAATGTCTTCCGGATTGCGGAAGCGGTTGCCTGTGCGGAGATTATTTGCTGCGGTTACACGCCGGCTCCGCCTCATCCCAAACTGGTCAAAACTGCTATGGGGTCGGATTCCATGGTTCCGTGCCGCATCTTTTCCACGGCGGCGGAAGCGGTCCGTGCGCTCCATGAGGAAGGCGTGAAAGTTTATGCCGTTGAAACGGTTGACAATGCTGTTGATGCCTGGGATTTTCCTTATCCGGAACGTGTTGCCATTCTTCTTGGCAATGAAGCTCTCGGCATTTCTGCGGATGCGTTGGCGGAAACCGATGGCGCTGTTTCTCTCCCCATGCTGGGTGAAAAAGCGTCGATCAACGTCGGAAACTGTGCCGCAGTGGTTGTATATTCCATCCTGAAACAATGGAAAGGTGCTGCAAAATGAAAATTTTTCTCCATGGCAAACATCTTGATGTGATTGCGGAAACATTGCAGTCGCAAGGCTTCTGTGTTGTTGCCGACCCTGCCGCTGCGGATCTTATTCTTTGCTATGGTGGAGATGGTGCGATGCTGGGGGCTGCGGCTCTTTATCCGGATAAAATCAAATTCCCTGTGCGGGATGCCGAAACTGCTCCCCTGTGTGCGCAACATTCTCTGGAAACGCAGTTGCAGTTGTTGCAAGACGGTAAATTGTCTTTAACAAAATTGCCCCGTCTCTGCGGAGAAGCAAAAGGCAAACGGTTGTACGGTGTCAATGATATTTTCATTCATAACCGCATCAATGTAAGTGCTATGCGTTATAATGTGCGGATCGATGGCGAATTGTACGGCGAAGAAATCGTCGGCGATGGTGTCGGCGTTTCCACGGTGCATGGCTCCACGGCTTATTACCGCAGTATTACCCACAGTATTTTCCGTACCGGGATTGGGCTTGCATTCAGCAACAGTACGGAATTGGTCAACCACCTGGTTCTGCCGGAAAACAGCCGGATTCATATTACTATCCTCCGCGGTCCGAGCGAAATGGTTGCAGATAATTCCCTTGAGACTGTGCAGCTGGATGAAGGTGATGAAGTTACCATTCAGATGAGTGGCGAATGTACCCCCGTATTGGGACTGGACATCTTTATGTGCCCGGTCTGCCGGAAAATGCGCCATGATTTACGCAATACTTTATCCAGCAAGAATAAGGGTAATATCCGATGAAGCTCATGATTTCAGCCGGCCCCACAAGGGAAGCCATCGACCCGGTTCGTTTTATCACCAATCATTCCAGCGGAAAAATGGGCTATGCTCTGGCAGAAGCCGCCGTTGCTGCCGGTTATGATGTTATTCTGGTATCCGGCCCGGTGACTCTGAAACAGCCGGAAGGTTTGGCGGAATTTGTCCCCGTGATTTCGGCTGCGGATATGGCGGAAGCGATTAAATCCCGTTTTCCGCAAGTAGATGCCTTTATTTCCTGCGCTGCGGTTGCGGATTATCGTCCGGTCGAGATTGCAACGCAGAAGATTCATAAGCAGGATGGTGATATGGTGTTGCGTCTGGAACGTACGGAAGATATTCTTCTTACGCTGGGCGGGTTGAAACAGCCCCATCAGACACTGATTGGTTTTGCCGCGGAAACGGAAGATCTCCGTGCGCGTGCATTGAGTAAAATGGAACGGAAAAATCTGGATTGGATCGCAGCCAATACGGTTGGCGTTCCGGGGCGCGGCTTTCAGGCAGATACCAATGCCGTAACGTTATACGCCCGCACCGGGGAAGTTTTTGATTTTCCGTTGATCGATAAAAAAACATTAGCCGGGCAAATGCTCAAAACAATTTTCAAAGAGAGGTAAGGTTTCATTATGAATAGAACAACAGCTTTATTGATTCTCGCTCCGGGGTTCGAAGAAATCGAAGCCCTTGCAACTGCGGATATCCTCCGTCGTTTGAACTGCCGTGTGCTCCTTTGCGGGCTGGATGGTATCACCGTCAGAGGCAGTCATCACATCACGGTTACGGCCGATACCACATTTGACGAAGCCCCCATTGATTCCGCATCGGTCATCATTCTTCCCGGCGGTCTCCCGGGCGCAACGAATTTGCGTGATTCCGAAAAGTTGATTGCTGTATTGCGTCAATATCATCTTGCCGGCAAATATCTTGCCGCTATCTGTGCCGCGCCGATCGTCTTCAAATTCGCCGGAATTGCAGATGGTGCGATTATGACCGGTTACCCCGGATGTGAACCCCTTTCCGGTGCCGATGACCTTCAGTTCACCGGTAAAATGGTGGAATGTGACAATGGTCTGATTACCGGCAAAGGGCCCGGTGCAACGCCTTACTTTGCTGCTGCAATTGCAAAACATGTGTTCGGTGTAGAGGAAGAAGAAATCACCAAAACATTGGCTGGCATGTTTATAGCGTAAGCTTTACTTTTTCACTTCCGGCTTGATCCAGTTTTCGTCTGAGCCTTTGAAGTACAACGGTGCGTCTTCGTGATCCGTAATGCGGATGCGGAGACGTTTCTGTTTTTGCGCCGGTGTCCACTTGAGCAGAAGGGTATTTTCGCCTTTATTCATCGTCACTGTTACAGGAATGATTCCCCGCTGGAAAACATGGGCTTTCTTTGCGGGCTGAGAAACGGTTTTTCCATTGAAATACACCGTTAGGGTTCCGTCACACGTGATGAGCAGTTTGCCATTCGGAATGGTGTCGATTGCATTGAGTCTGGCAGCAAGCCAGATTTCGCCCGGCAGATTTTTGATCCGTGTCAGATTGAGTTCCCCTTTCAGAATGGTAAAGCGTTTGCATTGCCATGCCTGGGGTAATTTTTCAGTAAATAATTTTTTGATATCTTCCGGAGTACCGGCAAGCATTGCCCAATCTTTCAGGCAGGTATCTGCAATGAATTCAGCGGGAAATTCCTGCTGCTGATAAACGGGTGTCAGTCGATCCCAATCTTTTTTCTCCAGAATGGTACCGGCTTTCCGTTGTGCGTTGCGCAAGCCCGTGATGGTTTCCCTGGGCGCATATTTTTTCTTGCCGGATTGTTTTTTGATGGAAGCCTTTGTATATTCCGGCGGCTCATCCAGACGCAGAAGCAGAACTGATGCAACATTGGACAGTTTGTATTTACATTCTGCAAAAATCCAGGCGGCACAAATAAACAGCAGCAGACAGATCAACGGAAGACGTCCCCGTAGAAATTCGACTGTTTTTTTGATACCCATGATTCTTATTTCCCGCGTTCTCTTGCTTTGATCTTCTGTTTATCCCAATCCGGGAGCATGATGTTTTTGCGATAATAGTCATAACCGAATCCCACTAGACGGTCTTCGAACTCTGCGAAAACAAAGGGGCAGCATTCATCGCGGGTGATGCAGCCGTCATACCATTGTGGATTGGTGTAATAGAAAATGATTTTCTCTGTCTGAAACACTTCCGCAGGCGGTTCGCCCATGATCTTGATGACTTCTGCCTTTGTCATGCCGATTCGGATATTTTCCATTTTCTTTCTGTTTTCCTGTGCTTCAAAATATCCGCATGATGTCAGCATGGAGATCAACAGCATGCCGAATACTGCGATGACTGATTTCTTTGATATCGTTTTCATACAACTTCCATTTTGTTAAAACCCGACCCCGGGCCATTATTTTTTTATGCCTGAAATTTGCAACAGGGAAAATATACCACGGAAAACGGTACTTGCAAATAAATTTTCAGTTATGAATAAAAAAAATACATTTTTTTGTTGATTTTTTATTTGAAAATTTTCATTTTGATATTAATATATAGGGGTAAGTCAAAGTTTCCTTTTTTCCTTGTTTCAGAAAATGGATTTTTTGATTTTTCATTCCAGGTCAGTCTTAATTTTATATAAAAATTTACTTTAGGAGGTAATGTTATGAAGTCTCTTTTCCGGCTCAATCGCTCTCTTTTGCTTTTACCTGTTTGCGCAGCTGCAGTTGTTACTGTCGCAGGCTGTTCCATGGAAACGGAACTGCTTTTGCCGGAAGGTGCTTTCACTCCCGAAAATTCCGCCGCCATCCCCAGCAATAATGTAAGCCCCGCTCCCGGAATCGGCATCCAGGGCCCTGCGGACAGCGCATCCATCGGCGGTACAACTACCGTTGATGATGTCCTTGATATGCAGCCTGTTTCTGTCCCCGCTGCTAAAGAACCTGTAAAAGATTCTGTAAAAACTCCCGATGCCCCGGTGCGCCGTCCTGCCGTTTCCAAAACCGTCGCCGGAGAAGTCTATAAAGTAAAGAAAGGCGATACCCTCGGTTCCATTGCAAAACGTTACAAAACCAATTGGCGCGCTCTTGCAGAATATAACGGACTTGATGGCAACGCACGTATTTTTGTCGGTCAGACAATCCGTATCCCGGTTACCGCTGCTTCTGCATCCCCTGCAAACGCTCCTGCAAAAACCGCAACCGCAAAACCGGCTGCAGATTCCGGTAAGATTCATGTCGTTAAGAAAGGCGAATTCCCCGGCAAAATTGCTGCCATGTATAAAGTCAAAGTCGCCGATTTGCTTGCGTTGAACAACCTTACTGCAAAGTCAACCATTCGCGTCGGACAGAAATTGCGGATCCCCAATGCTTCCGCCGCTCCGGCAAAAAATGTCAAGAAGGATGCTGCCAAGAAGCCTGCCGCGAAAAAAGCTACAAAGAAAGTTACAAAGCAGCCCGCCAAGAAGGCAGATAAAAACGTCCGTAAGTCTGACAATATCCCCGTTGTAGACGAGCAGAAACAGCAGAAAACAACCGGCGATGACGTTCTGGATGATCTCGACGGCAAAGAGAATGCTGCAACATCCAAGACCACCGTTGCAGTTTCTGCTTCTACCAATGTCGCGGTTGCCACTCCCGCTGCTGAAAAAGAAGCCGCAAAAGATTCTCATACGCTGTCATTGACTCTTGACAAAGATATGACTCTGGAGCAGGCAGCCAAAGCATTTGACCGTTCCGTTGAATCTTTGAAAAAATGCAATCCTTCTCTGAATGACGGCGATGTAATCAAGGCCGGTACAACACTTGCAGTTCCGATCTTCTGATTCTGTACTTTGTGTCATTTATGAAAAAAAATAAAATTTTTGGCGCAATTCATGCTTTTATGTTTTGCGCCTTTTTCTTTTCTTTCATCTTCCGGTCAGAAAATTATCTGCTCCGGAGTTTTCCTGTCGAATACTGTTCCTTTTTTGCCGCCTATTTCAATGCCGAAATATTGGCGTTTGCCGGTTGCGCCGTATTCTTCCTCTGGTTCGCGGTTATCTGGAATCTCCGGATGCATTACCGGCTGTTTCTCATTCTTTTATTGACCCTCGGCTGTCTTGCCACATGGTGGCTCGGATGGGCGTTTGTCGCCTGTGTCCTTGCCGTCGCTGCTTTGAGCACGGCGTTACCCTTTGCCGTCAATTACGAACGTTTTGACCCAGCGCGTCTGTTCTGGGGATTCCTTGCGGTTTCCCCTGTTGTCTACTTCCCGAATCTCTATTTTTACGCCGGAATCATTGCGCTGATTGTGATTATTGCCCAACGGGAAATCCCCGGAATCCGTTTCTTCGGACGCCTTATTCTGGCTTTTATGATGATTACTGTATTCCTTTTCGGGGCGTTTGCCGACGATAAAAAGAATATCGTCCCCGACTTTTCTGCCGAATATTTCCGGCAGAATTACGAACTGATGATGCTGGCTTATGCCCAACACGGTGCCATCCCGGAAAATACCAGAAGCTACTTCAATCATCCCTGGCGCAACATGAATGAGCTTTCTGCACTTGTCACGAAACTTTCCGTCGATCGCGATGAAAATATGTCCGCTTATTTTGCCGGCGACCAGTTCCGTTATTCCGCCGAGCATGATTTGATGTTGCAAGGCAAACATATCCCTGCGCCCGATGGGAAAACGAACCTCTTTGCCCGTCCCTCTGTCGTGCTGATCCCATATCCCGCCACCGGGGATTATTCCAAACTGATCAATGCGGGGAACGTCCTGTATTACGGCGATGCATGGCGCAACTATGCCTTTTATACCGTGGAAGGTCTGACCAAACAGAAAAAGAACATGAAGAAGAACGGGATCCTTGCCCTGCAGCTTCCGGATAATTATGATCATGCCGCCCCCATCCTTGCCGCCGTGAAAAAGGTGTTCAAACATACCGTCATCCTCCGGTGGAGCGGAATCTATGTCTTGGCATCCGACCGCAAATTGACGGCCGATCCCCATGTCCTTGACCGGAATGCCGTCAATGCCGGAATCTACCGGTATATGTACGCACCGTACCGGATTCTGCTTTTGGCATTGACCACTTACCAGGACGATGCGGAAGACGAACGGTTGACCCGTGCTGCATCCGATGTTGCCCCCCGTTCTCTGCGTGATTTACCTGTATTGACAACCACAAAACAACCCCATGTGGGCTGGGCGCAAATAATCTTCCGTAACATTCTGGACTATGCGGTATGGATTCTGCCTGTACTCTTTCTACTCTATTGTTTCTGCCGTTATTGGTATGCGGGAGTGCCCGGCGCAAAATTGCCGTTCCAGTCCTTTGAAACCGGATTGATTGCGGGCGTAACCTTTTTGATTCCGGCCTTGATTTATTCCTTGAGCATGCATATATCGCTTTTGAAAGTGATTTCTGCTGAGACGGTGACGTTGTTCTGTTTTGCGGCGATGATCATGCTGTTATTTGTCCGTGGAAAAGCGGCATCCTCCTTTCCTGTCCGGATTCTGATGGCACTCCTATGTATCATCGCCTTTTTTGTGTTGGATATTTCGAAGACGTTGTTATGTTGTATATCCTTATTGAGTGGTATTGCGGCCATTTGTGCGGGACAATGTCCTCATCGTTGCCGAATGCCCTTCTGGTTCCTTGGCATGTCCTTTGCCTGTCTTCTGACGCCATTCCTGTGGTACAGTCCCCTTTTATTCTACCCGACGGGCTGCATCATTCTGTGCTACATCCTTTTCGCCGGCTATAAACAGAAACAATAACGGATTGTATTCTTATTTCATAAATTTGTTGTAGATTTCAAGAAGTTCTCCATCGGAGAGACGCCGATTGTAAATGGTGTATTCATCCAGCAGATATTTGCTGTGGACTTGATAGCCGATTGAAAATAACTCAAAAGGGAAGAGCTGATCATTCAGTTCAAAATCGATCTGATAGGTTTTGCCCGGCAGGTTATCCATATTGATACGGAGCTGTCCGGGTGCCCAGGAAAAAGCTATCATGTGCCATTTGCCGCATTGAGATTCTCCGCCCGGTATTTTTGCGAACAAGGTTTTGTTTTTAATCTTTTTATTGTGGGAGAAAGCAATATGAAAATTCCGGCTGCAGGGACAGATGTTTTTCGGCCAGCCCGGGATTTCCAGACCGAAAAATCCTTTGTTGGATTCAATTCCGGTAAAGAATGTTCTTGCCCCTTTGGTTGTATGCCAATCGATTCCTTTGAAGAAAAATAATAAGGTGCCGGGACGGTTGAATGTTATATTACCCTTGCGGTAATAACGCAAATTTGCTCCATCCTTGCCGCAACAGAGTGCTTTGCCACGAAGTCCTTTTGCAAATTTGAGTTTGCCCAGGATTTTTGCCGGAGCTTCCTGGCCTTCTGAAATATCGGCGTCAGGCGTTGCCGTATCGAAAGACGCATAGAAGCTGACGGAGTTTTCAAATTCCGGATAATATATCACATCATTTGCGGAAAGGCATGTTGTCACAAACGAGAACGTAAGAATAGATAAAAGTTTCATATTTACCTCTTATTTATAAAATTTGATCAGGCTGAAATCATGTTTCTTCAAAGAAAACTCAACCACGTTACCATTGGCCAGCGATAACTTTTTCCCCGTTTCAAAATCTTCTGCACGGCTGAATTTTTCTGCAGTTTCGAGTTTTACTTTGCCGGCATAACCGAAACTTGAAACGCTTAAAATCATGCTGCCGTCCTCATGGTGATATTCTGTGATACGAACATCCGCCGATGTTTTTACTTTACCCGATGGCGTGTAGGATGGGTATACTTTAACTTGATTTGTTCCGTATCCATAAGATTTCAATTTATGCCAGATTTTAGCATAACTGTTGGTCAAGCCACCCTGATTCATCATGGAGGGAATATCGTATGCCAGAACAGCGGCAAGGAATGTTCGTGTCGTCCAATCTTTCTTATCACCGGAAATCTGTATAAGGATCTCCGGAATTGCGCCGGATTGCAGTCCGGTGGAACTGATCTGCAGCCAATCCTCGCTGAAACGTTCCTGATAATCTGTGCTGCCGTAATTTGCTTCACAATCCAGCGTGATACCGCCGAGGGATGTGAAAGGGATCAAATTGGTATTGGTCATGTGGAGAACGAATACCGGTCTGCCGTCAAAAAATGTTTTGCCTTCCTTGTGGAGCAGAACTGCCGTCCGTTTCAGCAGAGTACGCATATCAAAAATATCAAAGTATGGCTGTATCTTTCCGGATGGAAGACGGTATGCTGCTCCTGTGACCATATTGTTGGAAGACCAATCTCTGATGTTATCGTAATAAATCCCATCCATTCCGGCATCCAGTAATTTCTTCACGCAGAAAAGCAGATAGTCCTGAAAACTCTCGACTGGAGAATTATTGTATGCATCCTCATTGTTTGCCCGATATTCCGAACAGTACCATTCATCCATAAACACCCGGTATTCTTTCCAACGGAGCATGGTAGCTCTGGAATTGATGAACGGAATAAGAAGACTGCTGTTATTGGCATAACTGAAACCGCGCATCATGTGCCGTTCAAATGATTCCAGATGATCTTTGGAAACGGTTTTACAGTTTTTTGCCATATAATTTTTGACAAATTCTTTCTGCCATGCCCGGTCGCCTGTTTTGTTTTTCTCATTTTTTAATGCCGTGATGAAGGAATAGTCATTGTTGATCGGGTAGAAATCATAACCGTAACTGGCCCAGCACATGCCGCCCGCAAGAACAGAACCTGTGACTGTGTTGGGAAATTTCAGTCTGCCGCTGTATTGTCTTGCTTCATTCGGGCGGATTCGTGTTGGTGTCGCCTGAAAACCGAAAACAATTTCAAACTTGTTTTTGCGATACACCGCTTTATCAATTAGATGAATTCGTAACGTAACCGTATCATTTTCGCGAATGAGCTGAGCCATCGGCTTTTTTGGGTCCCGACTCCAGTTTTTATCGTTTTCTGCGAAAAATGCCAAGCCTTCTCCCAGTTTCCCGATCCAGATGTAAGGACGGAAATAATTTGCTACGGAAGCATGGAGTTTACCCATAGAGGAATTCCATATTTCACCGGATTTTTCCGGCAGCGTATAGGCAGCATTATATTTCATTGCATTACAAGTTGCATGAATCTGTTTTGCAAATGCACCATTCAGCGGAATATCTAACGTCATAGCCTTGAAATGAAAGCCAGTACCGGGATCGACGGTCAGTGTCGTTTTTATGAAATTATCAAATTCAAACTCATTCTTTACGGTAAATCGGGCGTTTTCAAGTGCAAGGCCGGTAATACTGATTCCGGTATCGGCAGCCTTTTCCTGCCATTGAAAACTTTTTTGTGCCGGAATTTTTCCGTTAACTCTCAGCGTGATTGGTTTTGAGAGCAATGCATCTGCTTTCCCAGCTTTGATTGCGGAGAGAAAACCGTTGTCCAATGTGTATTCAGCCAACAGTGTTTTAACTTTGTTCTTCTCATATTTCAGCGGTTTGTAAGGTGGAAGCACAATGCGGTCTTTACCAAGATCGTTATGTTCCCAGGCAAATTTTTCAAATTCAAATTTTTTCTTATGAAGGGTTGTTTTGCCCGCTTTATCTTTGAGCTCAATGACAACATAATAATCGCCTTTTTCTTTCAGATTAAGAGGTAATTCACAATCATACCCCACATTTTCTGTACGGTTCGGCTTGTGTTTCCTGCCTGGAATATTTCCTTTTGCATCCGTCAGATATGCCAATGCCGATGCCGTATTACGCATATCGAACGGTACGCCATGATTCCCGAAGCGGAGCCGGACTTTATTATAATAGGGATAAACACCGATTTCCAGTGCGGTTGAGTGATTGGCGTCCGGCGCAATCCAACGTTTCTCCGGCGGAATCTGCCAGAAAAAGCTGCGCTGATACAGCATTTCACCTTGACTGTCATGGAAGATAGCTTTCAGGTCATAATTCAAACGGGAGTTTTCTGAAAACTTAAGTTCAATATCCCGGCTTGTTCCCGGCTCAACGGTGATAAAACCATTTTTACCTCTGGGCGCAGCTTCAGAAATAACAGAGATGGAATACCGGATTTTCTGTGGTTTATTTGTCGGATTATCCACCGTAAAACGGATATGATTTTTTCCTTGCAGATAGTTGTCACCGAGTGTGGAGAAGCGGACGTTCGGCGTTGTTGCTGCAAAGACAATATCATTCATTTCGTTGGCGCGTTTGAAATCATAAGTCCGGTTGAGTGCGGTCTGCAGTGTGGGATTGCGCCAAGTCCGCGCAAATTGTATTTTCCATTTTGAAACGGACGATAATTTATTTACATTAATATCTTTCAACGGTATCCGTATTTCAATGGTCCAGTATTTGCGGTCTGCAAATCCGGATTTGATTTTCAGGTCAGGTGTCCAGTTGATTGCTTTATCCACTGCAACTGCACCATTGATCATGGGGTAGAAGTAATCGAACGTTTTGTCTGCCGGATTTACGATCAGATGATAAACACCTTTTCCTTCCGGTGGAACAAACATGATTTCCAGCGAATCATCATGGAAGATTTTACTGTCCCGGCGTTTGTATCTGGACTTCAGTTTAACGCCGGATTCTGCATCCGGCAGTTCCGTTTGCATGGCAAAATAGAGATAGTTCTCATCCAATGCGGCAAATGCTTTGCCTTGACGGGATGCAAGAAAACTGCTGTTGTGTTTGAGCAATCCGTAATTTTCATAACTGCCAGCATATTCGCCAGGTGTGATTACACCATCGATAACCGGCGCTTTTTGGGCGAAATTCACTTTTGCATAACTTTTCGTCGGCGAAAAATCGTATTTTTTACCGCTGGAGGCTGCCAGAGTCAGCGGCAATGCCAGTGCAATTATGAACAGTATGGATCGCATGTTTATTCTCCTTTTTGATAGCCTGCACTCCAGAACGGACTTTCTTTTACCTTCGTGGCGGTATCTGCATCCGGAACCGCTTTCCGTGTTCTGCTTTCCACATGTCCGTCAAAGAATGACATGTTACCGACTCCGCGGTGACGCATGAAGTCGAATCCAGCCGCCCATACATGATTGCTGTCACGTTTGCGTGAAAATCCCCATGCGTTGCCATATTGATTGACTTCCGGAATCCCGTTTCTGTAATTCACTGTTTCGATCATGTAATACCCCGCAGACGGTTTCAGCACCTTACTCATTTTTGCCAGCGAACTCCATACAACACCCGGTTCACTGGATAATTCATGGACATAAAGATTGGGACTCCATGACTTCGGTTCATTGGCATTGGAGTCGAACGGGACTGACGGACAAAGAATTTTGCTCCGGTTTTTTCCGGAGACATTGTCATATACGATTCCGCATTTGGAAAGGAATGTGAACCACCAGGCTCCTTTCATAGCTTCACCGTTGATGGTATAGCTTGATGAATTGCCCAATTTCCAAGGCATGCAGTACTCATTGTAATTATCCGCATAAAGAATGTTTGCATTGATAGCCGTTTTAATATTGTTTCTGCAGCTGGCAAGTTTCGCAGTAGACTGCACTTTACCCAATGCGGGCAACAACATTCCCGCAAGAATGGCTATGATGGCGATAACAACCAGAAGTTCAATCAGGGTGAAGTCCTTTGCGTGATAACGGAAAATCATAAATCGAAATCCTTTCTTTTTCTATGTTTATCTGTTTGTACTTTGTCTGTAAATAATATCCGGCACAATTTTTTCATGATGGATTCCGCCTTCTTCCAAAATTTCAAACGCGCGGGTGCAGAGCTGGTCTGCCATCAGTGACATGGTTGTGATATGGATGCCGAATCGTGAACACCAGGGTGTATCACCTTCGGCGGAAACCAATAGGTCTTCCGGAATACGTTTCCCCTGCGATATTGCAAATTGTATCAGTGTATATGCTACGTGATCTACGGTACAGAGAATGCCGTCATATCGGTTGATCAGGGCGGATAACGCAGCTTTTGTTTCCGGTAAAAGTTGTTCCTGATCCTTTGGCGGCTCCTGCATAAAATGCAACTCCGGTGCGGGTAACCCTGCTTCTTTTGCTGCACGTGATACGCCATTCATAAATTGTGTTGAAATATGTTTCTTCCAGTATTGTTCACTTTTTGAAACATCCGGCGCGATATAACTTGCCAGAACTGCCAGACGGCGGCATCTTTTCTCAATAAAATGCTTTGCCAGTTTTTCTGCTCCGGCTTCGTTATCAATCAGAACAGAACTGCCGGGCGGGTCAAATTCACTGTCAAAATCCCGCAGTGCAACTGACCGCAGATTGCGCCAGTTATCAAGAAACGGTTCGGCTCGATAACCGCGTCCGTTATATATTACCCCGCGGATCGGTGCCCGTAAGATCTGATTCATCGTCGTTTTTTCCAACAGCGATAATTTTACATATCGGTCCGGCATCGGCAGATTGATCGGCAGAAGCCCCCGACTGAAGGCGGCGTGACGTAATGTATTGTATGGTTCATCCTCAAAAATGCTACACGCCGGCATCAACATCAGCACAAGCCGGGGGGTAAGATTATGTACATCCTGTACATCCTGGTTGATGAAAATACCCGTGCCGCGAACACCCCGGATCAAGCCTTCTTCTGTAAGTCGTTTCAATGCCGTTTCCATTGTGCGGTGGCTGACTCCGAAATGAGCGGCAAGTTCCAATTTGGACGGCAGTTGTCCCTTGGAGAATTTATCGCTGATGATTTCCTGACGTAAACGGTCAGCAATCATTTCCGATTTTGTTTTTATGCGTTTCGTATTCATTTTTATATAATGTGGTTTAATGATGTGGTTAGCGTTGCAATACCATATACCTGAAATCTTGTTTTGTCAAGTAAATTTTCGATTTTTTTTCTTATTTTACATGGATTAGGCGCATCCATGCACCGGATTTATAGCGCAGATAGAATCCGGTAATTCGCACGATCCAATCAAAGACCATCGCGATCCAGACTGCCAATACACCACTGCCAATCCATCCGGCAATCAGATAACTGCCACCGATCCGGATGAGTAACATGGAACCGACAGAGATCAACATGGTAACTCTGACGTCGTTCATAGAGCGCAAAATGCAGGGGAAAACAAAGGAGGCTGGCCACATCAACATTCCCAATCCATTATGGATCAGGATCAGATAAAATGCCAATTGACGGGTCTCAATATCAATTTTACTGAAGCATTGCAAAATGAATGGGGTCAATATGAATATGAACACGTTCCATAAAATGTGGCTCGCATACGCCCAGCCCATCATCTTTTTGACATAATAACGGATCTGGTTTTCATGTCCCGCTCCCACCGCTCTGCCGACAACGGTCACAACTGCCAGACTGAACACCCCGCCGCAGATACAGCCTATCATATCAACTGTATTCGCTACGGCATTGGCGGCGATTTCCCGTGTGCCATACGTGGCGATCAGCCCCAGGACAAGGACACGTCCGAACTGGAACACTCCGTTTTCGATTCCGCTCGGAATCCCGATACACAGGATCTTTTTTATGAATTGCCAGGAAATACGGAATCCTTTTTTGAAGTCGATATAGATCATTTGTGACCGGTCAGTGATCATATAAAGAATGATCCCCATTGCCACAATACGGGCGAAAAGTGTGGCATACGCCGCACCGGCAACACCCATTCTGAAAAGATAAATCAGTACGGCATTCCCGATCACATTGACAATGTTGCTGACCAGAGAAATATACATGGTGGTCTTTGTCCGGTTCATGGCACGGAACAATGCCGCACAACCGCCATAAACACTGATAATGGGGAATGCTGCAAGGGTGATCCTGAAATAACTCAAGACTGCAGTATGAACATCACTATCGAGTTTCCCATAGAGCAGACGGATGATGTCATGCAGAAATATTTCTCCGAGCAGAAAGACAAAAATCCCTGCTGCAAAGACGACGGCGAGCAATTGTTTTCCGCTTTCCCGGGCACGGACAATACTTTTTGCTCCCAGATATTGGGATGCCGCAACGGCTCCCCCGGTTGACAATGCAAAAATAACACTGGAGATACAGGCATTGAACATATCAACAAGGGATACTGCGGAGATGCTGGCTTCTCCCAGTCCTGCCACCATAAGAGTATCGGCACTCCCCACAAGGATGAACAGCAATTGTTCAAAAAAGAGCGGGATGACAAGCCGGAGGATATCTCTGGTTGTAAAAAGGGAATATTGAGTATCATCGGTAAGAAATCGGAGTTTCCTGCCGATGAAGGAGAAAAGTTTCATTTGATACTCTTATTTTTTTGCCGGCAATATTTCCAGCCAGTATTCGTTGGGATCGTTCACAAAGTAAATGCCCATTTCCGGGTTTTCATAGCAGATGACACCCATTTCTTCGTGACGTTTGTGTGCAGCTTCGTAGTCGTCAACTTCAAAAGCTAAATGGAATTCGTTGTCGCCTAAATCATAAGGACGTTCCCAATCACGAAGCCAGGTGAGTTCCAGCTGGTGACTGCTGTTGCCGTCTTCCAGATAGACGATGATAAAGGCGCCATCTTTCGCATTGATGCGGCGCACTTCGTGCATATCAAAGGCGTCCTGATAAAACTTGATGCTCTTGTCAAGGTCGAAAACGTTCAAGTTGTTGTGGACCATACGGAATTTCATAATCATTGTCTCCTGTAAAATTTGATTGTTCTAGCTGTAATATATCCCGTTTTGCCCTGAAAGCAAATCGGCAAAACAAAAACTTTGCTATTATACATCGGGTGGAAGGGGGCTTCCCTTTTTCCTTTTTCTTTATGGAACGGATTTGACAATATTTTGCTTTCATGGTATATTATACATATTAAATTAAACACGCTGAAAACACGGAGATGAATTTATGAAAAAATGTATCGCAGGAATGCTGCTTGTCCTTGGCGTATCCCTTTTTGCTAAAAATCTTACTGACCTCTGGCTGGAACAGGATACCAAAAAACGGATGGAACTGCAGGACTACATGCAGACTTTGGTCGATAAGACTCTGAGTGCGGAATACAGGAAGTTTTTTGAAAACAGTTCCTCATCAACCGATAACAAGGTCCTGCAATATAATGACGCAGCTCTTGACCGGATTCTCAAACAGCTCCCCGCAGAAAAGCCCGCTCCCGGAACCGTGACAATCTGGTATCTTTACAACATGGGATTTGTCATCAAGACTCCGACGACCTGTTTCGGTGTGGATATCAATCATCGCAAAGGCGAAAAACTGGAACCTTACCTGGATTTTCTGGTGGTAACTCATAATCATAGCGACCATTACACACTTTCTCTGATGCGTGCCATGTCTGCCAACAAGAAATTGGTGATCAGCAACTTCTTTCCCAATGCCGGATATACCAAAGCCGCATCTATGACACATAAAATCAAAGATGTTACTGTTCATTGCGGAGAAGCCGATCACAATCGAATCCTGAAGAAATTCACCATGCCCATGGAAATCATTTGTCCGACCGGCGACCGGAAATTTGTATTCTTCACCAGCGGCGACACCTTCCGTCACTCTTTCCTTGAAAAGAAATCGGATAAAATCGATCTTTATGCGGTGCATCCGTTCAATGGTATGAAAGCGATCGAAGCCGCCAGGAAACTGGATGCCAAGCTGACCTTTATTGTACATCTGCACGAAATGAACCACGAATACAACAAATGGCGTTGGAAATATGCTGATGGCAGATGGCAGCTGGATGTATTCCGCGAAAACAACCGGAACGCATACATCCCGGTCTGGGGCGAAAAATTCATCTGGGACGGCTCCACAATCCGCACAGTTCAGAAATAAGTAAGGCTTAATCTTCATTGCCTTATTGATCCGGAGATATCATAATGGATAATTTACCGAATTTTTCAGTTTCTGCGCAAGCGGTTCATTATGTCGCTGAAATTTCAGCATTACTTGAACACCACAATATGATACATGGTGATTTGGAAGTCTTGAAGTTACGTCGGGCGAATAAAATCAAGACGATCCGGTCATCTCTGGCGATCGAGGGGAATACCCTTTCTGAAAAACAGGTGACCGATATTCTTGACGGGAAAAAAGTCATTGCGCCTTTGCGTGAAATTCAGGAAGTAAAAAATGCGATTGCGGCTTATGATTTATTTTCCGGTCTCAATCCTTATTCTGCATCCGATTTATTAAAGGTTCATAAAGTGATGATGTCCGCATTAATTGAAAATCCCGGTAAATTCCGCAGTGGCGGTGTTGGGGTTTTTGATGGTAAAAAAGCCGTGCATATTGCGCCGCCTGCAGATTTTGTACCCGGGTTGATTCATGATTTACTGAAATGGGTAAAAAATGCCCCGGATCACTTGCTGATTAAAAGCTGCGTGTTTCACTATGAGTTTGAGTATATTCATCCTTTTGCCGATGGAAACGGCAGGTTGGGCAGAATGTGGCAGTCTTTGATTCTTGCGGAACTCCATCCTCTGTTTCAATATTTGCCCATTGAAACAATGGTGCATGATAATCAGGCACAGTATTACCATGCCATTAATGCCAGTACGGATGCCAATGATTGCGGGATTTTTATTGATTTTATGTTGGGTGAGATACTCAATGCATTGAAATTACATATTGCTGGCGGAGTAAATGGCGGAGTAAATGGCGGAGTAAATCCGGTTTTTGAAATGATTCTTTCCAACCCCGGAATACGTGCAAATGTGATTGCTGGCCAATTAAATATGCCGCTTCGTTCGCTGCAGAGAGAATTGAGCCGCCTGAAAGCTGCGGGGAAAATTGAATTTCGCGGCGCTCCGAAAACTGGCGGCTATTTTGCAAAGTAATCTTATTATTTCACCGGAAGCGTTACCGATGTGCTCATGCCCGATGCAAGACAGCGTGCCGTGACCGTAATCGTTTTCACACTTGCCGGCAGGTTCGTCGGGAATACATCCGTAACGGTAAGTTCTCCCTGTTCCGCCGCATAGTAACCGCTGCCGGGGATTCGGATTCCATTATCCGCTGTCAGGACAATTTCCACCGGGAGGATTGCCGGAACGTTCTTCCCTGTACTGTCTTTTACGGAACAGGAAATGGTAAAGGCTTTCCCCGCAGAGAACTGATTCGGACCTTTTACATTCATAGCTGTAATGGCATTCTGCAAAAGAAGAATCAATCTGCCATCGCCGGGTGCAAGATCCACGTTGAATGAGCAGGATTTATTGTTCTGTTTCAGCTGGATCGGCTGATGTTTCACCAGATCGTATGCGGCAGCTGCACGATGATGGACGGTAACGGTACCACGATTCGGCAAACCTTTTTCCTGTACCATTTCCCATTGTCCGATATAATCGCCGAATGTCCGTTTATCGTTGAGGACGAATACATAATCGGCGTTGTCATTCCCGCGCTGACGGACAACGAGATCGGCGTTGGATGTCACGGCATCCTGTACTTGATAGGGCTTCAGCAAAGCGGCCAGTTCGCTGCCGAGTTTCTGAAGAGCCTGTTTTGTGCCGACGGGATTCGCGATGTCCCGCACCACGCTTTTGACTCGCCAGTCAACCATCAATGCAGGGAGCGTGAATTCATCGCCGATGATGATCACTCCTTTGTCGCGGAGCTGATCCAGGCGGGTCATGACTTCCTCTGTGACGACTTCCAGACCGGGGACAAAGAGGACTTTCAAGCTGTTTGTATATTGATCCTGCAACAAATGTTCATCATAGAGGATTCCGGGCTGGAAATTGCCCCATTGCAGAGCCAGATGGAGATCCGCACCCCAGTTTTTGCTCCATCCATACGGAAAATGCTGCGGTGCATAGAAGCAGGATGCCAGGTTTTGAAGAATCGCCACTTTATACGGCTTTTCCGGAACCCGTTTCAGAACCGGGCCCAAAGGCAGAATGACGTCCTGAGAGAGTTCGCGCAATACTTTCTTGCTTTCCGTGTTGGTGTAACGGTATAATTTGTGATCGGTCCGCGCCAGAAGAGAACCGACTCCGTGATACATAATGGCATCCACGCGGCGGGAGATCTTACTCCAGAATGCTTCCCGCAAGTTATCCGGGGAGATACTGAGAAATTGGGCTTTTGCTTCGTCTTTCATCCAGGAAGGCACATTTTTTACCTTAATATTGGCGGGCGCAGTCTGACTCCGGTACCAGATTGCCTGTGTCATGGTGCCGATTTTCTGCCCGGGTTTGCCTTGCGCCATGGCAATCAGTTCATCGGTTGCCTGACCGATCTTGATGGGATCCGGATAGGTATAAGTCCATTGTCCGATCATATCCACATTGCCGCCGGAGCCCCACATGGGCGGGACACGTGTCGCTGGGTCGTGGAAGGTAAAGAATCGTTTTTTGTGGCTGATGTTTTTGACGGACTCGTGCATGGTTTTGTGGAGAATAGACTGCAAATCATTCCATCCGTCACCGGTCAGCCAGTACCAGCGGAGGAATACATATTCTTTCTGTTTGGAAGAGATGACCCGATTCCAGGGGAACGCCGCGTTTGCTCCATAGGGCAGGGGGCTTCTTCCGATGACTGTTTCCGGAATGTTATAGTTTGCGAATTTGCGGAAGGCATCGGCTTCGGTCTTATACGACGGCATTGCACCATCCCGGACTTCGCTGTTGATCAGGACACCATCGAATGCAGGATGATTGCCGATTGCATCCAAGGTACTGCGTGCGGCTTCTGCAAATTCTTTCTGAACTGCGGGATTGGAGGCTTCCAGATTTTTCCGTGGGTATACTTTTCCGTTCTTATCTTTCCGCAGATAGCGGCCCGGCTGTATAAAACGGAAGTTGGCGTGAAGATTGCCGAATGTATAAAGTCCGGCTTTCAGATTTTCGTCCAGATGAGGAACCCATTTGTTGAGGGAGGCTTTCTGAAAATTGCCTGTCCGGGGAAACAGGTGCACCATCTGATGTGTGAAACCGGCTTTGCGTATTTCCGGAATATCGTTATAATTACCCCAGAGAATGACCGGCATAAAATCGCCGTATGTGGGGACGATTGTGTAGGGAATGGTATCCTGACAAATCGTTTTTCCCTTTTCATCGCAAACAGACAGCGCGAGACGGTATTCCCCGGGGAGAAGATACGGATCCAATGCGAAAACCATCTTCTCTGCTGCTTTCCCTGCGATTTTCTTTACCGGAATCGCTGGAAATTCTTTTCCCGCAGAGATTGCTTTAACCGTAAGGTTTTCCATCGCCGACGGCAGGAAATTGTGGAGTTCAACAGTCAATGCCGGTTGCGTTTCCCCGCGTTCAAAGACACGTCTTACGGAAGGGGAAACGGTAAATGCGGCGGGGATGAATTTTTCTTTCTGGATTTCCAACTTTTTCAGTGTGCCGCCGAGGGGATAATAATTCGCCCCGGTCCGGTCACCGAAAATTGCCGGAATATCCGCCGGTACAATACTTTTTGCAGGGATGGTATGTGTACTTGATTTTTTGCCGTTGATGTAAATTTCAACTTTCCCTGTTCCGCTGAAGAACAGACGGATACGGTGAGGAACTCCCGGTTTCAACGTAACATCTTTGCCTGCAATCTGAATACTGCTGTCACCGAATCCGAATGCGGCACCAGCGCGATATACATCTTTTTTCCGGGGCATCAGGAAGAACATCACACCTTTATGATATTTCTTCTGGGCTTCTGTCCGGGGCATGGGAACGTATTTCTGATCCAGAATCATGTTCCATGCTTTCCGTTCGGCTGAGGAATCGAGTATGAATTCTGCTTCAATGGAAAAAGCGTTGCTCAGCTCAGGTAATGCTTTTTGACGTAGAACAGCGCCGCCGGGAGATTTTGCATTGCCCAGAGGAATATGCAATCCTTCTTTGGTAAAGGATGTTTTTCCCCGCAATGTGAATTGATTCCGGATTGCGCCGGATCGTTCAAAATCCCAAATACTGCGGTCCGTATTTTCCGCAGAAAAAACGGAAACGGAAAGAAGACAGAATACAAACAGACAAAATCTTTTCACAGAATACCTCCGGATTACAGCATTGATTTATTTCAGAATATCCACGCGGACCGGTTTATAAATTCCGCCGGCAAATGCGGCATCGTGAACCCGGACCGTTAAAATATTTTCTGCGCCCCATTTGATTTCCTTACGGCAATCAACGGCAAACGGTACATTCCAACCTTCAGGGCCAATGTCATGTGCGCCGAGATAAATTCCATTGAGCCAGACCCAGGCCGATTCATCCACACCATCGAATACGATTTCAACGGCATTGCTATCAATCTTTTTCGGCATAGTGAAACGGATCTGATACCAGGCTGCTCCGTCATAATCGGCAAAGCCCTGTTTTTCCCAGACACCCATACGGATTTTTTTCCAGGAGGAAACATTGTGATTGACTTTGTAAAAACCTTTGTTGTGACCGTCCTGTCTCGGGTCTGTGGTAAACAGCCAGGGGAGATTCTGCAGCGGAATGCTTTTTATCACCTTTACTTCATAATCCCAGGTGGGATCATTGCGCAAAAGTTTGATTTCCCGGTGGAATGGCCACAAGGACTGCAGTGCAATTTTCCGGATCGACATATCTTTTTCTTTTGCCGCAACTTCCCGGAGAATCTGTAAGGCTTTTTTGTTTTTCTTGGAGAGAGAGGGCAGAGGGGAGACCGCCATCTTCCGCACCTGTGCATCCGAATCCTTATACATCTTTTCGATATGCTTCAGTGCCGCTTCCGGATTCTGTTTGATCACGAGATACAGTGCGTAACGGCGTATTTCCGGATCTTTGTTTTCCAGATATGCTGTTGCGGATGCCGGATTTTTCCGGACCGTATTGAAAAATTTCTGCCGGGCTGATATCAGGTCAGAAGAAGAAACAGTCCCGGTCAGAATCAGAAATATTGCAAGAATAACCAGTCTCATATAACCTCTGCTTATGAATGAGGATTATTGGGGACTTGCTTCTTTTTTGCCATCGAGGTAGTATGAGGAGAAACCGTTTTTGTATGCGTTTTCAATACCCTGTGTGCCGCAATGACCGTCAGCGTAGAGAATGTTGGATTTTTTGCTGTGAACCAGGTTGAGTGAGGCCTGGGAAGAGTCATGTTTGAAAATGTAATGCTGAACTTTACCATGAGTTGCATCATCACGGAGACTGTCCGCTAACATCGGGAATTCGGTTACTTCTGCCAGTTTGTTGACACGGACGAAAAGAGATGCCGTTGTGGAGCCGCCCCCGGAGAAGAATGCAGCTGCACTGCTTTCTGCAAATCTGGCACCCGGTTTGTCTTTGGAAGGAATGAAGCCCAATGCACCGTATGTGTACTGCTGGTGATTCTGATGTACGCCCTTCGGATGAGCAACAGAGGGACAACGTGTGGTGGAACCGAGAACACCGGCATATCCGGGTTCGTTGTACTTTCCGAATGTGAATTCAGCCCAGGTACGGGTGGAACCTGCACCATTGTAGTAGTTCAGAGCAACCACATCGTTATAATTCATCTGATAAATAGCAAAAGCCATACCGTTCTGCTTCATCTGGTTTGCACAGGAAATCGCTTTGCCTTTTGCTTTGACGGTGTTGATGACCGGGAAAAGTAATCCCGCAAGAATCGCAATGATTCCGATGACAACCAACAGTTCAATGAGCGTAAATGATTTAGTTTTCATTTTGTTACACCTTTCAAAAATAATATTGTTTGTTTATTGTATGCATCTCTTTCAGAGGTACGCAAGATAAAAACTCTTGCATTGCATTAATATACACCAAATTCTGATTTTTGCAAACGGTAATAAGATATTTTTTTATCTTAGATAGGTATAACAAGTAAGAATTTGCGTTAACAACGATTCTTATTTCGGGGGGAGGGCGAGATTGTTTTCCAATTCTTTTGAAATGAAACCTTCGGTCTCACGTCCATTTTTCTGCGTCGTGCAAATCTCCAGCTTCCAATTTTGCTGTTTGACATTGAGCGGTCCTTTGGAGCGCAGCACCAGTTCCGATGTTTTGCTGATCCGCCAACGCATTTCCAATAATCCATATTTATAACCGGAATATTTTTCCACAACTACGGGGCGGGTATTCAGAATGTAACGCTGCTGCTGCTTTGTCAAACGCTTTTTCACAGAAGCGGAGCGGACAGCAAAACGTTGTCCATGGTTGATCAGATTTGCCAATTCGGCGCGTGTCAGTCGATCCTTCTTGGTGACTTTATAATCCAGCGGCGGCGGCTCAACGGAATTGGATACACATCCGCATAATAATACAATAGCGAAAAGAAGAACAGACAAACGCAAGAACATAATATACTCCTGATTAAACATTGAAAGTTTATATATAATGCAATAACAATACCACAGGAACCCTTGTATTGCAAATCAAAAAAAAGGAAAATCTGGAACTTTTTTGATTTACAGACTCATTTGCGGCTTGCTTTTTAGTAAAAAAGAAATATATAATATGATAAGAAATCTTTTGCGTGTCTGTTGGTGGATTGCCCCCCCCTTGCAGCATTAAGCATCGATTGCGTCGGAGTTATCAGAGAAACCGTTGGGGAATTGGACCCCTTCCGCGTTCTCTGATGATTCCTTTTTATTATATCTCTGCTATATCTCTGGAAATCTATACTGCGTCCGATCAACTCGCCATTGCATAGCCATCCACAATTTTCTCCCCACAGAAAGCCGGGGCTGATAAGTCCGATAAGTCCGATAAGTCCGATAAGTCCGACAAGTCCGACAAGTCCGACAAGTCCGATAAGTCCGACAAGTCCGACATGTCCGACATGTCCGATTCACCCCCCCGGCAGTTCCATTGCCACCCTCCGTACCCCTCCGTACC
>JAZUCU010000002.1:0-129683 GCA_045639325.1 Victivallales bacterium
CCCGGGCCACCCCAGCACCATGTGTTATTGTAGTAATACCAGCCCTGATAGCAGGGAACCCAGTATCCATAATACCAACTGTAACTGTATTGCGGGATGACGACCACACGCGGCGGGGGCGGCGGAGGAGGCGGCAAAGGTTTAACCACAACCGGCGGGGGCGGCGGCGGCGGAACCGGTTTTACTACCGGTCTGGGCGGCGGCGGGGGCGCGTGCCGTTTGGGATGATGTGGTGGTGCGGCGATCAACGGAACAGCAAGTCCGCTGATACAGAGTGTTACGAGTAATTTGTTCATAAGAAAACCTCCAGTTCTTTTATTCGTTGGAAATATTATAATGCATGTTATATAGAATGTCAAGAGAAAAAAAATATTTTTTGAATAAAAATGCGCAATTTTGCCGATGTCGGGAATATTTTCATCTTTTCCGCAAATTTGATTTGACTTTTTTTATTCTTATGATATTTTACTTCCATTATGGAAAAAGAACGCTTACTCACATCAACTCTCATTCAGAAAGATGAGACCACAGAAAAAACTCTGCGGCCTCAGGCTTTTGACGCCTTCCCGGGACAGTGCAAGGTCAAAGATCGTTTGCAGGTCTATGTGCAGGCGGCAAAACAGCGTTCCGAACCGTTGGGACACCTCTTGCTCAGTGGTCCTCCGGGACTCGGTAAGACAACTCTGGCATATATCATTGCCAATGAAAAAGGTGCCAATATCAAATCATCCAGCGGCCCGGTAATCGAAAAACCCGGTGACCTTGCTGGATTATTGACCTCTCTGGAAGATGGCGACATTCTCTTTATTGATGAAATTCACCGTTTGAATACTGCGGTTGAAGAATATCTTTACAGCGCAATGGAAGACTTTTTCATTGATATCATGCTGGATCAGGGACCCGGTGCCAGATCGGTCCGTTTGAATCTTGCTAAATTTACATTGATCGGCGCAACAACGCGTCAGGGCTTGCTCTCTGCGCCTTTGCGTGCGCGTTTCAAATTATCGTTGCGTTTGGATTATTATACCCCGGAACAACTGCAATCTATTGTCAGCCGTTCTGCCGGAATTCTCAATACAACAATTGAGCCTGACGGAGCTTTGGAGATTGCCCGCCGCAGTCGTGGAACACCGCGTATTGCCAACAATCTGTTGAGCTGGACCCGTGACTATGCCCAGGTGCTCGGTGACGGTATCATTACCCACGAAGTCGCACACAAGGCTTTGACGATGATGGATATTGATGATCGCGGACTGGATGAGATGGATAAACGTATTCTGGAAACTTTGCTTGTCAATTTCAATGGCGGTCCGGTCGGTTTGAACTCTCTGGCGGTTGCCATCGGTGAAGAAGCCGGTACGATCGAAGATGTATATGAGCCGTATTTGATTCAGGAAGGTTATCTGATGCGTACGGCACAGGGCCGGGTAGCAACCGAACAATCCTGGAATATGTTCGGGCTTACACCGAAGCCCCAGATTCGTCGTGGTCGTGCTGCCCGTACGGAACAGCCGGAACTGTTCTGATAAAAAAGAATTCCCCCTCCAATTTGTTATCTTATTTTCCCTTTTTGATGCGGAACACACGCGGTTCCAGCGGTGTGAATGTTGCGTTCAATTTTCCGAATGATGCAGGAAGATCAAGCGATACTTTTGTTTCTCTGAGATGATTATTCAACAGAATCAGCAGCAATTCTTTTCCATCGGGACTGATTACCGCCTTGCCATCCATCCCGTCCGGAATCCGGAAATTTTTAACGGCCTGCCATGTCATCAAATCAGCATAGAAGGACTCCACATCCCGGGGAATGGAATTGAGCACCGACCAGAATCTTGTCCGGCTGACCGGAATTCCACCGTGCCCCATGTGAATCACATTACCCACAGCCCCATTGAGAATGGAGGCATAGACCCCGGCACGGAGTTCTTCCGCTGTCCGGCAATGAGCATTGGGAATGGAGCCGCCGAGCCACATCACGACCGGTTTACCTTTTGCTTTGCTGCGGACGGAAAGCAGATCTTTTTTCAGATTCTGCATCAGATTTGTTCCGTGATAACTGCTGCTCCATGCGGCGAATTCAAAAATGTCGCAGCAATCAATAAATTCATCCATCCGGTCGAGATGATCAATGTGAATTCCGATTTTTGCATTGGGCATTCCCTGTTTCATCCGGGTGTAAATGCTCTTGTAATGGGCGGGCGAATCCACCTGACGCATGGTATTATCCGCCTGTCTGATAAATGCTGCCATATTTGCTTCATACGCGAGCATATAAATGATGTTTGCATCCTGATTCTTCTTTTGGGACTGAATATATTTTTCCAATCTTGTATCGAAGTTTTTGACGAATGCATAACCGGTTTTCGGTTTACGGACGAAGTTGTATAAAGGTACACCGCCCCGCTTGATGGCATTTTTCCGGGCACCCGGGCCGTATTGGAAAGTGTAATCCGGAACGTATTGATAATTCTTCAATTTTCCTTCCGATGTAGTAAACAGATAAATCGGTTTGCCATCCAGTTTCAATAAAGACCCGTCGATGGTGAATTTGTTTTTCATCGGGGCCTGTGCCGCAGGGATTTTCTCCTGAATCATAAAGACGCAGGATGTATATTTACCATGGGCTTCGTATTCGGCAACATACCGTCCGGCGGCAAGATTCTGCGGAAATGTATTCTGCAGCTTGTCGATTTTCTTGCTGGCGATAACCTTATCTTCCTGCTTGATCCGGAACGTGCCGGGTGTGGTCTGCACGGTGAATTGAATCGGTTCATTCTTGAAATAAACGTACCGGTTCAATAGAAGAAAATGGGCATCGGCGGCAAGAAGCGTGCCATCTTTCCGATCCAGAAGATTGCCATGTTTGTCTTTGAGTTCCAGAGCAATCAGCCGTCCGTTTTTCAACGGAATGTATGAATCATCGATGATGATTTCCTGATTTTTCACGGCATTATCTTTCAATACAATCGTCTTGAGAAGTTTCTGATTGGAAATAACATCGAGCGAAGCGGACGTTGCGCCATTTTTTGCAACACTGATTTCCAGATTCCCGTTTTTTGTCTGCTGAAACTTGAGAAGCCGGATCGTTGCGGAAGGCGTTTTGCCATCGAACTGAATCTTTGCCATGGAGCTCAACGAATGGAAGTTTTTCGAAGCCGTATAACTGGAATGTTCCGCCGGTTGTTTCGCCGGCGCATAAGTACGGCAGAAATTTCCGAGCCAGACTTTGCCGTTCGCCGGTGGTTCTTTCACGCCCAGAGATTCATAAGGCAGAAAGAGGTCGGCAATCCAGCGGTCTTTCAATTTTTCAATCTTCAAATCATAGGCTGGAGTCCAGGAGATATCACGGATTTTTGCGTGATACATGGAACCTGACGGGTTGATGGCAAGATGATAATAAATGCCATCCGCCTTACCGTTCGGGGAGAGCAGCAGTTCAATGTGTTCTCCATCGAACAGCTTCATATTATCATCTTTTTCTTTTTTGGAGAAACGCATTTTTGATGTGTCGCCGAAGCAGTGGAAGATGATCCGGATGCCATCTTTTTTGCGCTGCAGAAAGACTTCCGTCTGTTCCGTACACCATTTGCTGTCCAGCGTCCGGAATCCGGAAACAGAAAATGTCTGATCCACATTGATCGGGAATACGATTGTATTTTTATCAACGGGAACCGTTTCTGTTCCGGCACATCCTGCGGCGACGAGCATTGCTGCGGAAGCAAAAAGAGAAAGTATGCTCTTTTTCATTTTTTTATCTGTTCTCAGGAAAGTTTATCGACAAGACCGCCGATAAATTTAAGGGATGCCATAATATCTTTTGCCTGCTGTTCACCGGAAATTTCACGTTCGATGACAAGTTCGCCTTTAAAGCCCAGTTCGTGCAGCTTGGGAATGATCCGTTTGAAATCAACTTTTCCTTTACCGATGGCAACTTCATGTCCCAGTTTGCAGCCGTCGACAGGGTAAACACCGTCCTTCACATGGAGATTGCGGACGTACTGGCCGAAGACATCCAGAGAATCCAGCGGATTGCCTTTACCGTAGAGGATAATGTTCGCAGTATCCAGGTTGATCCCCAGGTTCGGCAGGTTGATATCCTGAATGGTACGGAGAAGTGTGACCGGAGTTTCCTGCCCGGTTTCGAACCAGAATCCGATGCCGAGATCATTACAGTAGGACGCGATTTCGCCGAGGGCGTCAAGAACTTCCATGTACAGGGGAGACTTGGGTGTTTCGGGGATAAAACCGCAATGAGTGATAATGGCGGGCGCACCGACAGCGGCAGCAAAATCCGCACCTTTTTTCAAGTCGGCAATACGTTTCTTTCTGGTGTAAGCGGGAACCAAGCCCATGGTATCGGGACCGTCAATCAAGTCCCAGATCACGGTTCCGGAATATCCTGTCCAGAGAGCGGCAAGGCGAACGCCAGAAGATTTGAGATCCTTCTTGACTTTTTTCGCCATTTCAGGAGTCCAGAGGTTCATGTTCCAGTTGGCGAGCTGGGTGGTAGCGACACCATATTTTGCGATGACGTCAAAGACGTTGGTTTCTTCTCTGAGGATGGAAAGTACACCGAGTTCCATGGGGCGTTTTTTTGTTTTTTTCATGAGTTAAGACTCCTGTTAATATTTATTTTTGGAAAAATCACACATGAAATGTACATCATGTTTTGCATAAAATCAAGTACATAACGGAAGTAAAACGGGAAAAAACGGCGATAAAGAAAAAAAATCCGGATTTTCTTTTCATTTTTTTTCCTTTTTTTCTTGAAAAATAGCGTAATCATGTTACATTTCCAGTATGGATATTCTGCGCATTATATTATTATATGCGTATGGATATGAGTTTTGCTTATTATCAACTTAATTTTTTCGGCGGCTTTTTATGGAACAGCGAAAAATCTTGAGCGGCGACGAGGCAGTCGCTTATGCTGCGCTTGCTTGCGGCATTACATTGGGCAGTGGGTACCCCGGTACTCCTTCCACAGAAGTTTTGGAAACATTGGCATCAATCGGCGGTCCTGCCGAATGGTCACCAAATGAAAAAGTAGCATTGGAAGTCGGGGCTGGCGTTGCCGTCGCAGGCGGTCGCTCCCTCGTTACAATGAAACACGTCGGCGTGAACGTTGCCGCCGACCCCTTGTTTACTCTGACCTATATGGGCGTGAATGGTGCATTGGTTCTTTTGAGTGCGGATGACCCCGGTATGGGATCCAGCCAGAACGAACAGGATAACCGTAATTATGCTAAATTTGCACAGATGCCCATGTTGGAACCGTCTGACAGTCAGGAAGCGTATGACTTTGCAATCCGCGCATTCGAACTTTCTGAACAGTTCAAAATGCCGGTCCTGTTCCGTATGACAACCCGTGTTTGCCATTCCCGCGGCCCGGTCAATCTCCATAAAGCAATTGAACCGAAAAAGATCGGCAATTATGTCAAGGATGTGAAGACAAAAGTCATGATCCCGGCATACGCCAAAAAGGCACATGTCCGTCTGGTTCATACCATGATGGATCTTGCCGCTTATAACGAAAAAGAAACGGCATTGCGTCAGGTGATCGGTGATTCCAAAGAATTGGGTATCATCACCTCCGGTGTTGCGGCACAGCATGTATTGGAAGCCGTACCGGAAGCCGCCGTTCTGAAACTGGGTATGACCTGGCCGCTCCCGATGGAAGCGATCCGTCAGTTTGTGGCAGGCGTCAAACGTGCAATCGTTGTGGAAGAAGGCTCCCGCTTCCTGGAAGAAAACATTCTTGCAGCCGGAATCCAGATCGACCGCAAAGATGAAGTTTTTGAATACAGCGAATTGAATGTCAGCCGCGTAAAGAAACTGGTTGCTCACGATACCACTCCCGATGCACAGGGTGCCCCCGGCAGACCGCCCGCCCTCTGTCCCGGATGTCCCCACAGAAAGACTTATGAAGTTCTCCGTGATCTGGGCTGCATCGTTGCCGGTGATATCGGTTGTTACACATTGGGCGTACTGCCTCCCTTTGAAGCACTTGACTGCTCCATCTGTATGGGCGCAAGTATCGGTGCCGGCTTGGGATTGCGCCACAGTCTCCCCGCCGATCAGGCAAAGAAAGTTGTCAGCGTGATCGGTGACAGTACCTTCCTCCACAGCGGTGTGACAGGTATCCTTGAAATGGGTTACAACAAACCTGCGACAGGTCACGTTGTATTGATTCTTGACAACTCCACAACTGCCATGACCGGTCTTCAGGAACATGCTGCAACGGGTGTACACCTGGATAAGACGGATGCTCCGAAAGTTTCTCTGGAAGCCTTGTGCAGAGCAGCCGGTGCTGATCATGTGGATGTGATCAATCAGGTACAGGATACCGAAGGTTTCCGCGCATTGCTGCAGGAACGCCTGGCATCCAACGACGTCAGTGTGATTATCGCACAGAGTCCGTGTATTCTCCAGCTGAAGAAACTGGCAAAACAAAAGAAAGGTTGATCCAAGATGAAAGATACAGTGAATGTAATGTTTGCCGGGTTGGGCGGTCAGGGAATCATCCGTGCGTCTGATATGTTGACAGAAGCCGCGTTCCGCCTGGGCTATGATGTAAAGAAAAGTGAACTGCACGGCATGAGCCAGCGCGGTGGATCTGTTTCCAGCGATGTTCGTTTCGGTAAAAAGATTTACAGTCCGATGATCCCCGAAGGGGAAGCGGATTATCTGGTAGCGGTTTCCGAAGACCAGATCGAAGTATGCCGTCCCTATCTCTCTGAAAATACTGTGATCATCCGTCCTTCCGATATCAGCGAAGCGGACGCAAAATCCCGCATGTTGAATATTGCATTGCTCGGGGTATTGAACCGTTACCTGAAATTCGATGTGGAATTGTGGAAGACATTGCTGCGGGAAAACTTTCCGGCTGCAGTTGCAGAAGCAAATATCGAAGTGTTCCTCCGTGCAATCGGAGAATGATATAACCATTTAGAAAGCGAGATTTACAACAATGGCAAATCAAGTAGTACATCCGGCAAGTGCAATGGACTTCATGCCGGTGGAAAAATTGCGTGCGCTCCAGTTGGAACGTTTGCAGAAAACGGTCAAACACACTTATGATAACGTCGCTTTGTTCCGTCAGCGTATGGATGAACGCGGCGTAAAACCGGAAGATGTCCGTGAGCTGAAAGATCTGGCAAAACTTCCGTTCAGTGTCAAAACAGACTTGCGGGATACTTACCCCTACGGCCTTTTTGCAGTTCCTCTGAAAGATATTGTACGTCTCCATGCTTCCAGTGGTACAACCGGCAAACCCATTGTTGTCGGCTACACCAAAGGCGACCTCGAAATCTGGGAAAATGCCATGGTTCGTGCTCTTGCCGGCTGCGGACTTCATGCCGGAGATATTGCTCAGGTTTCTTATGGTTACGGTCTGTTCACCGGTGGTCTCGGTGCTCATCAGGGCTTCCAGGCATTGGGCGCAACTGTTGTTCCCGCATCCGGCGGCAATACCGAACGCCAGATTATGCTGTTGAAGGATTGCGGTGTGACCTGTATTGCATGTACTCCCAGCTACTTCCTGCACCTGACAGAAAAAGCCCAGGCAATGGGTATTGATTTGCGTGAATTGCCGCTGCGTGCCGGTATCTTCGGTGCGGAACCGTGGACCCCGGAAATGCGTCAGCGTATTGAAAATGTTGCCGGAATCAAGGCTTATGACATCTATGGATTGTCTGAAATCTGCGGTCCCGGTGTCGGTTGCGCTTGCGAAGCGCAGGATGGTCTCCACATCTTTGAAGACCACTTCTATCCGGAAATCATCGACCCCTCCACCGGCGAAGTTCTCCCCGACGGCGAAGAAGGGGAACTGGTCTTCACAACTTTGACAAAGGTTGCTATGCCGATGATCCGTTACCGTACACGTGACATCACCCGCATCCGTACCGATGTCTGTTCCTGTGGACGTACCATCCGCCGTATTGCCCAGATCGGCAGAAGAAGCGATGATATGTTCATCATCCGCGGCGTGAACGTGTTCCCGTCCCAGATCGAAGCTGCGATTATGAAAGCGGAATCCGTCCTCCCGGTCTATCAGATCATTCTGACCCGTTCTCATGGTCTGGATAATGTGGAAGTGAATATCGAAGTCAACGAAACTCTGTTCCACGACAACGTGGCAGGAATGGAAGAAATCAAAGCCAAGATTTCCCATGCGATTGAAAGCACACTCGGTATCCGCGTACTCGTCCACATGCTTCCTCCGAACAGCATTCCGCGCAGCGAAGGCAAAGCAAAACGCGTGCTTGACAAACGTGACCTCAACGCATAATCAGAGAAGGAAAAAACAGTTATGAAAATCAAACAGATTTCTGTATTTCTGGAAAACAAGACCGGTGCTTTGGATAAGCCCTGTCAGATCCTCGCAGAAAACGGTATCAGCATTTCCGCTTTGACTCTTGCCGATACAAAAGAATTCGGTATTCTCCGTCTTGTTGTGAAAGACTGGGAAAATGCCATGTCCGTTCTGACAAAAGCCGGTTTCATGGCAAAGACTACCGATGTGGCAGCGGTCGAAGTTGCACACAAAGCAGGCAGTCTGGCATCCGTCATGAAACTGATTTCCAAACATGGAATCGGTATCGAATACATGTATGCATTCCCCTCCGGGATTGACGGTCAGGCCGTGATCATCTGCCGTTTCTCTGATCTGGAACAGGCTTTGAGCCAGTTGCAGGCGGAAGATGGTATTATCTTTGTCTCCAAAGAAAAACTTTTTACAGAATAAAGAGTTATCGTGAACCGTCTTTCCAACAGAATTTTTATTTTTGACACATCGCTGCGGGATGGAACCCAGGCAGGCGGGATTTCTTTCTCCTGCACGGATAAACTCCGTCTTGCAGAGAAGTTGGACGACCTGGGTGTGGCGTACATCGAAGGCGGTTGGCCGGGATCGAATCCCCGGGATGCCGCATTCTTTGCCAGTGCCGGTAAATTGGCACTGCGTCATGCCCGTCTGACTGCGTTCGGCAGTACACGCCGGTTGGGAAAGACGGTTGAAACGGATGAAAATCTGCAGGCGTTATTGCATGCCGAGACGCCTGCAGTTTCCATCTTCGGCAAAAGCTGGCTGTTCCATGTGCGGGATGTGCTTCATGCTTCGCCGGAAGCAAATCTGGATATTATCGGCGAATCCTGTCAATATCTGAAAGACCATGGCAGAGAAGTCGTTTTTGATGCCGAACATTTCTTTGACGGATACAAAGAAGACCCCGATTACGCCCTGAAAGTTCTTCAAACTGCTGCAGCTGCCGGTGCCTCCTGTGTGACCTTGTGCGATACCAACGGCGGGGCTTTGCCAACTGAGATTGCAGACGTTTGCAGAAATATCCGGGCGCATCTGCCGGAACAGACGATTATCGGTATTCATTGTCATAACGACAGTGAACTTGCGGTTGCCAATTCCATTATGGCTGTCCGCAGCGGTGTCCGTCTGGTGCAAGGGACAATCAATGGTTTCGGTGAGCGTTGCGGGAATGCGAATCTTTGTTCGATTATTCCTGCGTTGCAGCTGAAAGCCGGATATGAATGTTTGCCGGAAGGGAAAATCCGGCATCTGAAACAGGTCAGTCATTTTGTGGATGATCTGGCAAATTTGCGTCATGATCCCAGACTGCCTTATGTGGGCGATCTGGCATTTGCTCATAAAGGCGGAATGCATGTGAATGCAGTTCAGAAGAATCCTGTCACTTTTGAACATATTGTGCCGGAACAGGTTGGCAATCGCCGTCAAATTCTGATTTCCGATCTGGCAGGGAAGAGCAATATTCAGTTGAAAGCCTCGGAATTGGGCATTGACCCCGGATCCGATGCACAGGTTGCGGCATTGTTGAATCTGCTCAAAGAAAAAGAAAATGCCGGTTATGAATATGAATATGCCGATGCTTCTCTGGCATTGCTCATGCATAAAACATTGAACTCGTGGACCCCGTTCTTTACGCTGGAAGGGTTCCGGGTTATTGTGGAAAAACGGAAATATGATGATGGCACTGCGATTGCGGAAGCCACCGTCAAACTCAGCGTAAACGGTGTCAGCCGCCTGATGGCTGCCGAGGGGGATGGTCCGGTGAATGCTCTTGACTTGGCATTGCGCAAGGCGTTGGAGCGTTTTTATCCGGAAATCAGCGGAATTCATCTTGCGGATTACAAAGTCCGTATTATGGAAGGTGTCAACGGAACCGCTGCACGTACCCGGGTATTGATCGACAGTACCGATGGGAAAAATCATTGGGGAACCGTCGGGATGAGTGAAAATATCATTCAGGCATCCTGGGAAGCACTGGTCGATTCGGTGGAATATGTTCTTTTCCGCCGTAATGCAAAACCGGTGAATCTGGAATTGGAAACGAACCCGTAATTTTTTATGGAGATGAGATAATGTATATGACAAAACGATTTTTGCTGGTGGCAACCATTCTGTTGTCTGCAGTTTTTTATTTCGGACCCTCTACCAAAGCAGAGGCGATTGACCCCGTTACCATTGCGATTCTGACTCCGGTTGCGATTCAGGCTGCCAAGATTATTGCACCTTACGTAATACGCGGCTTGAAAAATATGACGGTTGTCTTACTGAAAGCCGGGGGAAATCTGATCAGTTTCTTCCGATTCCCCATCGGTTTGTTCCAAGTAATATTCCTTGGTGCTTTCGGACAGTTCAAAAGCGGTTTTACCAATATCGGCAAGGGGCTTTGGGCTCCCTTCCAGATGTGCGGAAATCTACTATTATTACCGCTGTCGATCTTCGGCATAGGGGTGTAGAATGCCGGAGATTAACGATACACCTCCTCCCGCAGGCGGCGGACGTTCCACTTACAAAGTACGTAAGAAACTGGCTCCTTTGCTGGAAAGCTGGTACGGCGATTCTTCCGCAGATGCCAGCGGGGCTATGATGAAATTTCTCCCGCAAAGTACCTCTATTTCGGATGCATTGCAGAATGTTGTCCGGAAAAGAATCCCACCCTATATGATGGTGATTTTTGAATTGCGGGAAAACTGGGCGGATATTGTCGGCGCTGTCTCTGCTAAACGTACTATGCCTGTACGATACAAAAACGGAATTCTTGACGTGGAAGTCGGGCATCCTGCCTATCTTGCCGCCCTTTCATCCAAGACCATCAAAGAAGCAATCCTGAATAAAGTACGTCAGTATAAAGGCGCAGCGGATTGCACACAAATCCGGTTTGTTCCTGCCGGTGCAATGGATCGTTCCCGCTGATCAGAAGCGGAGTTCTTCCCAGACTTTTTTCAGAATTTCCGGAGAGACTTTCCGTTTCAGCTGCATTTCCGGTGACCATGCCTGGATTCGTGCTTCTTCCAATAACAGGAACAAATCCCGGATGGAACTTGTATTTTCCGGTGTCTTATCGCTTTGAGCAAGCACATGATATTTCCGGATGATTTCGGCAATTCCGGCACCTTTTGTGCTGTCTTTTCCCGGGGATGTCTTTGCGCGGTCAAGACGGATTCTGATTGCTTTCAGATAACGGCTGTATTCACACACCGCTTCCGGAATACGGAAAAATCGATCCCGGAACAAATAATCCATCTGCTGTTCCACGTCCATGCGGACAGGGTGATCTTCTGCAAATTCATCTGCCAGTTGTTCCCAAATGGTATCCGCATAAGCCGCAATCTGATCCAGAGATTCCAGATTTTTCTGGAAATGACCTGCTGCGTTATCCCGCACGTTCAACACTTCCTGTTCATACGTTTCCGCATCGCGCACTTCTTCCGGTGGCGTTTGAAATGCGGATAAAATAGAATGATCGATCAGGTCATTGATCCAATCCGGATATGTCATGAAAGCCGGATATTTTTTATTGATAATGCCTTTGCATTGTGACCGGAACTGTTTGATCATGCCCGGATAATGAATCCGGATGAGTCGTGTCAGCCCGGCGCAATGATTCCGGAACGATTCTTCCTGATTCAAGTATAACGAGCATCCGATGGTTTCCCCTTCATCACAAAGGGCAGGGTAGGCTTCTTTTTCATGCTTCGGAGATATCCGGACAGATTCGGGCAGAACCAGTCCTTCCGGCCAGTTTTCGCACCCGGAACAATGATATTTCTCTGCCACCGGGAGCGTTTTGGAAATAGTGGAAACACTGGCATCTTTTCCCGGAATACGGTCTATGACTTTTCTGATTTTTCCGTCGGGACCGGTTAACGCGATCCGGATTTTCAGATAAGAGGGATATTCAATATTTTCCAGAATATCTTCCGGCGTATCCAAATCATATTGTTCCTGGAAGAAATCCATTAAACACCGGTGGAACGGCTGTTCGGTAAAGAGACGTCCGGCGCGGTATTCTTTCATAAAATGATTGGCGGTATCATGAAGCGGCATCAATTCTTTCCGTAAATGTTTCGGCAGACCGCGCAGTGCGGCTTCCACTTTCCATTGCATCCATCCGGTTACCGGATAATCGTGAATATGCTTACCGACAAGGTTCAGACAATTTTCCGGCACGAGATAAGTCAAGCCGTCTTCCGGTTCGCCCGGATCATATACGTAAGAAACATCCAGTTTGATGCCGCAGGATTCAATCTGATCGGGGTAATCCTCCGGGTGAATCTCATCCGGATCGCACCAGAGAAACGAGGCGGTGCCGGGGGTAAAATCAATATGATTCCGTTTCCAGTGGAGTTTGACATCCCGTCCGCAAAGCATATCCTGCGGAATGACAGACTCAAAGTGAGACTGAATGGATGGAAAATTCACAATGGAGTCCGGTCGGCGCTGCTTGATTTCCAATAAGCGTAATGCCTGAAGTTTCCGGGAAAAGGTGTCCGTCCATGTGCCGGGAATCATCACTTTACCCTCGGTCAGACCTTCATGAATAAATACTTCTCTTGTCTTGACCGGATCGATCCGCATGTAAGAACAGCGTCGTCCCGGGTGAATCAACAGTTTTCCGGCAGTCACCCGTTCGCGGGCATAAACGAATGCGGACATTTCATCCCATGCAATCCGGTCATAGATTTTTTTACAGAGGAACGGCGCGATTTCTTCCAGCCATTGCGGTTGAATTTCCGCCACGCAACGGGCAAAAGTGCGGGAGGTTTCCACGATGGAAAAGGAGAGGATCCATTGCGGGGCATTCTTCCGTTTTGCAAGACCGGAGCCGGGAAAGATAGCACATTTTCTGCCGTTCATATCCGAGTACATCCCTGTTTCCGGATCCAGCATGGCAAGATTCCGGGGCAAACCGCTTAACAGTGCTTTATGTAAAGGATCAAATTTTACTTTAAAGGAATCAAAAGTTTCAATCGGTTCGGCACCAACGGTATCGATCAATTCATCTGCCAGATTGCGCCATTCACGGGTACGCCGGTAATTGAGAAAATTGGCTTTTGTAAACTTGCGCAATACAGCGTTGGATTTTTCCGCCGCTTCAGCAACCGCACACCATAAATGCAGAATTGAGAGGAAGTCGGATGTGTCGGATTGATATTTCTTATGGGCCGTATCGGCGGCTTTTGCATCATCAAAAGGACGTTCCCGCGGGTCGGATATGGATAAGAAGGCAACGATGATTGCCAATTCCTGCAGCATATCCGTCTTTTCTCCGGCAAGAAGAATTTTCGCCAGATGCGGGTCAATCGGAATCGATGCCAAACGTTTCCCTGTCTCGGTAATGTGATTTTCTTCGTTCAACGCATCCAGGTCATGCAGTGCCGTCAAACCTTCCCGGATGAGGGCAGGGCCCGGCGGATCGACGAACGGGAACGTGGAGATTTCCGGCAGATGCAGTGTTTCCATCTGGAGAATGACGCCAGCCAGTGAGGAGCGCTGGATTTCAGGATCGGTATAGGCGTCAGCCTTTTCCAATTCTTCTTCCGAATAAAGGTGGATGCATACCCCGTCACGAACACGTCCGCAGCGCCCGCGTCTCTGCATGGCACTGGCTTTCGAGACAAATTCTACGCGCAATTCCTGAATACGTGTGCGGGGATTAAAGCGGCTGAGACGTACCAGACCGGTATCGATCACAAACTGAATTCCGGGAATTGTCAGCGAGGTTTCCGCCACGTTTGTTGCAAGCACAATGCGCCGCTTGTTGCTCCGTTGGAAAATCTTTGCCTGATCTCCGGCAGAGAGACGCCCGAATAAGGGAAGAATTTCGGTCCGGGGGTAACGCCGTCCCTGAAGCATTTCTGCCGCTGCCCGGATTTCCCGTTCGCCGGGCAGAAAAACAAGAATATCTCCATCATCCGACAGACTGGAAATAAATTCAACGCCGCGTGCAATGTGTTCGGAAAGTTCTTCATCTTCCTGGGCAGGCAGATAACAATCTTCCACAGGGAAGGTTCTGCCTTCCGCTTCAATTACCGGTGCATTGCCGAAAAATTCACTGAGCCGACGGCTTTCCAATGTGGCGGAGGAGATGATAACACGTAAATCTTTCCGCCGTTTCAGCAACAGTTTTACATAGCCCAGCAGAAAGTCAATATTCAAACTCCGCTCATGCACTTCGTCCAGAATCAGACAGTCGTATTGCAGCAGATCGGGATCGTGACACGTTTCCGCAAGGAGAATCCCGTCTGTCATGAACTTGATCACCGTTGCATCGGATGTCCGGTCGTCAAAACGGACTTGATACCCCACTTCCTGTCCCAGCGTTGCAAACGTTTCACTCGCCAGACGATCCGCCAGCGCAGATGCCGCAATTCGGCGCGGCTGCGTACAACCGATTCTGCCATTTCTGCCGAATCCCTGCTGTAATGCCGCTTTCGGCAGCTGGGTGGTTTTACCGGACCCGGTGGCGCCGCAGACAATTACAACGTTATGATCACGCAAGGCTTTGCATATCTCCGGAATCTTTGCTGTAATGGGCAGTTCTTCCGGAAACTTACAATGCAGCCGGTCAGCAAAAGGCACAAGGGAGCGTTCCGCCGCTTTTTTCAGGCGGAGAGCAAAATTCGTCAGTTCTTCTTCCTGTTCCGGTGCTTTGGAATGTTTCAGAATCTCCACAACTTTCCGGCGTTGATTGCTGAGTCTGCGCCGGTCGGTAAGACGGATCAATTTCCAAATCTCATCCAGTTCACGGATTGCACTGTTACGGTAATCGTTCATAAAAAGCAAGAAAGAACAGAAAAGATATTGCGGACCTTTTCTGTTCTGCGGTTAATGAAATAAATGTCAGATATGGAGTGTGGCACCCGGCTGGATTTCATACACCTTATCATCTGCAAGAATGAATACATTCTGACAGGACGGATTATAAATCATACGGCAATCGGCAGATGTTTCAAGGCTACGGCAGGCTTCCACATACTGGTAGATTTCCATGTTTGTTGCATACCAGACATCTTTGCGATTCTTTAACTTATCGCAGAATTCCTCCATGATTTCCCAGTTGTCCATATTGTTGAATTCATAGGAATGACCCCACACATACAACATTTGCAAGCCGTAACGGTTCGTCAGGAACGGATCGATCCGGCGGATGATGTCACCGTTATGATGACAGGTCGGATTCCAGGTCAGCCAGTCTTTGCCCGAGGCCGGGAAGAGACTGGTGGAATTTGTGGCTGCAACAGTACGGCAGTAGACAATGCCCGCTGTTGCAAGTGTATCAATCACGTCCGGACTGTAGGAGCCGAAAGGATATGCCATACCTTTGATGATCTTTCCGGTAATCTTTTCCAGTTCCAGACGGTCTTTGAGTATATCATTAAGCATAGAGCCGTGCAGGAGCATTTCTTCCCGCGGATGGGAATAACCGTGACATGCCACTTCATGACCTTTATCCAGGTAAAGAGACTTGATTTCATCCATAGCAACGCAGTGCGGATCTTTTGCAATCAGTCTGCCTGCATTGAGATTGAAAGTGCCTTTCATTCCGCAGGATGTCAGAATATCAACCAGTTTCCGGTCTGCAATATTGCCGTCATCATAACTGAAGGTCAGAACTCTTTTGCGGCCTTCCGGAAATAAATAACTAACGCTCATCGTTTTACTCCTCAACAACAAAGATTAATTTTGCACCGTTGCGGGAAAGCTGACGGTTTGCCCAGCGGCCGAATTCTTCCCGGGAATCACGTCCCCAATGCAGAAGACTTTCTTTTTTGCCCCGATCTTCATGGGCAGAACTGGTGCAGCACAAGTCCGCAGCAACACGGACTGCAAATACATCACCTTCCACCGCATCCGCAAGCTGAGCACGGACGAATTTCTTCAGGACTGCAACCGTTCCTGCTGCACGGAAACAGGGCGTTTTGCTGTATGTGCCATCGGCAAGACGGACAAGACAATTTTTCTGCCAGGGATAGTTGATTGCATCAAATTCCGCTTTGATCGTTTCCGGCTTTTCTTCACCGTTACCGTAACGCAAGGACCAGACAAAGCGCAGATTTCTTCCACCCGGGACCGGTGTTTCCTGTGTTTCGCCTTTGAATTCAAATACATTCCAGTAGAACATCAACGCATCTTTTTCTTTGCGGATCGTGTACAAAGATGTTCCCGGCATACGGGCAGGCAGATCCCAGCGCCAGATGGAATTGCCGATTTCAAAACTCAATTTTTCGCCATCGGCATCATAAAAATCAACGGCCAGAGGAATCTGATTTTTGCGATAAATTTCCGCACCATCGGGCAGGGCGGCAAAATCAATCATCGCACCCGCTTCCGGCTTACCGCTTGCAACCTGTTCCGTAATGCTCAAACGGACAAGACCTTCCACTTTCAAACCGCCCGCTGTAATGGAGCGCATTTCAAAGGAGGGACGCAGCACAAAGTCGGTACGGACGGATACTCTGCCGTTCATGAACTCAAAACGTTTCTGTACTTCCGGTTCTGCTCCGAACGGAACGGAGTCCGTCATCTCAAGAGAACATTCTTCGCCATCGGCGGAAGCGTGAGGACGGCGCAAGCCTGCAACGCCCATAGAGAGGGGATAATCCCCCGGAACGGCATCCAGTCCGCAGACGGTGAATTTACCGTATTCGAATTGGAAAGAACCGGTTACGGGGATATCGGGTGTAAATGTAAAAGCGTCATCCTGCAGAACAGGTTTGCCTTTGATATATTCAAAAGTATTCATCAGTCAATCACCTGAAAAATTTCATTTTGCGGTTTTCTACTTGTATTGCGGCAGGCATCCGCCTTTGCATATCCCAACGGGGAGATGGCGACCGAATGCCAGGGCTTTTCGATGTTCAATGCCTGATCCATCTCATCCCGATTGAATGCACAAATCCAGCAGGTTCCCAGACCTTCGGCAGCAGCAGCAAGCACAAAGTGCTCCATTGCAATGGCTGTATCAATGACTGATGCAGATTCGCCTTCAAAACGATGCCATGCTTCGCTTTCATTTTCCAATGCAACGAGAATCGCCGGGGCTTCTTTCAGCCAGGGCTGGGTATAGACATTGCAAACTTTTTCCCGCAGAGCCTGATCGCGGATGAGCAGAAAACGGATCGGCTGTCTGTTACAGGCAGTCGGTGCCAGATTGACTGCCTGTCCGATCCGGTCAAGTACATCATCCGGAATATTTTTTGAAGAATCGTATCCACGATAACTCTTGCGTTTTTTCAGAACGTCATAAAATTCCATGTTCTAATCTCCTGTTGATTCTTATTCTATTATTATGGTAAGATACCACAAAAACGGAGATTTTCAACATTTTTTCTGAAAAAATCACAGATTTGCCGGTATACAGGAGGGGAATGTCATGCTTTGCAGTCGTTTTTACTCAAATTACTCATACTTGATAACACTAAATATTCAAAAATGAGAAAATAGACGTTTTATTTTTATTCACCTTCTTGTTGTTTATCCGGTAAATTCTGACTTTCTTCCAACAGACGGTCAAAATCGCTTTTGTATATGCAATCTTGAATTACTCGATACTTTTCAAATTCGCTTTCTGCAAAACGTTTGGCTATTTCAGTACTGACTTTGCCTGCATCGGTTAAAAGTTCTGCCTCGTTGAATCGCAAAAAAGCATCCAGCTTTTCTGCCCACTCTGCCATCATCATCGGGATGTGACGACGTGCCTGCCGGATGGCATAATCAAGATACATGGTTACAATTTCATTGAGTTCAGTGAGCTCCTGATCTTTAAGATAATTTTTTGCGACTGAAACATCTGCTTTGACAATTTTTCCTTCCGGAGCGTTCTTCCAGGTGGTCAATCCCATATTCAAACTCTTATGATTTGCACGTTGAACGATTAATTCAGCAGCGGTGCTGTGGTGAACGGCAAAATGCATTTTATTTTGAACTGTGGCAAAAAAAGTTCTGGTAATATCGCTATTGCGGTCATAGTCTGCAGCCGTTGCATATAGATCGGTAATTTTTTGATAAAAACGGCGTTCACTTGCCCGGATTTCCTGAATTTCACTTATAAGATGTTCAAAATAATCATCATCAAATATTTTTCCATTGATCAACCGGTCTTTATCCAGAACATATCCCTGTTTGGTAAAGGTTTCCAATACACGGGTTGCCCATTTGCGAAACTCGGTTGCCCGCGGTGATTTTGCCCGATAGCCGACCGCGATAATTGCCGGTAAATTATAGAATTTATACTGATAGGTCTTGCCGTCATCGGCAGTTTGGGGAAATTTTGCACAAACTGAACTTTCAACCAGTTCCCCGTCAGCAAAAACATTCTGTAAATGTTTGGTAACTACAGAACGGTCAATATCAAACAACTGTCCGATTGCCTTCTGCGTCAGCCATACATTACCATCCTGTACCCGAACTTCAATCGTATCGGCTGAATTGTTTTCTTTTGTGAAAACGAGAAAATCTACGGTACTGTTGCGAATTTGCACCTTCTTATTCATATTAGACCTCTATATGTGTTACATCCTATGTCTACCGTAATTTAGCATGTCGTGAATTACTTTTCAAGTCTGAATGTCTTTTATGCAATCGCAAGGGAGCCGGTGATTGCGCCGTTCTTTACAAGCCAGCCGTGATAATCATCAGTCGCTGTGTTGAGAACAAGAATATCATCTGTGCCGTCATTGTTCAAATCTGCAATACCAGCGATTTCTTCGTTTGCGCCCAAATTGCCAAACCAGAAGTTTTCTGTGCGTTGACCATTCATCATCTGCCAACCGGCTACACCTGTGCCGTCGGACAACAGAACATCATCAATACCGTCACCGTCAAAGTCGCCGGAGCCCATGACTTCCCATCCATCGGTAGCGCAGCCAGCGTAGGCAACCGTCGGAGCTGCACCTGCTTTGACCGCTTCCATGCTGCCCGTCAGGAAAGTAAAGACGTCGCCGGATCCGGTAATGGTAACGCCATCGACCGTCTTCGGCATGATATTCTGAAGCATGACATCATCCACCCCGTCGCCGTTGTAGTCACCGACAGAAACGACTTCATACATGTAATTCTTTGCGTTGATGTCGGCGAGATCGGATGTATCACCTTTCAAGGCATCGTCAGGCTGCCAGGTGTTGACCAATGCACCCAGCCATCCGGCGAATGTGGTTCCATCGGCTTCCCGTCCCCAGATGGGCAAACCGTAGTTGAGAGAGACGGAAGCATCCCCGAATGCCGGGCCTTGCATGATTACGCCGTCAATGCCCGTTCCGGTAAAGTCGCCTGTGGAAAGAATTTCATATCCATCTCCGAGAATCCCCAAACAGTTGGACATATTATTGACTTCATCAAAGTTTGTCAAATCGTTCTGAATATAAACATATCCGGTATTCTTTTCGATCCAGAGCAAACCATCGGTTCCAGATTTATTGAAGTCACCTGCGCCGACCACTTCCCATTTTGCGGGATCAAGCGTTCCGGCGATTTCCTGTTTACCGGCAGGAGTATAAATTGTACCGCTGCCATCGGGTGTAAACTCAAACATTCCGTTGAAGTTGCCGATGACGTATTCCGTTTCCGGTTTTGTGATTGTCAGAGTCAGGTTGCCATCCACATTATTCAAATCATAAGTTACGCCATCAAATGTTAATGTGTCACTGTTGATGGTCAGTTCACCGAAGCAGGTATCGGTTGTGCAGATGGAAATTGTTTTATTGAATGCCGATGCGCCTTGCGCCAGCTTATACATTCCTGCTTCCTGATCTTCTGAAACCGTAATGGTATAAGTCGGAGTACCGTAAATCCTCGAAAGATCATTAATTAAATAATCATCAGTACTTGTCCGGTCTGCAACGGTAAAGTCGATCACCGAACCAGCTTCGGCGGTAACTTTGCTATTTGATTCTATCTGCAAAGTGCCTTTGTGCGTGCCGCCAGAAACAACATACACGTTACCTAACTCTTTAACCGTGGTATTGCTTGCCAAGCTGTCTGAACAAACATACATTTCGCCCAAAGCGTTAACCGTGGTATTGCTTGCCAAACCGCAGGCGGATACCTGTAAATTCCCTCCTTGATTAACCTGTGTTCCTTTGGCTGTTCCGCCGGAATGAACCCACAGCGTACCATTGTTTAAGCTTGTAGTGTTAGCCACACCCCCCAGATAAATATGCATTCTGCCAGCGTCATTGACCACGGTAGCAGCTGCCGTTCCGTTAAGCGCGAGATACCCGGCTGACTCGATGCGAGCTGCATTGATCTTACCGCTATACGAAATAAACATGGAACCGAAACCATTGATTTTGGTACTTGCAGCCGTCCCACCGGAAGATACATAAACATAGCCGCCGGAATTAATTACCAGTTGAGTCGCTTTGCCGCCGGAGGAAACATGTACTTTACCGCTGACATTAACCTCTCCACCAGTCACTGTGCCTTGCGTGTAAATAAAAACCTGCCCTCTGTCATTGACGGTAAGCTCTTTGACCACGCCGCCGGACACACACACAGAACCGACTTCCACTGAGAGATTGTTGGCTATGCCCTGAGTGTATATGTATGCGCTGCCGCCGGAACTGACAACTGTCCGATTGGCCACACCGCCTGCTGAAACATTCAACATGCCTTTGGAATAAAGTACCGTATCGTTGGCAATACCTTCCTTGGAAACAGTAAGCAAGCCGCTGGAATAAACACTGGTCAAATTGGCTATGCCGCCTTGAGATACATTCATTATCCCTCCGGAACTGATATAGGACTTTTCGGCAACACCGGTCTTGCTTATCAAAATTTTACCGCCGGTTACAGCGGTTGTTTCGAGGACTTTGCCGCCATCGCTGACTTGCAGAACTCCATCGGCGGTGACTTGGGTTTGTCGGGCTCCCTTGCCTTCATCCGTTTTAAATACACTCACTGTACCACTGGTTTTTATTTCGGTATTTACCGCTTGGCCTGTTCCGTGGATTTTCAGCACACCGCCACCACTGACAAAAGTATTATTTACATCGCCAAGATTGTCAACCACCCCGCCAATAACAGAGGCAGAATAGATCGTTCCTTCCTTTTCCACTTTTACTTCGCCGCCGGATCTTACCGTAACGATGTGGGCAATGCCATGTTCTTTGACAACCATATTGCCATTGGCACTTACTCCAACATTATTAGCAACACCGCCTTGGAAAATAATTACCTCCCCCCCATCTCTCACAGCTGTACGATTAGCCACGCCGCCCTCATAAATATGCATTTTATTATCGTCATTGCGCCGCAATACAGCATCGTTGGATTCCGGACCCTCAAAGGTTTTTTCTGAGCCTTTGTAAATAACAACTTTACCTGCTCCATCAATTATAATGCTCAATAGCTTATTTTCTAACTTTAACGTGTAAGTTTTTCCGTTATAGGTGAATGTGTATCCATTAAGCTGATCCGGATCAACCGTGATCCGGGCATGACTATTCGGGGGCTTTGCCTCGCTAAAACTGAGCGTGCCATAGGTTACAGAACCATCTCCTACGGTAATTGTATGATTGAATGTTTCAACATTGCCGATCAGCAGATATTCGCCGGCCGCCTGTTCTGCATTGACTGTGATACTTAATGTGCCATTATTGATAACTTTCGTCCAATCATTAAGTAACACCCCATCCTCTTCACTGCGTACGGAAATATTGAAGTCCATATTGCCATAATTCTCTAAAGAGCCTATAATCGCAGAATCGCCGATGGTTATATCGCCATAGTTGCATATCACACCACCGGAGATGGTCGTATTGTTCGCCACCCCGCCGGAGTAGATCCACATCCTGCCCCGAGAATTGATCGTCGTGCTGTTTGCCACCCCGCCGGAGGAGATGCGCATGGAGCCGCCGGAATTGATGGTCGTGTTGTTTGCCACCCCGCCGGAGGAGATGGACATGTAGCCCCAGTCATTGATCGTCGTGCTGTTTGCAATGGTGTTTTTATGAACGGTCATACCCGTGTTCGACAAAACAACCCCGTCAATCGTGTTGGATGCAAACGTTGCAAAGGCACCATCCGCAACGTATACATAACCACCATTTTCAATAATATCTGTTGCAGTCCCGCCGGACCAGATGTCCATGTAGCCCCAGTCATTGATAATCGTGCTGTTCGCCGTCCCGCCGGAGTGGATCCACATGTCGCCGCCGGAATTGATCGTCGTACTGTTTGCCATTCCGCCGGAGGAGATGAACATGCTTCCGCTGGAATTGATCGTCGTGTTATTTGCAATCCCGCCGGAGTAGATGTACATGTAGCCGTAGGAATTAACGGTAGTGCTGTTTGCAATGGTGTTTTTGTGAACGGTCATTTTGTCCTGTGATAAAACAAATCCTTCAATAGTGTTTGAAGCAAAAGTTACATAGGCGCCATTCTGGACGCCAACCTCCCCCCCGTTCTCAACAATCTCTGTTGCTGTCCCGCCGGAGTAGATGTTCATGTAGCCGGAATTGATCGTTGTGCTGTTTGCCGTCCCGCCGGAGTCGATGCGCATGGAGCCGCCGGAATTGACCGTCGTGTTGTTTGCCACTCCGCCGGAGTCGATGTACATGCAGCCGCCATTGATGGTCGTGCTGTTTGCCGTCCCGCCGGAGTAGATGAACATCCTGCAGCCGTAGGCATTGATCGTCGTGCTGTTCGCCACCCCGCCGGAGGAGATGTCCATGTAGCCGTGGTCATTGATCGTCGTGCTGTTCGCCATTCCGCCGGAGGAGATGTACATGTAGCCGTTGGCATTGATGGTCGTGCTGTTTGCAATGGTGTTTTTATGAACGGTCATCATATCGTCGTATGATAAGACAAATCCTTCAATCGTGTTGGATGCAAACGTTGCAAAGGCACCATCCGCAACGTATACATACCCACCATTTTCAATAATCTCTGTTGCCGTACCGCCGGAGTAGATGTACATGTAGCCGGAATTTATTGTCGTGCTATTCGCCGTCCCGCCGGAGTAGATGTACATGTCGCCTCTAGAATTGATCGTCGTGTTGTTTGCCGTCCCGCCGGAGGAGATGTCCATCAAATCATTACCTTTTAATATTATACCTGTGCTTATTTCGCCGCTTGTAACTCCGTAGTACATGTTAAATTCCTTTTTCATTTTTTTATCCATAAATATTATTACAATATATCATCAAAAAGAAACATTTTCAAGTTAAAACAGACTGATTTATTATCATTTCAGAAAAAAACAGAATTCCAAAAAGAAACGGCATCTTGAAGTGTTTTTTACAATATATCCATAAAATAATTGTTGAAATGTCGACTGGATACATAAAAAAACATTGATAAATGAGACTTTTTCTATTTTTCGTTTGCATTTTCAGAAAAGTGCGCTATTGTATAGGAGTTATGAGGTAATTTCAAAAACATTCAAAAATGCTTGAAAGATCTTGTTGCGATCTGAATATGGAGCGTTTCCGGTGGTTACTCTACGAGTAGCCACACATAAACTACCATATCCATCTCATCAACAACCTTATTTCAAATCCTTTTTTGAAGTATTTTTGAAATAACCTCGTTATTTCGTTTTTTGACGTGCAAAGCACTTTTTGCCGGGGTGTTTTGTTCCGTATCGTTTTCCGGCAAATAACAATCGGATAGAAATTATGGCAGTCAGCGTACTGGTAGGCGTCCAATGGGGCGATGAAGGCAAAGGTAAAATTATTGACGTTTTGACACGTAATGCAGAAATGGTCGTCCGTTTCCAGGGCGGTAATAATGCAGGTCATACAGTGGAAGCGGAAGACAAGAAGTTTGTGCTTCACCTGGTTCCGTCCGGGGTTCTCCGCAAAAATACAGCCAACGTGATCGGTAACGGTGTTGTTGTTGACCCGATCGGTCTTGTTGAAGAAATCAAAGGTCTTATGGCAAGAGATGTGGATGTCTCCTGCATTCAGCTCGGCTCCCGCTGCCACCTGATCATGCCCTGGCATAAACTGTTGGATGCTTACAACGAAAACAAGGCATCCAAAGGCAAAAAGATCGGTACAACAAAACGCGGTATCGGTCCTGCTTATGCAGCAAAAGCCAACCGTGTCGGTATCCGTGCTTGCGACATTCTGAAACCGGCAAGATTCGAAGCTCTCTTCCGTGAACAGGCGGAAGAATACAACAAGGTTTACACTCCTTTCGGCGCAGAAGTTCTTGACATCGAAAAAGCATGGAAAGAAGTCAAAGAAGCTGCAGATTGGCTGGTTCCTTACATTAAAGATACCGTTGTTACAGTCAACGAAGCAGCCAAAGCCGGTAAAAACATCCTCCTCGAAGGCGCACAGGGCGCATTCCTGGATATCGACCACGGAACATATCCTTTCGTCACCAGCAGCACAACCACCAGCGGCGGTGCCTGCGGCGGTTCCGGTCTTGCCCCCCGCATGATCGATGAAGTCTGGGGCGTAATCAAAGCCTACACAACCCGCGTCGGCGAAGGTCCGTTCCCCACGGAACAGGACAATGCAACTGGCGAATTCCTCCGTTCCAAGGGCGGCGAATACGGTGCAACAACCGGTCGTTCCCGTCGTTGCGGCTGGTTGGATATCATTGCATCCCGCCACAGCTGCATGGTCAACGGTGTTGACCTGTTGGCAGTGACAAAGCTCGACGTTCTTGACGATCTGGATGAAATCAAGATTTGTACCGCTTACCGTTTGAACGGCGAAGAAATCTCCACATTCCCTGCCGACGTGGAAGACCTGGCAAATGTGGAACCGGTTTACGAAGTTCTCCCCGGTTGGAAAGCCGATACAACAAAAGCAAAATGCTGGAACGATCTTCCGGAAAATGCACAGAAATATCTGCTCCGCATGGCAGAATTGCTGGATGCAAAGATCGGTATCGTTTCTATCGGTCCCGACCGCGACCAGACATTCCGGATCGATCAATAAATTCCATCCGGAGCATTGATGATGAAGCGGATGAATTCCAATATCAATCCGCCTCTCATCGGCGGAGAAGAAACCGGGGAAGTGGTACGCGGCCCCATTATGCAGTTTCTGCACAATTTCTTCTCCCATTTTGATTTAATGCAAGTGATTCCTGCACTGATTTTAGTCTCTGCAGGAATTCTTTTTATTTATGGGACTGGGGAGCAAGCAGGATACGGTGCCGGATTATTCTGGAAACGTCAATTTTTCTACGCCATTGCCGGAGTCTGCGTCTGGCTGTTCCTGACTTTCTTTGATTACCGATGGCTTTCCCCTGCATCGGTTCCATTCTACATCATTTCCAACATTTTATTGATTGCTGTATTGTTTCTTGGACCGGAAGTCAATAATGCGCACCGCTGGCTGGATATCGGCGGATACAGTCTGCAACCGTCTGAGTTTGGTAAACTAGCCGTGGTGTTGAGTTTATCCTGGCTGCTCTCCTTAAAAAATGCCGACATCAACAAGCCGTTATGGGCGTTGGCATTTTTCGGAACCTTTCTCATTCCGTTTCTCTTGATTTATAAAGAACCGGACTTGGGCTCTGCCATGGTGTTATTGCCCACAGCCGCCGCAATTGCATTTGTGGCAAATCTGAAACTTCGGTATATTCTGATTGCAGTTGTTGCAATCGGGATTCTGATGCCGGTAACTTATCACTATTTCATGCGTCCGTATCAGAAAGAACGGATTCAAACCTATCTTGATCCCAATCGGGATATGGGGTGGAATGCCCGTCAGGCGGAAATTGCAGTGGGCAGCGGCGGTTTGACCGGAAAAGGTTTTATGAACGGAACCCACTGTGTATTAGGATACTTACCGAAACGCGTGGCGAACTCCGACTTTATTTTTCCCGTGATTTCGGAGGAAACGGGATTCCTGGGTGCATTTCTGCTGATTGTGCTTTACGGATGTTTGCTGTTCTCCGTTTTCCGGACAGCGTTACTTGCGCCGGATTCCTTCGGTCGATATTTGTGTACCGGAATCGGGACAGTCATTGCCGTTCATACGGTAGTTAATATGGGGATGAGTATCCGGCTCGTACCCATTACAGGTCTGCCGCTTCCGTTGGTGAGTTACGGCGGAACGTTCCTGGTTACCGTGATGATTTACCTTGGGATCGTGCAGTCTATTTATGCACACCGTGCCAGAGAAACGTTCCTGACGACCTCCGAATAAAGGTTATCTTCCGTTGCCGATAAATACGGATTTCAGAAAGAGTTCACCCAATTCTTTCAAACCGTGCTTTTCAATTTCATTCGGATACGCACAGCGAATGTATTTAACTTCAATAATATGATCCATTTCCATGGGGTCGGGCAGGGCGAAACCATCAATATAAATCAATCTGCCGTCTTGCGGATTTCTTCCCTTTTCCTGAAAGCGGATAACATCAACGCCATTCCATTTGATGATATCAGACTTGAATGAGAATGTATTGCGTTTTTTATTCCACATCTGTTTATAGAGAATATGCAAATCATGAATCGAGCTGTAAATATCTTTCTGCTGTTCCCGGAGTGCATGACAGGAAAAATCAAAGCCGGCTTTTTTCGGGTAAATCAGCCATTCCGCATAATTGCTGTTGTTGCGGTCAACATAAATGCGAAAACGGGAGTCTTCCGGATTAACAATATAAAAACCATTATACACAACCCGGCTGATGTTGCTGCGAAGATCAACCATCTTATGTCCATACTGATCCGGAACAGACGGAATTGTCAAGGCTGTATTTCCGGAATCCGGGAACACAATTGCTCTGCTGCAGCCGCATGAGAGCATTGTCAAAACAAGAAGGGAAAGCAAAGACAGGCAGTTTTTCATAAATCAAACAAAGTTAATGAATTTCTTAATGAACGGGTAGAGATATTGACCGAAAATGATCATTCCCAAAGCACAGATTGTCATGAACGGAGCAAAAGCAAAACCTCTTTTTCTGCGTTTGGGACGGAAAATCCAGTAAATCGGCATGTAAATCATGGCAAGCACAGATGCAAACAGCAGAATCAGCAACGTGATAAACCAACCAAGAGCGCCAGCCGTCACAACCAGATACTTGACATCGCCCCAGCCCAGCACATCCCGTTTGAAAATTTTCTTTCCACCAATGACAAAGGCTGACATAACTGCTGCAGTTCCAGCCATATTGGCAAGACAAACCAAGAATGCATTCCAATCGGGCTGGAATGGATAAATGCTTTTATTCAGAAGGAAAAATACGGGGATGATGAACATGGCCGGAATGGTCAATTTATCCGGAATCACCCGCAAATCACAATCGGTAAATGCGGCGGAAAGCAGAACCGCAGTCAGATAGAAGAACAGGAACATCATCGAAAAGGGCATTTTGCAGAATAACACCTTGAGGTAAATCGCAGCAAAAAGTACGCCGGTGATAAATTCCACGATAATGTAACGCGGGGAAATGCGTTTCCCACATTCTTTGCAGGATGCCAACAGGAAAATATAGCTGAATAACGGAATGTTTTCGTACCAGCTGATCTTGTGTCCACATTTCGGACAATGGCTTTTCGGATGGCACAGACTCATACCAATCGGAAGACGATAAATACATACATTCAAAAAACTTCCAATGTTACACCCCAGCCAGAAGAATGCGACCATGCAGAATTGCCAGTAATCGCACAAAACTTCCTTGTATAATTTCTGATTGGTTATATCTGACCAGAACTGATCGAATGAGAACATCTCCAGAATTTCTTTCAGCGTAATAACTTGTTGTCCATCCATGATTTATTTCTCCAAATTGTTCAGCCAGACCGCAGCGGATGCATCGGAAGGCATCAGCCAGCTTGCGCGTGGTGATAATGAAATTTCTGTTGCCTGCGGTCCATCAGGCATACAGGAACGTTTGAATTGCTGAGTAAAGAACCGGCGGAAGAATAATTGCAGAGTGCGACGCAATTCTTCGTCCGGATACGTATCATCGAAGGCTTTTTTCGCCAGAATCTGAATTTTTTCCGGTGCAGCTCCGTATTTGATAAAGTGATACAGATAAAAGTCATGCAGCTCATAAGCACCGAGGATATTTTCCGTTTTCTGCTGAATTCCGCCTTCCGCATCCGCAGGCAGAAGTTCCGGAGAAACCGGAGTTGCCAGCACATCCAGCAGAATTTCTTTCAATGCGGCAGAGGCCTTTGTCATGGCATACCATTCCACCAGCTTGCGGATCAACGTTTTTGGAATAGAAGGATTTACCGAATACATAGACATGTGGTCGGCGTTATAAGTGCACCATCCCAAAGCAATTTCAGAAAGGTCGCCAGTCCCGATCAATAATCCACGTTCCCGGTTTGCCACATCCATCAAAATCTGTGTCCGTTCCCGCGCCTGCGTATTTTCATAAGTCACCGTATGATCCGCCGGATCATGTCCGATATCGGTAAAATGCTGCAGACAGGCAGCTTTAATATCAACGGTACGCAATTCTGCACCAAGAGCTTCCGCCATTTTTTCGGCATTGCCTTTGGTACGTTTTGTGGTGCCGAATCCGGGCATGGTCAACGTCAGAATATCGCTCAAGTCGCGCCCCATCATGTGGAATGTTTCCGCGCAGACGAGCATCGCAAGGGTGGAATCGAGTCCGCCGGAAAGTCCGAGCACGGCTTTGACGGAGCCGGTGACTTCCAGACGTTTTGCCAAGCCTGCCGTTTGAATGCGGAAAATATCTTCGTATTCCGCATCGTTTTTGCAAAGGAACGGGTGGGGCTCAACGGTGCGATATTTCAAATCATCGGTATTGCTGACCGGCTCCTGTAATTTGCAGCCGGAATTGTTTGTAACAAGTTTATTTTGAATGCGGATTGTCTGCAATGCCCCCAGATCCACATCAGCATACAGAATTTCGCTCGCTCTGGAATAACGGGTATTTTCTTTGACTGCGCCGTTTTCTGCAATCAGAAGCTGACCATCACACACAAAGTCCGTAGTCGACTCCATAACTCCCGACGCAGCAGAAAGATAAACGGCATGTCCCAACGCCGAACGATTGCGGAATGTTTCCCGTTTCAAAGCGGCATCGGTGGCATTGATATTGCCTTTTGCCGGATTACAAACCACGGATACGCCCTGCTGCATCAACGTCATCGCAGGTGAACAAATAGCTTTCCAGTCGTCACCGACCTCAACCCCGAGAGTGAAAAGGTCGTTGATCCGGAACCGGTCAGAAAATTCGGGTGTGTTTGCGGTGAGCAATTGTGATCCATCAGCAAAATACCGGTCAGCCTTACAGCCCGGTGTCAAAGTGATGGTATTATTCTGCACCACAGCCGCACAATCATAAACATTATTATTATATAATACAGGGAGTCCGACAACCAGAATGGTGTTACCGGTGGTAAAATCTGCCGCAATCTTGCGGAGTCCATCCCAGGCTTTCCGGAGAAAGAAAGGCTGAAGAAACAAATCGCCGCAGGTTGCGCCGGTAATACTCAGCTCCGGAAACAGAATCAAACTTGCGCCTTCTGCTTCCGCCTGATGTCCGCAACGGATGATTTCGTTCACGTTGTAATCAATATCCGCCACCCGGATGACCGGGCTTACACTTGCAAATCGGTAAAATCCATACATTCTATTCAGCTCCTTCATTTTCTTCCGAAACGGCGTTCCACTTCGGAAAGAGGTATATTCAAAATCGTGGGGCGTCCATGGGGACAGGAGAATGGTAATTCGCATTTGGATAAATCTTTGACCAATGCCTTACATTCTTCCATGCTCAACTTTTCGTGCGCTTTGACCGCAGCTTTACATGCAGCCCGGGCAATCCGTTCGATAACATTTTTCTGAACTGCACCGTCCGCCGTCAAACGTGACAATAAATCCTGAAAAAATCCACCGGCATTCTCCTGTTTGATCGCAGCCGGAATACCATGCAGAATCAAAGTGTTCTGCCCGAATGGTTCAATTTCGAATCCGACTTTTTCAAATTCTGCAACATTGCGGGTAACAAACAACATATCGGACCTTGTCATTTCCAATGTAATGGGCAGCAGAAGTTTTTGACAATGTACGCCGTTCAGACCACGCAAAATCTGTTCAAACAGAATCCGTTCGTGTGCCGCATGCTGATCGATCAGCACCATACCGCCCGGAATTGTACCGATGATATAGGAATTTTCAAAGGTTCCAAGAATCTGCATTTCTCCGGACATACTGGGATAATGCGGGCGGGCATCTTCCTGTTCCAGAGTGAAAGGTACTTCTTCCTGGGGCTCGGGCTCGGGCTCGGTTTGTTTTGTTTCTGTTGCAGCAAAAAGATCTGCGGAGGTATCGGAGGATGAGGTATTTTCTTCAGTTACAGCTGGGGTTCTTTTTACATTATCAGCAGTAATTGTATGCAGCGCAGAAACTTCCTGCCGTTCAGGGAAGATCCGCATGACGCCCGGACGATATTCCACCAGGCAATTCATGAGAATTTCATCAATGGTTAAATTGCTCTGCGTCAAATGGGTATCTTCTTTCGCCGGAGCAGGAACAAAATCGGCATAAACTTTTGTATTTGACTTGTAACTGTCGTTCTCTTTGCTGCTGTCCTGAGGAACGGTACCGGTTACCGGATCCTGTTCACGCAAAGCTTTTGCGATTGCCGAACGGACGGCGGCAGTCAATTCGTATTCATGACGGAAGCGGACTTCCCGTTTTGCAGGATGCACGTTGACGTCCACTTCTCCGGGATTGATCGTGATAAAAAGAATCGCTACGGGATAACGTCCTTTTTCCAACATCGGTCCGTAACCTTCCCGGATTCCGCGATAAATCGCCAGGGCTTCCACACAGCGGCCATTGACAAAGGTGCGTTGTTCATTTCTGGTATTGCGGGTGAAATCGCGTCGGGAAATATAGCCTTCCACCTGGATCCCATATTCGGAATAAAACACCGGAATCAGCGCATCGGCACAGCTTTTACCGAAAAGATCCCGAATTCGCGGCGTCAAATCCTGAGCGGCAGGCGATGAAATTGCAATCCGGTTATCCAGTTTCAGTTCAAATGCCACATCGGGATTGGATAAGGAAATATTGGTCACACATTCCAGAATATGACGTTCTTCCGTTGCCGTCGAACGCATAAATTTGCGTCGGGCGGGAATATTGAAAAAGAGATCCCGCACAGTCACTTCTGTCCCGGGTGCACAGCCGACCGGTTTCGTACCGAGCAGAGTGCCGCCGTTGACTGTGACCTCAGTCCCTTCCTGAGCTTCTTTGCGTCTTGTCCGAATCTGAAAACGGGAGACGGAAGCGATACTGGGCAGGGCTTCCCCGCGGAACCCGAATGAGGTAATCGCAAAAATATCTTCTTCTTTTTTAATCTTACTGGTGGCATGGGATTCCAAACAAAGGAGCGCATCATCCGCATCCATTCCCTCACCATTGTCCCGAACCGCAATTGATTTCTGTCCGGCCTTTTCCACAGCGACGGAAATCTTGCGAGCTCCCGCATCGAGAGAGTTCTCCATGAGTTCTTTGACAACGGACGATGGTCTCTCCACCACTTCACCGGCAGCGATCCGGTTGCAAACTTCTTCTGTTAATAAATGTATCCGGCTCATGGTTGATATTCCTTCCCGGTCTTTTCTTTCAAAACGCTCTGTACATCCTTATTCTGAAACAACGGCTGAAACACAGGGTCCCACTTAATACCTTTCAGTAGGGCAGGGGGGGTCTTCTTTAATAAGGAAAGGAAAAGTTTCAGCGAGTCTTCTTTTCTTCCGGCACGCAAATATAATCCGGCGAGATTCCATTCTGATTTCTCAATTGAGCCGCCGCTGTATTGGATCGATTTCTCCATATTCCGGATGGCATCAATATATTTCCCCTGCATTGCCTGACTCATCGCAAGGTCATTATAGATTACTGCGGAACGGGACTGCCCCAATTTCAATGATGTAATATAATATCGTTCCGCTTCCGCATATTGCTTGCTGGCAAAAAGCGTATTTCCCAACAGACGGGCAACCAATGCCGATTGGGGATAATACAAATGCAAGGTACGCAAGAGATTTTCCGCTTCTTTATACTCTTTCAAATCATAATGATCCATACTTTTCAGAACCGTTTTACCAAACAACGGCGGGATCACCATGCCATCATTGCTCTGGGATTCGGTGGGGATAACTTTATGAAAATATAATGAGTCAGAATGCTCCGAACTATCCAAAATTTCGGCCTCTGCAACTTTTTTTTCAGTAGGGGAGGGGAGGAGGACATCCTGCATCGACATCAACACAAGTGACATTAACACAATGCAAATCAGGATGATAATCAATGCAGTCAGCGGAAACTTCTGTTCGTTCTCGTTATTACCCATAATCAGGCATCCTGTTTTTGTTTGCAAAAATGACACGCACAGAAGTGACCGTTATCAACATCTGCCAACGGCGGACAGCACTCTTTACAACGCTTCTGATCTTCTGCCGATAACGTCAACGCATGATCACAGCGGTCATAAAAACGACATCCATTACTGAAATTTTCCGGGGCAGGGACCATGCCGCGAATCGTCTGAAGTCTTTCTTCTGAACCGTTTAACACCGGAATTGCCGCAATCAGAGATTTTGTGTACGGGTGAGCAGGGTGATACAGCAACTCTTCCACTCCGGCAGTTTCTACAATCTGCCCTGCATACATCACCGCAACCCGGTCAGCCAACTGAGCAACAATTCCAAGGTTATGCGTCACAAGAATTACGGACATCTTCCGTTCTTTCTGCAACGAAGCAATCAACTCCAGAATCTGAGCCTGAATTGTCACATCCAAAGCCGTAGTCGGTTCGTCTGCAATCAGAATGGAAGGACTGCTTGCCAATGCCATTGCAATCATCACACGTTGTTGCATGCCGCCGGAAAGTTCATGCGGATAACGATTTACACGATTTTCAGCATCCGGAATACCAACGTGTTTCAGTAAGGCAATCGCTTCTGCTTTACGGTCTGTAATCTCCGGACGATGCAATTTCAATGCTTCCGCAATCTGATCTCCAATGCGGAATACAGGATTCAAACTCATTCCCGGTTCCTGGAAAATATAGGAGATTTCGCCGCCGCGAATCTGGCGCAATTCGGATTCTTTTAATTGCAGAACATCAACCGTTTCATTATCTTTGCGGCGTTTCAGTAAAATCTCACCTTTTGAAATGCGCCCCGGAGGGCAGGGAAGCAATCGGGCAAGAGAAAGACAACTGATGCTTTTACCACAGCCGCTCTCACCAACCAACGCAAGTAATTCGCCTTCATTTAATTGAAAGCTGATTCCGGACACAGCCTGAGTGTATTTGCCTCCGTTGAGGAATTCTATGGTCAAATCGCGCACTTCCAATATCGGCATAAAGATGTTATCCTTTCCTTCGTCGGTCTTCAGATTTATGGTACTATACACCTGCCCTTGAATTTTATCAAGTCATCTTCTTATTAATATTTAAAAAAGATGTTGCATATTTCACTCTCATTCCATCATCACCCCTGCACCATTTTTTAATATTGATTCTCATTTTTTCCATTTTTTCATTGGCAGCAATCCATCTATTAAAAAGGATTATAACGACATCAAAAACAGAGAATGCCGATTTTGCCATCTGTGACCTGGATGACGTCAAACCGGTTGATAAGTGTTGATATTTATCAATAAGTTATTAACATCACCTTTATGAGTATTTATAATCCATTGCTATATAATGAACTATAAATTAACAACCTCCCCTGTTGGCACATATGCGACTTAACATAATATATATTATGCGACGTAATGAATTCTCATAAAACACCCCGTAGAGCCACGAAAGGTAATGACCCGATCAAGAACCCGGAAGATGGAATATCAGCGGTCAGAGACGTGTATTATGCAGTTTCGTTTTTTACCAATTTCAAAAAAGAAATGATAAAAATTAAAAAAACTGATTAAGGTCTATCCCCGGGAAACTTTTTCCGGATCATGCAGCACTCAACCGTGTGCATGGATCCGGAGCCGTTTCCCGGGGTCCCAATCAGTTATTATTTATCAGATTTCTTTTTTGGAATAAAATCAGGATCAACAATTCTGTTATGGATAGATTGCGGATCATTATAAGGGTTTTTGAAGTCTAGTTTAAAAACCCGACAGTATACTTGCATATTAGTAAGTTCTGATTTCTTGCCAAGGGTTAATACATCACTAATCGATGTTGTACCTGAATCTCTCCGTAACTCTCCAATAAGATATATTTGGCCAGGGATGACATTACAATCGGTAATAAGGGATGCTTTCTGGGTTTGAGGATAATAATCGACGTATCCGACGATCGAAGAATCTTCTAAATTAGTTCGTAAAATAGCACCATTAGAAGATTCCTGCAGGAGGACTTTGAGAGTTAACCCTATGTCTTTATAATCAACTCCTGTTGTAGTTACGGTTCCGGAATCTGATACTGTTTTACGGGGTATAGGTACAGTCGTTGCATCCGTCCAAGTACTTTCTTTATTAGCTAACATCATAAGCAAAGGTGAAGCTACTACATGAATAAAAGAGGAATTGCCATTGAGTATCAATTTGAAATTTTGACCAATGTCTTGAAAGTCACCTGTGACGCCCTGCCCTTTTGCTATATTATAGGAAAGTTCACCAGAAGTTACTACTTGAGCGCCACCAGTAAGTTCTATATTATTTTTTTTTAGGAGAATAAAATACTGAACAATCCAAGTATCAGGAGAAGCATTGTCTAAAATGTCTAGTAAGGATTGAATTTTAGAAAGATTCTCAGCTGTATCAGAAATAAGAATTAGATCAGCTATTTGTTTGATTTTACCTGTCTCAGAAAGATAAATCTGAAGTGAATCAGATAAAGTTTTCGAATCAAAATTTTTAATTTGTCTAGCTAAAATACCTCTATCGTCTTTTGTGAGTTTACCAAGAAATACAGTATTTCCTATATATACAACAGATTGATCAAGACGACGAGCAACAGTAGATATTATTTCTGAAGCTGTAGCATTTTTGAATTCTCCAGTTACAAAATTCTTTTCAAGATCCTGAGGAAAGATAACGCCTAAATTAGTTGAGTCAGAGAACCATCTAATGAAAGATAAAAAAGGCATCTTATTTAGTGATACTGATATTGTTTTGCGTTTTGAAACAGAATTAGAAGATATTTTTGTATCTGAAGAAGGAATGCGATATAATTCAATAAAGGGATCATTGATAGATTGGCTGCATCCGGATAATAGAACCGTCACTAAGAGTGTAAGAGCGATTATAAGTGTCGATAAAAACAACTTTTTTACCATAAAAGAGGGATCCTTTGTTTGAAAATTGAAAACCTACACCAAATTTAAGACCTCCAAGGGTCTCAACATAATTATTGGATATCATTACTGGAGATAATAATAATAAAGCATCTTTAACATCTTGATCTTTAGAAGATTCGTTAGCCTTTTTGGGTTGAACAGTAGAAGATTTAGGTTGCTCAGGGCTTGATGATCTAGAAGAAACAATACTGGAAGACGGTGACTTTTTAGATGATACAGAAGTTATAAAAAAAGAAAGTAAGTAATTTAAACCGCCAAACAATAAAACCCAAGATAAAAATATAATCAAAAGGGAGCGTAAAAAAATAGTATAGAAGTTCTTACGAATAAACCAGAGAAGCAACCCCAATCGAGAATACTTTTGATATTCGTATAACGGAGATCTGTTCTCATCTATATTTTGGGTTGAATTCTCTTTTTCTTGATGTGAAGCAGAAAAAGAATTGTAAAATCTAAAATATTCTGGAATAATAAAGAATCGCCTTGAATAATTGATTTTCCAGCGTCCAGAACCTGTTTTTTTCTTCTCAATTTGAAATACCGTTTTATGGAAATCACCAGTAAAAGAAGCTTTGAGTTGATACCAATCATACATTAATATCTTGAAAAAAGGATCACGAGTATGGTCTGCAGGATATATTTCATAGCGTAAACCAGCACGGTTAACAAGACAAGAATGGACAGCTTTAAGATCCTGAGTTAAACCTTCAAATGTGCAGCCTCGATGACGAATCTGTCCAAGAAATTCATCCCATTTATCAATATAATCTTGACTTTTAGAAAATGAAATAATTTCATGGATTTCGTCAATTGCAATATGTGCGCCTTTAAGATCAGTATCTGAAAAGTAATCCCACGGACCGGATGTTTGATTACGCCAAGATACAAGAACATCATCAGGAATTATATATATACGTTTCTTAATATCGTCAATAGTTAGAGTCTTTTGAGATTTAATGAAACGAGACAAGAATGTTTTAGATGTAGAGTTTTTTCGGGTATAAACTTCTTCAGCAATTGCATCGACATTCAAAGGAAAATTAGATATATGAATTCCGTCAGAATTGACAAGAAATTCATCAACAAGAAAACGCGCAGCGCGGATATAAGATTTACCTGCCCCAGGTTCACCAGTAGTGATACAAATTACGGAAGCCATTACATTACCCCACTGTAGGTATAAAGAGTTTTATAATTAGTTTAACAGTTATCATTACCACAATAAAAACAAAATAAGAAGAAAGTAATGTTAAACAAGTATCAAGACCAAACCATTCACCAAAATAAGACAAATATGGCTCAATTTTTGAATAATGGGATGAAAATAATTCTTTAAAATCAGGGATAAGTTCAAGAACAGATCCTATTGTTTTGTCAAACCATTCAGTACATGCACAAGTAACAGAGTTATATATAGATAGAAGCCCCTGCCAGAGCCAATTGAAAAAATCTAGATATAAATCAACGAACCAATCCCATATTTGCTTAAAAAAATTGAATATTGAATTAAAAAAATCAACAATATTTTGAAAAAAATTTTTAATTTGGGAGACTAACCAATTATATATATTTTCAAGAAACTGAAACATAAATCACCATTGACGAAGGGTTCGAATAAAAAGAAAAGAGAAAGATAAAACCCAAAACACAGAAAAGAGAGCATGAGAAATCTCTTTAGCAGATTGAACCGTTGCTGCATGTGAACCACCGTTTAAATCAAGACTAAAAGAGAAATCAAAAAAATCTGTTGTTAATGGTATATCAAGAATAAGAGGTTGATAAGAAGGATTAGTTGCTTTCGGTAATTTATCAAGAGCAGTTTTAATTTTTTCAGAATTACTTGATAATTTATCAGTAGGAATAGATTTAGACGAATCTATAGGACCGATTTGAGTTTTATATTTGGTCGGATCTGCAACTTTAGGAACATTGAGGGAATTACTTGTAGTAGAAGGCTGCCCCTGGGGCTGAACGTTGGTATTTAATTCCTTGAGGGTTTTATTAATTTCTGAAACCTGCGTATCTATATTTTTAACAGATTTAGAAGATTCTTCATTAGTTGTTTTGATCGCAGTTACATCAGATTTTATATCTTTGGATACTTTAAAAAAATCCTCATTTATTGTTTTGATTGAAGATACGTCAGTTTTAAGATCCAAAACATTATTTGATAGGGTGCCAAGATCAGATTGCACTTCAGTCATTTTGTTAGCAATAGCTTTATTCGAGGAATCAATGGATTCTGAATATTCTTTAATCTGAGTAGTATTAGAACGTATTTGAATTGTATCATCTTTAATATCAGATAAATTAGTTTTAATATGATTTGTGTTAGAGTTAATTAATTCTATCTGCTCAAATATATCATCAGACTTTGTTTTAAGATAATTGGAATTAGACTTTAAATCAGAAACAAAATCTTCAATATTAGATGTATTGGATTTAATTGAATTAAGAGGGGATAAAAGGGAAGAAAAATCAAATTTTAAAGGACCAGACAAAAGAGTGTATAGATTATTTTGATTATTAATAATTTCTGCACTATTAGAATAAAGTGCATCAATCAATGTTTGAGAATTGGATTTTATTTCACGAAATAGATAGTCAAGATCCGGATAGATTTCATGACGAAACTCACTTAAAAATTCTTTAATCAAGATTACATTATCATCGATATAACCGGCCGATTCAATAAGTTTAGATATATTATCATTTGTTTGAGATAAATGATTATTAATTGATTTGTTAAATTCATCCTGTTGAGTAATAAAACCTTTTATTGTATTATCAATATTCTGCAAAAGAACATTAGCATTTTGTTGAGCTTGAACAAGCTCATTAAAATCAGCTTCAACATTAACAGTAATATTGGCTCCGTTCTGTTGAGTCCAAACATTCCAAGGACCAGAAGGACCATTAGAGGCATTACCAACAGCGGTACAAATGTGCAACCCATGAGTTGAACAATAGGTTGATTTACAGGTAGAACATGAAGTTGTAGAACAATCAGGACGCGAAGGACATTTATTGTCTCCGCAAGTATGACCGCAAATTTTACAATAAATGGAATTGCATAAATTACAAGTTTGAATAGCTTGATTAGTAGCTGCAGCGTAAGAATTATACGCAGATTCATTATCAGAACAAAAAGTATGCATATTGTGGGTACAATATTGTGAATGATAAGTATGTGCATAATGCTGAGAATGAACATAGCAATAAGTTGTTTTGCAGTAAGGACAAGTTAGAGACTGACATTCAGAAGTAGAAGGACAAAAAGCGCCCAAGGAAACAGAATAATTGCATGAAATACCACCACGCAAAAGAAAACTGAACCTAACAGTAACTACTCCTGCAGGAATAACAGCACTATAAGTACCTCCACTAAAGTCTATAGGTTGCTGATTATAAGATCCAGTTGAATATACTGATCCATTTAATAGAATTTCGATACGAGTAGTGGAATTATAACCACCTAAACCACCTGGAGAACTTATGGCACATTCAACAACAGTTGGTTTATCAAGATTAAAACTTTGAGAATATAATACACTAAAATTTTGATATGATCCCTTAGCGGTCACAGAATCACCAAAAAGATTTGATGCAACGAATAAAAAAGAAAAGATCAAAGAATTAAACAAAAATTTAGTCATCAAATCAAATCCCTTTGGTTTTTAGTATGAATCATTAGTTTGACGAGAAGAATTCCAGAACAAAAAGCTGAGGAAATACATAACACTTTTGCATAAAATAATAATTCTTTCAATGTATTGATTATTATAATAGTGTCAGAAGATGTCATATATTACCTCAGGGGGAACACGATCCGTTACTGATTAACCACGAACACCACCGGCAAGCCAAGATTTGGCAATCTTGACAATCTTGAAGCCAGCCCAAATGGTAAGAGCAACAGCAACAACGCTACCAAGGGCGGTAGCCATTCCCTGCATAAGTCCAGTCAAATTGACACCTTCAGGAAGCTGTACTTCAACATTTCCTTCAGCAGCAAAACCAGAGACAGCAGCAAGACCTGCAGCTACAGCAATGTTGGTTTTAGTAAGGGCGGAAGCAGCCATGTTTTTAGCTGCACAACAAATTTTTTTTGGAATCCATAGTATTTTCTCCTGTTTCCAAATTGATTAATTGTTCCCGATGCAAGTGCAGCTGTCACTTCCAGTCGCAGAACTCCTTAAAGTGGGTAAGACCCCACACGAATATATAAGTCATAATAGCGTAGACAACACCACGCCAAAAAAGAAAAACAAAATATTCCCAAGGTGAAGACGTCATTATTCAGACCCCCCATCGAGAAAAAAAGAATCGCGACCTAGAGCATAATGTATATTTTTAATATATAAATGCTTTGGTAAATCTTTCTGATTAACGGACTGCTGCAAAATTAGAAGACGTTGCTTTAATTCTTCATTTTCACGCATAAGGAAAGTCATACGGTTGAGAAGATCATAATAACGATGAATGAGACAATATATAGCGCCTGTCAAAGTTTTATGTCTGAAAGACTTTTTTAGTTTATCGGAAAGTTCCGGATCAAAATTTTTGATAAATAAAGTCATTGCTGCACCGCCCTACCCTGCAGACCGAAAGCTTGCAATATTGAATTTCGGAGAACATTATACTTAACGAGAAATTGACCACGGTATACAGAAGAAGGAGTTTCGAGGTTGAAACTTGATGCTTTTGTTTGTATAAGTTTCTTGTAGCGCTTTTTTGTAGTAGATGGCAGACAATTCAGAGTATTATCAAGACCGTAATTCATAGCATTTTTAAGAATCAGATCAAGACACCAGTCACCGGATGAAATGCCATCCGAATAAAAGGAAAGCCGTTCAAACACTTTACCGAATTTATCAAATGGCGTTTCAAAAATGGAAAAAGGATCTTTAATTTCCAGCTCAATACGCCAAAGATCACCCTGAACATCATGGCCCTTAACTTTCCGTAATTGAGTAGCTTTATCATAAATTCGAAACATATATTTACTGGCGCGGGAACCAAAATATAGAGTCTCAGTACCTTGCGAGCCATAAGCAAGGAAACCTTTACGCATCTTGTCACAATGAATAAGTTCGGGAACGATCTTATAAGGGTAATCAATCGCAATATCAATACGAGAAACCCGAATAAAACTCGAATAAAGGTTTGAACGGCATAATGTAGAAAGAAGAGGATTCAGAAAAGAAATATCTGTAAAATTAGGATTCCATTCTATTCTAAATCCATATTGTGAAGGAATATAATTATCAATGAACCCTTGCTCTTTCTCTTCTGCTGAACCAAAAGCCATAATATAAGACTCATCTGTGATTCTTTTTCGTACTGGAGATGTACAACCAAATTGTATATCGACCATATCATCTAAAGAAGAAGGAGAAAGAACCCGGTAATGATGCAGAAATAAATCTGATCGGACGCCTTGAGGAAAATCCGGATCAAGAGCAATATTGAAAGATTGAAGCATCGTTTCAAATACTGAAGTAAAACGATCGATCTTATTCATACGCTTTATATATCCCTCGTCTTTAGCCCATACACTCAGATGTGGACATTCAATCAATAAAGTAATTCTATCAATCGAAAGAGAACCAGAACAAGGCAAGAAGTCAGTAATCCCGCAATTATCTGACATGTTACCCCTTTACAGCTTATTTAGTAAATTTTTTTGAATCCTGATTATTCATATCTTCATTAGAAGAATTACCAAAAGCATCAAAAACAGAAGAAACACCAACAAATTCTTTTTTATCGAAACGAACGATCTGGATCGGACGGAAGGTCATAATATCATAACCTTCCTGACCTCGAAACTGTTGACGAGAATTATAAATTTTATTGTCGATTATCATAAAGGCAGTTCCAGACCATCCCTCAGGTACTGATACACCATCTTTAACAGGAAGACGAAGAGTTCCATAACCGATCTGCAGTGTTGCATACATTATTTCCTTTCCCTCACGATTTTTAGAATGTGTAATTTTGTCAACGACTGCGACCGGAAGAATGATACCGCCTTGAGTAGCTTGGACAGACATTTTAGAGATCCTTTCATTAAATTTTTTAATTTTAGTTCTATCAGAACTGATAGTATTTTAATGAAATATATACTATCAATTCTGAAAGTCAAGTCAATTTGCAAAAAAAATTAAAAAAAGTATATTACAGATGAAAATCAGGAGTAATAAAATGAACAATAAAAAAGATCAACTCGAAAGATTCAATGCAGCCTTATTGGAAGAAAGCACGGAAATCGCTTTTACCCAAGCGCAAACAGCAAGAATATACGGATGTACAGACGCATACATACAACAATTACTCAAAGCTGGAAAATTGAAACTTGTGGTGAAAGACGGTCGAAACAAAGTCTCTGCATTATCACTTAAAAAACTGATAGAGGAGGAATAAAAAATGTCTACTATAATCATTTTTATAATAATTTTCCTGCTACTAATTGTCCTCGGATGTTTCAAAAGAAAAGAAATCCTTGTTTTTCAAAACAAACTTGAAGAAATACCCGTATATGGAAAAATGCTTTTAACAAAAGATGAACTTAATTTATATCAAAATTTGAAACTGATATTACCAAATGATACAGATATATCCTGTAAATGCCGGCTAGAAGATATTATCGGAATTGACCGCAAATGTAAAAATTACAATCAAAACAGAAACCGAATCAAAAGCAACCATATTGATTTTGTAATATTTAATGCTATAACTGGTAAAATTGAATTCGTCATAGAATTAGACGGTAACAGTCATAATTTACCAGGACAGAAAGAATCCGACATAAAAAAAGATATTTTTTTGAAAAATGCCAAAATAAAACTTATCCGGATTAAAGCACAAGAAAAATATAATCCAGAAATGATAAAAAAATATATAGAAGATAGTCTTGATAAATAAAAAATAAACAATCGAAGAAAATCCGAATGCAGTCCTGTTCACTCCGTTCACTGGCTGCCGGATTTCTTTCAAAGGTCCAAAATGGCCCCTATTGCCCGCTATTAGAGCGCGCGGGCGCGATAATTGTGGATGCACGCGCACGCGCACGTATTCAAATCGGAAAACCCTTTTTCTGCGGAAGCCGGTGTATCCGGCTTGTTTCGCTGCTTAATGCAGCGCCCCCCTCCTTTTCGGTTTTTCCTCCCTGGATTGACTACCGACCAAAAGTCCGGAGATGAAGAACAATCGTGATCACAAAGCCGAGAATTCATTTCATCGCATAATATCGGTTATGCCATATCCGGCACCGGTTCCCGGTGACCGGCTATTTCATAGCAAAAAAAAGCACCGCGAACCGGTGCCAATTCCTGGGGGGGATAAGACAAAACAAGACCCATTATGCGACGTAATGAATTCTCATAAAACACCCCGTAAAGCCACGAGAGGTAGTGACCCGATCAAGAACCCGGAAGATGGAATATCAGCGGTCAGAGACGTGTATTATGCAGTTTCGTTTTTTACCAATTTCAAGAAATATATTGATAAAATAAGACCGCAATAAAAAGTAGAAAATCATCAGGGAAGGTGTTGTATGATGATAAAAAAAAATCAGACGAGTGTATTGAGGACTTTGGCAAACTCTTCGGGGCAGGTATAGAGATGGGCGTTCCAGCCAAGAGTGGATGCCGCTGCAATGTTGTCGGCATTGTCATCAAAATAAGCCGCCGGGACGCCATAGGTGTTTTCAAAGATTTGATAGATTTCTTTCTCCGGCTTCATATAACCGGCTTCAAAACTGTAAACGCCTCCGGAGACCAGGTGTCCAAAGCGGTTCTTCCGGACGACCTCATCCAAATGGAGTCTGGATGTATTGGAAAAATAAACAAAGCGCAGCCGGTCAGAAAATTCACGGACCACCTGCCCCATTCCGGGAATATCATAACCGATAATCGAATTCCAATATTTGAGAAGTTCTGCATTGGAAAACTTATGACAGGTTGCCGTCTGAAAATGATCCAGCCAGAGATCGCAGGAAATTTTTCCTTTTTCCAAAAGATTGGAAACGGCCTGAAATTCGGGCGGGGCGGCATTATCGAATCCTAATGCAGAGAAGAATTGTTTATGGCGAAGTTGTATACACACGCCGCCGATATCAAGAGCAACAATCTTACGTTGTTCAAATGGAATCATCGTTGCCCTCCCCTCCCCCGGTAATATTCATGACAAGGGATTCCAATGCGAGTCTGGAATCGATAGAGCCTGTGACCAAAGCCAGGTTTGCCTGAAGAATATACTGGAAAGCTTTCGCCAGTTCCTTATCGGAGAAGCGTCGCAAATTATTCCAAATCATAAAAGCGCGGTATGGATGTAAAGAGAGCAGGATGCTGTCTTTTTCGCCCTTATGTGCTTCAGCGAGATTATAAAAGAAATCCGCAGATGCGCGATCCGGGATCTGAAAACGGGCGGCTTCGGAGCGGATCGCAGCAAGACGTTTGAATTCAGAATTTACGGCACCGACAAGGGCAATTTCCGCATTGGTGGAGGCACCGCGTTCCTGCATCATTGTTTCCATAATACCGGGGATCAATTCCAATGCTTTTGCAGGATTTTTCTCTGCCAAAGCACTGGAGAATTCCCAGGATAGAGTTTCATCACTGCGGGAACAGATTTCCCGGCAATCGGCAAGGGTAATGCGCTGATTTTCACCGGTATAAGATACAAGTTTTTCGATTTCCGACTTTAAGGAACCGGCATCGCCGCCGGCAATTTCCGCCAGATAAGCAGCCGCATCGTCATCCATACGCTTGCCGGTTTCGCTGACTGCTTCCCGGATGCGGCGCATGAGAACGGCTGCCGCACCTTTGGCTTTCGGGTCCGCTTTATCGAACCATTCGACTTTACCACCGGATTCCTCGCAAACTTTTTCGCAAAGTTTATAGAAAGCCTTCCGTCGATCCAATCCGATGGCATCAATAATCAACACCACATCTTTCGGCAAACCATCTTTGAGGAATGCGGAAAGACGATCGATGCGGGAAGGTACTTTCTTTGGCGTCTTTTCTGCAAAGGCATCATCAAATTTATTGAAATGTTTCAACCAGATCATTTTCTGTGGAGAAAGGAACGGGGGCGTTTCCAACGAATCAATGAGACGGTCGAGGGTAACGGTAAAGCGTTCGCCTTCCGTATCACCGCGAATGATCTCAAGATCCGGGTTTTCCTCCGGATTTTCACCGCAAAGGGAACGGACAAGAACTCCGGCACGTTCTTTTACCAGAAATTCCTCGTTCCCGCCGATCAGATAAAAACATCCCATGATAATTCAATCCGTATCCGATCAATCAATTCCGGGACGGAACTGTTCATCGCCTTTGAATGTCAGAATGGTTTCCGCAATCAACTGAGATGCGGCATAAGCATCGCGCAGGTCGCAAACTTCAACCGGTGTGTGCATGTAACGGTTGGGAATGCTGAACAATGCGGTGGCAATACCGGCACGCTGCATCTGAATGGCAGCAGTATCGGTTCCGCCTGTGGAACGGTGACCCGTTTCCAACTGATACGGAATTTTCTTTTTATCGCCAACCTTCATGATCCGTGCAAGCAACGGCGGGTTGTTATCGGCATTGCGGGTCAGACCAACCCCCTGCCCCATGGTCAGAGTTCCATACTGATCTGCACTGATACCCGGGACTTCGGTTGCAAAACCCACATCGACTGCAAAACCGACTTTGGGGTTAATGCCGTGGGCACTGACAATTGCGCCGCGTGTACCCAATTCTTCCTGAACGGTACCGACACATGCGACACCGACTTTGACTTTTTTCTTTGCCAGAATACGGAATGCTTCAGCAATGACAAAGGCACCGATTTTGTCGTCAAGCGCTTTGGACATAATCCGGTTTTTGGAAAGCATGCGGTAATTTGCACGGAATGCCACGGGGTCGCCGGGAGTAATTATTTTCTGTGCTTCTTCCTTGCTTTCGGCACCGATATCGATCCACATATTTTTGAATTCGGGAACGGTTTTACGTTCTTCAGGAGTCTGGAGATGAATGGGTTTACGTCCAATCACGCCGGGGATACGGCCTTTGGATGTAATAACTTCCACTTCAATACCGGGGACCGTCATCACATCGACGCCGCCGACAACGCGGAAAGAAAGCAGACCTTCGTCCATGATATTGACGACCTGGAACCCGATTTCGTCATAGTGTCCGGCAAGCATGACCTGGAACGGATGCTCCGGATTCAAGCGGGCGATGGTATTGCCCAACACATCGGTTTCGACTTTATGTGCAAAGGGTGTCAAATAATTACGGAACACTGCCGCCTGTTCGACTTCGAATCCGGAAGGACCGGATGCCATGAGGAACTCTTCGAGAAATTTCAAGCTGTCTGCTGCGTACATAGTTACATCTCCTAAGTTAAATCTCCTGTAATATAGTTGCAGTTTCATCATATTCAATAGCGGACTTTGAAAAAAATCAAAAAAGTTGAGTTTACAATATTGTATATTAATAAAGAAAAAGAAGAAACTGGCTCTTGAATTTGCTGTTTTGACATTTATATTACATTATGATAATAAACGAAAGGTGCTCTATGGAACAGGATAACAAATCTGATTATACATTGGTGGCAGCCAACAGCAATGCATCCCTGCCCGATGCATTGCAGAAATTTTATGATGCATTTAAAGACAAAACTCCCGGCGATTTCATTTGGGGTGGAGGAACCGGCGTTGACAATTTGGCTTTCGGTCCGGTCACCATTACAGTTGACAATGTACGTGTGAGTATTGTAAGAACAAACGACTACGAAACGACAACTGTAAAAAATATGGAATTGATCGTCATGCAGGGGTACGCACAAGCCGTCTTCTTCGATCGTTTCTACGCTTCCTGTGTTATGATTGGCAAAGCTTCTACAGTAAATCCCGATGATATCACTTCTGTTCTCACGTATACGTTCATGACAAAAGAGGAACGCCAAGAGCTTGAGTTTGGGAAAATCGAAAAAGCGAAAATCGACCCCACTTTTTATACTCAAGTCCAGAATGATCCTATCAATGATGCCAAGAACACAAACGGTATTTATATCCTCTCAAATCGTTCAACAGATCCTTCAAATGTCAGCTTCAATACGGTGTTTCAAGGAGTTGGGATCGCTGAATTTTCCGACAATCCGGCATTAGGTCTTGCCGTTGCGGTCAGTGCAAATATCAATACGTTTACCTCTGCAATGACATTTACTGTCGGTGCCAGCATTCGCTTGGGATCCAGCAAGCGTTTTTCCGCCGCCGGAGAAATAGGACTCCTCAACGGAAAACTTAATGCAATCGGATTTTCTGTCGGTGGAAAAATTCAAATCTCGCCGGTGGTAAGTATTACGAAGCTCAGCTGCAGTGTCAAAGGTTTTCAGGAGCCAAAACTCGCTGTCGGTGTAGGCGGCGGTATGGCAATCGGTTCAGAGGTTTCAGTACCGGAAGGACTTGGTACACTTCAAAAAGCTCTTTTCCCCAATAACACCTCTTTTGTTCCCCTTCAGTTAAATGTCCGGGGAGATATGAACCCGGCGCATAATTACTATTCTTTGTCAGGGGAAGGAAAACTCTTTGGTGTTATTTCTGTATCCGCTGCCTTTGCATACGATGACGGCGACATAAAAGCGGAAGTAAAAGCCGGATTGGTCTGCAACAGTTTCCTGAACGGTTCTCTTTCTGCCACCTTCAATATGAAACAGGATAACTGGAATTTGCATTGTAATTTCAACTGTTCCGTGTCCGTTGATATTTGGAATTTAATAGGCGTTTCAGTAAGGGGTAATCTTAATGTTCTGCTGAATTCTCAGGATTATACCTTGGCAAACAGACGTTATAACAGAAAAGATCTGACGATCTCCGTGGACGGCATGGCGACACTCAAGGTACTTTTCAGTTTTTCTGTCTCTGTGCATAAAACATGGGTCTTCAATTTGAGCAATACACCGCTGGCATCCAGGGAGCGGCTGATGACTTCCATCTCTGCCGGTGATATGTCTGTCCTTGAAAATGTCTCGGATGTGTTGGTTTGCGAAAGCAAAGATCTCACAGAAAATGAAGCTCCGCTTCTTCGTTTCCGCAACAGCAGCAATGTCATTGATACCAAAAGCTGGCAGATCGACGAACAATGCAGTGAATCCGGACTTGTCACGATCCAGGTCGTTGCAGAATATACTCTTGCAGACAGCAATTGGCGACTCACTCATAACAACGGAGAAACAATTACCGTTTATACTGCGGAAAATGCCGGAAATGTCGTGACGGTTAAGGAATTTACCCATAATTACTACGAATTGCTGTTGGATACGCCGGATGCCGGTAACTGGACCCTTGAACTCCTGGGTGACAGCCAAAACAGCGGTGGTATTTATATGAACGCATTGCAGGATGAAAAGTTTGTAACGGAACTGGAAATCCTTGAACAGACAGATACCGCAATCAAGTTCCGTTATACTGCGGTTACCGGTTCCAAAGACGACACCACCGTGATACGTCTTTTTGCAGAAGAAATTTCAACGGAGCCTGGAGCCGATCCTTATTCCGGCATCATTGCTTATCTGGAAGAAACAGACAACGGTGAGTTTATCTGGGAAATTCCGGAAGAATTCCGCCATAACGCGCAATACCGTTTTTATATTTCTGCCGCAAGTTCCAATGCCGGAAGTATAGCAGAAAGCAATGAGGTGGAAGTTTTTCTCGCCCGGCAGGATGCAGAGTTGGAATGTTCCTGGGAATTGGCTTACAATGCAGATAACACCGATACGGTTACCGCTTATATCACCATTACAAACACCGGTGCTGAAAGTACTGCGTTCCAATGGGAAATATTGGATTACACCAATAATAATTCTATTGATGACGATAACAGTTATTACGGCAATACCTCCAATATAGCCGAAGTGCTTGCTTCCGGCAGCGGTATTGAGATCAAAGGGAACTCAAGCGTTACGCTTCAGGCCGTGATTACTGTCACAGACGAATTGCGGGACAATCCCTCAAGTTTGTATCTCTCTGTTACGCAGGAAACGGATCTTGATGGTGTTTCGGTGAAAAACAATGAGGAGGAAAGTACCTTCGCCGATGATACGGATGAAATCCTGTTTACTGCAATGAAATCGGAAAATTGCCAAAAGCAAACGATTTCCTGGCAGGCTGTTGAGGGTGCCGTTTCATATGTCTTGCATTATGCATTGGAAGGCGATTGGGAAACAGGCGGTGTTTATGTAAACAACATTCAAAACACCTCTTATGTTTTGAGTGTTACTCCCGGTGAATATGCTTACCGCGTCATTGCCATCGGCAGCGACGGCAAAGCCATTGGTTCATGGAGCGAAGAACAGGAAATTGATGTATTGTTCCATGACGAACAGACACTTAATATTACTGCAAATACCAGTTCTGCACGCAGTCAGGTCTTTTCTTTGAATGACGGATTTTACAATCTGAACGGTATTGATCTGCAGAACTTTACCGGTTCTTTAACACTCATCCGCAATGATTTGGTCAAAGTAGGCGAAGAGAATGACAGCATCATTGTCGAACAGAAAGAAAATGATATCTTCACTCTGACAGTTGTCAACGGCGTATTGAAAAATCCCATATCAGAAATTCTGTTGGATCACGGCGATTATTTCTGGGAATGGATAAGAGCAGAAAATACCAGCTCCGCTTATGATATTACGCTTGAACTTTCCGGCGAGGTATTTTCCATGGAACAGAAAGACCGTGAAATCATTTCCGTCGGAGATGATCCGGATGACATGTATCTGGTTGAAGGCGTTTATACTGAAATTCTTGAGGGGGAAGTCGGCTTCTGCAATAAAGATGCCGTCTATGAGTATATGACTGATGACGGCGGGGAACTCGCCATTACAATCAAAAGCGGTACCGTATTTGAGTCCGATGTCAAACTCAACATCTATGTTCAGAACAGTGCTGACGGTGAATATGACTGCATCAAGACTTTGACTGTAACCAGCGGAAAATACACGGCAGATACTGTACTTTTTGAACAGTTGTCGATCAAAAACAATTTCTATGTTCAAGTTGCATCTCCGGATGACGGTGCAGGAAAATATAATACCGATTACAGTTTTGAGTTAAGTTTTGATATTTTTGAAGACAACGTTCAAAACAAGGATATTCTGGTAGTCAATGGGGAAGCGATCCACGACTGGATCGGATTCCGCAATGAAGCACACAGTTATCTGCTGCAAATCAAAACAGCAGACCGTTACGCCATCCGTCTGCAGGGCGATGCATATGATGCAATTCTCAAAATTTGCGAAATGAATGGCACTGTTATTGAAGAAAAACAAATCGAAACAAACGGAACTGCTTACATCGACAATATTTATCTCGAAAGCGGCAACTATTTTGTCACGGTGGACTCCATCGACAAGGGCGAAGGTCAGTTCAATTCGGATTACGTTTTGAGCGCATCTGCACTGCAAACACTGTATCCGTTGATTGATAACAGCGACGACACCCGCGAGTTGGCATCGATTAAAAACAGTACAGCATTTGACACCACCATTGAAAACTGGGTAGGATCAGGAGACAGTGCGGACTTCTTCAAATTCACTCTTCCTGCAGAAAATCCGCAGACCGTTTCACTTATCCTGACCGTTGATGCACAAACGGCACAGGCGGTAAAAGACGGATCATTGCAAATAAACTGCTGTGATCGATTCGGTGAGAAACTGGAAATGGTTGCATTGTCCGATGGAAAATGGCATATTGAAACGGATCGCATTGATCAGGATATCTATATCGGTATTCAGTGTGCTTCTCCGGTTGAAGATCTGCCTTACTCCTTTATGGTATCAAAAACGGTTTCCCCGGGCAACCTTTCCGGCAGTACTGAAGGCGTAAGCTGGGATGCCGTTCCCGGTGTATCAAAATATATTGTGGAATATTCGCAGGATAATTTTGCAAATGTAATCCGTTTGGAAACCCTTTCCAATAAAGTTGATTTCTTCGATTTACCTGCCGGTGTCTGGCAATGGCGGGTGAAAGCCATTGGCGAAGGACTTTCCAATGAGGAGCAATTTATTGCAAACGGTAATCTTGCGGTAGAAAAATTTATTTCAGAAGCAAACGGCAATACCGATATGTTCTTTGCCAAGGCATCCGGCAAATGGAAGTCCGGCTACGTGGCACAGCACTCCGGCAATCACTCCAATTGGAGCGGGACAAATGAACAGGTCGCTCTTACTGGAAAAAATATACTGGCAGATATTTTCGAAGGCTCAACAGATGCTAATATTCTGCTGATGACCGATGATGTCAATGGCGATGCATTGTTTGTGGATGATATTTACACCGCTCTGCCCGGCACGGTTGCAGAACAACAAGCCCGCATCGCTCAAATCAATGAAATCCGTGCCGGACTTGGCGATGATGTTATCGATATGACCAGTCAGCGTTTCGCTTATATTGGAGACGGCGTCAAAATCTACGGCGGTCTTGGTAACGACACCATCTGGGCAAATAATGGCAGCAACACACTCTTTGGTGATGCCGGCAATGACCGGATTATCGGTGGCGTAAATGCCGATATCATCATCGGCGGCATTGGTAATGACCGGCTCCATGGCGGTGGCGGAGATGATATTTTCACATTCTGCAACGACTGGGGTATTGATATTGTCGAACAGTTGAATGGCGGAAAAGTCACGCTCTGGCTGGAAAGCGGTTCCATGGAAAATTGGGATACAGAAACAACCACTTACAGCGATGGCATAAATGTAATCAAAGTTCAGGGCGTTAAGAATTCCGATATTACCATCTGCTTCGGCGATAACGGAACAAGTCAATATGATACGCTGGCAAACATGGGGGCATTCCGTGATTATGCATCGGAAATGCTTTATGAAGATGTGACCAAAGGTCTCCTTGCATAAAAAACATTCATTCAAACAATAAAAAATCCCGCTGAAACGGCGTTCAAACTGTTTCAACGGGATTTTTATTTATACCGGCATTGCTGCCGGTACGAGAATCATCTTACTTCTGATGGTAGGTAGTGTGAAGCAGGTGATGTGCTTTTTCACTGCCGGGTTCACCCAGATATTCTTTGTAGAGAGTCTGGATGTCTGCGTTTTCGTGAGAAAGACGCAGAGTCTTGCTTTCATCTTCAGTATAGATACCTTTCATGCGCTTTTCGAGCAGGTCGGACTGACCATGGAGGAAGGGCTGACCGCCACCATTGATACAGCCGCCGGGGCAAGCCATGATTTCGATAGCCTGGAAACGATTGGGATCCTGACGGACCATATCCAGAACTTTACGGGCATTACCGAGACCGGAGCAAGCGGCAACACGGATTGTCTTGCCGGGAGCGATTTCGACCATAGCTTCTTTCACGCCATCAAGACCGCGGACAGCGCGGAAGTTGATAGCATCGCCTTCGAGGTTTTTGCCGTTGATCATGTAGTAGACGCTGCGGCAGGCAGCTTCGAGAACACCACCGGTAACACCGAAGATGTCAGCAGCACCGGAGGAGAGACCGAGCGGGCTGTCAAATTCTTCATCTTCCATGTTAGCGAGGTTGATACCGGCTTCGCGGAACATCTTGCAGAGTTCGCGAGTTGTAACAACGTAGTCAACGTCACGGACGCCATTGGGAGCGAACTCAGGACGGGCTGCTTCGTATTTCTTAGCCTGGCAGGGCATGATGGAAACAACGATGATATCTTCCGGTTTCACGCCGATCTTTTCTGCGTAGTAAGACTTGGCGATTGCACCGAACATCTGCTGCGGAGATTTGCAGCTGGACGGGATGTGGAGCAGATCCGGATAGTTGTGTTCGATGAAGTTGATCCAGCCCGGGCAGCAAGATGTGAGAATCGGGAGATTCTTGTTTTCTTTGATGCGTTCGACGATTTCGTGACCTTCTTCCATGATGGTCAGGTCAGCGGAGAAGTTGGTGTCGAAGACTTTATCAAAACCGAGAGCGCGGAGACCGGCAACCAGTTTCTTTGTGATGGATTTACCGGGTTCGAAACCAAATTCCTGACCGACAGCAACGCGGACTGCAGGAGCAGTCTGAACGATAACAGTCTTAGCAGGATTGTTGATTGCAGCCCAGACTTTTTTCACATAGCTCATACCGACAATTGCACCGACGGGGCAGACGTTAACGCACTGACCGCAGAAAGTACAGGATGTTTCGGCGAGAGGAATCATGCTGGCTGTGCCAACTTTAGCACTGAAACCACGGCCATTACCTGTGAGAGCACCGACAGTCTGAACTTTGTTACAGACAGTTTCGCAGCGACGGCACATGATACATTTGGAGAGGTCGCGCATGATAGCTTCGCTGGAATCATCAACATCAAATTTGTTGACGCTGCCGGAGAATTCGATTTTGCTGATACCGAATTCAGAAGCGAGCTTCTGCAGATCGCAATCCTGGTTCTTTGCGCATGTCAAGCAATCCTGCGGATGGTCGGACAGCATGAGTTCCAGGATGGTGCGGCGTGCTTTGAGAGCGCGCTGTGTATTGGTATGAACGACCATGCCTTCCATAACAGGAGTAGCACAGGCGGGAGCGAGGTTTCTGCGTTTTTCAACTTCGACTACGCAAATACGGCAGGAAGCGGGTTTGTTGGAAATTCCACAGCCGCCGAGTTTGTCGCAATAGCAAAGTGTCGGGATCTGGATGTTGAGCTCTTTAGCAGCATCAAGGATTGTGGAACCGGCAGGTACGGAAACAGATTTTCCGTTAATAGTAAGATTGACTTTGTTCATCGTGTCACACTCATTCTTTTACAATGGCTTTCTTCGGGCAGCCGTCAATACAGGCACCGCACTTGATGCACTTCTTGACGTCGATCACATGCTTCTGTTTCAGTTCGCCTTCGATAGCACCGATGGGGCAGAAACGTTTACATTTTGTACAACCGATACAGGCATCTGTAATGGTGAGGTTGTACAGCTTCTGGCATGTACCGGCAGGGCATTTCTTGTCGCGGACGTGTGCAATGTATTCGTCCTTGAAGTAACGCAGTGTGCTGAGGATCGGGTTGGGAGCTGTCTGACCGAGACCGCAGAGAGCAGTATCAGTGATTGTTTTTGCCAGTTCTTCCAGTTCGACCAGCATTTCTTCTGTGCCGTTACCGTCGCAAATCTTTTCGAGCATTTCGAGCATACGGCGTGTACCGATACGGCAGGGTGTGCACTTACCGCAGGATTCGTCTTTTGTGAAGTCCAGATAGAACTTAGCCATAGCGGGCATGCAGTCTTTATCAGAAAGAACGATCATACCGCCGGAACCCATCATGGAGCCGATTTTGCCGAGGTTAGCGTAGTCGATCGGAGTATCGAGGTTTTCTTTTGTGATACAACCGCCGGAGGGACCACCGGTCTGCACGGCTTTGAATTCACGACCGCCGGAGATACCACCCCCGATTTCGTAAATGATTTCACGGAGAGTTGTACCCATGGGAACTTCAACGAGACCCACGTTGTTGATCTGACCGGCGAGAGCGAAAACCTTTGTACCGGAGTTACCGCTGATGGTCTTTACCCAGTTGCCGTTGGCATCGAATTCTGCATTCCAGTTACCGATACCGGCATACCATTTTGCGCCGTTGAGGATGATAACGGGAACCATAGCGTATGTTTCAACGTTGTTCACGTTTGTGGAGCAGCCCCAGTAACCGCCACCGATGTTAGCGGGGAACGGAGGTTTCGTTGTGGGCTCACCGCGCATACCTTCCATGGAGTGGATCAGAGCAGTTTCTTCACCGCAGACGAATGCACCGGCACCGAGTTTGATTTCGATATCGAAGCAGAAGTCTGTACCCATGATGTTTTTGCCGAGGAGACCGAGTTCGCGAGCTTCTTCGATTGCTTTCTGCAAACGGGCAACTGCGAGAGGATATTCAGCACGGATGTAAACCAAACCGCTCTGTGCGCCGATAGCATAAGCACCGATCGCCATAGCTTCGATAACTGTGTTCGGGTCACCTTCCATGATGGAGCGGTCCATGAACGCACCGGGGTCACCTTCGTCAGCGTTACAGACGATGTATTTTTCATCAGCCTGAACACCGGCAGCGATTTTCCATTTCAAACCAGTGGGGAAGCCGGCACCACCGCGTCCGCAAAGACCGGAGTTGAGAACTTCCTGAACGACTTCTTCGCGTTTCATGCTGAAGAGACATTTTGCGAGAGCCTGGTAACCTTTGTTTGCGATGTATTCTGTGATGTCTTCCGGATCGAGCAAACCGCAGTTACGCAGAGCGATACGCTGCTGTTTTGCATAGAAAGCCATCTTTGCATAGTCATGAATGCGTTCGTTGATTGCAGGTTCAACGAAGAGGAGGCGTTCGACCAATTCTTTGCCGACAACGTGTTTTTCGACGATTTCTTTTGCATCATCGGGAGTGACCTGAACGTAGAAGACGTTGTCAGGCATGACCTTGACGATCGGCCCCTGTGCACAGAAACCGAAGCAACCGGTCTGAACGACTTTCACGTCATTTTCCAAACCGTTTTCAGCGATGTATTTTCTGAGATTATCCATCAATTCTGCAGCATTGGAAGCATGGCAACCGGTACCGCCGCAGCAGAGGAGTTCTTTTTTTGCAGATTTGATATCATGTTCAGCAGTTTCGCGCAGAACAAGTTTACCTTTACAGGCATTGTAAAAATCGAGCAAAGCTGCCTGAGAATTAATTTTATCCATGGAATCAACCTTTAGCTTTGTATTCGTTAACAATTTCAACGGCTTTAGCCGGGGTGACTTTACCATAAACTTTACCGTTCACCATCATAACCGGTGCAAGTCCGCAGGCACCAACGCAACGAAGTGCGTTGAGGGAGAACAAACCGTCGGGAGTCGGGTTTGTATCAGCTTTGATACCGAGAACACGTTCGAGTTCCTGGATAACTTTTTCTGCGCCTTTCACGTAGCAAGCGGTACCGAGGCAAACGTCAACAACGTATTTACCTTTGGGTTCAGTGGAGAAGTAGTTATAAAAGCTAACAACACCGGAAACATGAGCTTCTGCGAGAGCCAGCTTTTGAGCAACGTGAATCTGTACTTCGCGGGGAAGATACCCGAAAATGGCTTGTGCGCGATGAAGAACCTGGATCAAACGTCCACGACGGCGTTCATCTGCCCGATCAATGCCGAGACCGTCAATAAACGCATCCAATTCTGCGAATTTTTCGGCAGCAGCTTCTGATAATTTTTTGCAACACATTTTTTGTTTCTACCTTCAAATATTAGTGTTCGTTTAGTATAAAAAACAATGAATACCGCATAAATACCTGCGGTGCCAAATTCTTTTATTGCAGTTACCCTGCTCCGTACACCTCATCTTTCTTTGTTATAATTGTTAAACATCAATCGGTTAAATTGTTTTAGAAAAATTTCATTTTCAAGTAGATGAAATGTCTTTTTAAAATACACTTCCCTACTCTCATATAACATATCACATAATTTCAAAAAGTCAAATCAAAATTCTAAAATAATGAAAAAAATATCGAAGTCCAAAAAAACAATTACTTCAATTCGTTTTAACTAACTGAAGAAAAACAGAATTACAACCGATTTTTTTACCCGGAAAAACAAACAAAACCCGCCAACGGAAAGTATTTCACGCTGACGGGTTAAAGAATCCGGGAGGATCAATCCGTAATTACTTCTGACGGAATACGATTCTGCCTTTTGTCAAATCATAGGGTGACATTTCCAATGTAACGGTGTCACCGGGGAGAATACGGATGAAATTCAACCGCATTTTTCCGCTGATATGCGCAAGAACACAATGCTTGTTCTGCAGTTCCACACGGAACATGGTGTTCGGAAGCAGTTCTTTTACAACTCCTTCCAGCCGGATCACGTCTTTCGTCTCTTTAGACACGGGTCAATACCTCCACTTGTCCTTCTGTAATTAATATCATGTGTTCAAAATGGGCAGACTTTGCACCGTCCGCCGTACGGACCGTCCACTGGTCCTTTTCTACGTAAATTTTATATGAACCAAGATTTAACATCGGTTCAATACAAAGTACCATACCGGGTACAAGGCGTGGGCCTTTTACCGCGGAAGCAAAGTTGGGAACTTCGGGCGGCTCATGGAGTGCAATACCGCAGCCATGTCCAACAAAATCTCTGACGACGCCAAGAGAATGTTCTTTTGCAACCCGTTCCACTGCTTTGGAGATATCGCGAACGAAAGCTCCATTTTTTGCAGCTTTGATCCCTGCTTCAAGCGCAAGACGTGTTCCTTCCAGAAGACGTTTCTCCGCGGCAGGCATTTCGGTTCCCACATATACGGTTTTGGCAGTGTCGCCCATGGCTCCATTATACTGAATTCCCACATCAAGGCTTACAACGTCGCCTTCGTTGAGAATCCGATGAGGATTACCAATCCCGTGTACGACTTCGTCGTTCACAGAGATACATACATTGCCGGGATATCCATGATACCCGCGGAATGCAGAAACACCCCCGGATGCTTTAATAATAGCACCGGCGAGATCGTCCAGTTCTTTTGTTGTCATACCGGGACGCACCTGCTCAGCGATCTGATCTCTGGCAATGGCAGTCATCCGGGCGGCAACACGGATCCGTTCGATCTCATCGGGAGTATGAATTATAAAATCGCGACGGGCCATGACTTATTGCAATACGGCGCAGAGAGCGGCGTATCCTTCATCTTTGGGAAGAGAAGAATCAATTGTAACCAACAGACCGGCTGCTGTATAGAAATCGATCAGCGGAGCTGTCTGTTCGCGATAGACTTTCAAACGGTTCTGAGCTGTTTCCAGAGAGTCATCGCTGCGCTGATAGAGTTCGCCACCGCAAGCATCACAAACGCCTTCGACTTTCGGCGGGCAGAAAATCTTGTTGTAACCGGTGTTGCATTTGCGGCACATGATACGTGCTGTGAGGCGCTGAAGAAGAAGTTCTTCCGGAGCATCAAAAAGCACAACAGCATCAAGTTTGCTGCCGATTTTTTCCAGTTCTTTCTTCAGCAATTCAGCCTGGGCAACGGTACGGGGGAAACCGTCGAGAATGAAACCATCGGCACATTCGGGGGAAGAAAGTTTATTGGCAACCATTCCGGCGACGACGTCATCGGGAACGAGTTTACCGGCATCCATGCAGGCTTTTGCGGATTTACCGAGTTCTGTACCGGCAGCGATTTCGCCGCGCAGAATATCCCCGGTGGAAATGTGTGCAAGTTTTTCTGCTTCCATCAACGGAGCAGACAGAGTTCCTTTACCGGCTCCCGGAGGACCGAGAAACACCAGATTTTTCTTGTTGATCATAATACTCTCCTGATTGTCAGGTACAAATGTTATTATTTCTGAATGGCAGTTTACCATTCATTTGTTATTGTTAAGCCTATAATATAAAGCGTGTTTGTGATTTTTTCAAGTCAAAATCAACACTTTCACGTTTTTTTCTTATTTTCAGCGCAATGCGGGGTCACGCATACCCAGCTCTTCGAAGGCACGAATACGCAAGGTGCAGCTGTCACATTTCTCACACGGATACCCTTCTGCATCCGGATTGTAACAGCTGTGTGTCAGACCGTAATCCACGCCTAAATCCAAGCCGCGCTGAATGATTTCAGACTTCTTCATAAACTGAAGCGGCGCATGGATATTGAATTCCCAATTTTCATCAATGGCTTTGGTTCCCAAGGTTGCAGTACGCTGAAATGCTTTCACAAATGCATCGCGACAATCGGGATAGCCGGAATAATCCAATGAATTCACCCCGATAAAAATATCTTTCGCACCCAATGTTTCCGCATAAGAAACGCCGAAGGATAAAAAGATCAAATTCCGGGCAGGGACATACGTCACAGGCGCCGTCTCATGAAATCCGCCCTCCCCTTGCGGCACATCGATCTCATCCGATGTCAAAGCGGAACCGCCCCAGAGACGCATATCGAACCGGATCGTCATCAGCGGAATACCGGCACGGTCGGCAATGCGTTTTGCAGCGGCAAGTTCCACATTGTGACGCTGTCCATAATCAAACGTCACGCCATAAACATCAAAATTTTCACTCTGTGCAATGGCAAGACATGTGGCGGAATCCAAACCGCCGCTCAACAATACAACTGCTTTCTGTTTTTCCATGATTGCTTAAACTCCTTCCGCTTCTGCGCCCCAGATGATTTTATGAAATTGTAAATTAATTCGTACATTCAGATGATCTTCCAAAATCCACTTGACCAATTCCGCACTGTCCATTGTCCCGGCGGCCGGACTGAACAACACGTGCCCTGCCCGATTTTCCAGATCGAATTCTCTCAACGCCTGTACGGAGAAATCATAGTCGCGACGATCTTCGATGACAAATTTGACTTCATCGCAAGATCTGACATTCCGGAAATTCGATTTCAACATGGCTTGATCTTCTCCGCTTGACGGCGTTTTCATGTCAATGATCCGGATCACACCATCCGGCAAAACACTGCAATCGGCTGCGCCGTTTGTTTCCATCAGAACAGTATACCCGGCATCCAGAAGAGCCTGGGCAAGGACAACCACGTTTTTCTGCATCAAAGGTTCGCCGCCGGTAATTTCAACCAGAGGGATTACCGCATCTTTTGCCAGATCGAGCAACTGTGCAATGGTCATTTCCGAACCGGAATCAAAACTGCGAGCCTTGCGGGTATCACACCAGCGGCAGTTCAGCTGACATCCGGCGAGACGGATAAAAAAGCAGGGCTTCCCGGCATAAGAGGATTCCCCTTGAATGCTGGCAAATGTTTCATAAATGCGCAAGGTAGTCTGATTCATCAATTATCCTTTCTGAAAATCATAAGCATCTGAGTCAATAAAATACACCGGATCCATTCGGAATGAAGCAAGGTCTGATTTCCGGCAGCCGATTTTACTTCGTGAGCAGTCAACGGACGTTCATCCGGAAAGTGCCAGCATCGGGACAGCTCGGCAAATTTCCGGACAGTCCAATACAACGTGGAATCCGCAGGAAAAAGAAACGCAGCAATTCCGCCCGGCTTTAATGCGGCAAAATGATTCTGTACAGCTAATGCGGTCTGTTCCGGTGAAAAATGTTCAATCAATCCGGCACTGAATACGAAATCAAAGTCTTTCTCCGGCGGAGCTTGCAATACATCATGCATCATGCCATCAGACGGACAGGATAATTTCTGCTGTTTGAACAGTTCTACACCGGCGGCATTGGTATCGGCAACAACATAACGGTCACAAGAAAAATTTGTTGTTACGGCATGGGCAAAAGAGCTGTTGCCTCCACCGAATTCCAATATACGCAAAGGAGGTTGTTCCAATGAAAAACAGGATTGGGCTTTCAATGCACGGACAAGCCTGCCGGACGTAATCCGACGCAGACACAATGCCGTTGGGAACGGTTTACGATAATACCTGTCCCAATCTGTTTTTTCTGTATTGCTCATATTTGCCATATATAAGTTTGTTTTAATTTTTTACTAAAACAAGTAATATACAACATTTCAGCAGAAAATCAAGTATATTTCCATTCAATCCAAATATATCGTTATAAAAATATCGAAAGCTTGCTTGAAATATCTGTATTTATGCAGTATATTAACAGGATTGATTATTTTACTTCAAAAAAGAAAGAATATACTATGGAAACGATTGCTAATTTTATTGCTGATTTCAACAAGTTCCTCTGGGGCCCGCCTTTACTTTTTATGTTAGTCGGGGTTCATATCTTCCTCACCTTCCGCCTGAAATTTATTCAGCGTTATATTCCGCTGGGAATTAAACTCTCCATCAAAAACGATCATAACAGTTCCGGTATGATTTCCAACTTCGGGGCTCTTTCCATTGCACTGGCGGCAACGATCGGGACCGGTAATATTATCGGGGTTGCAACGGCTATTGTTCTCGGCGGCCCCGGTGCAGTTTTCTGGTGTTGGATATGCGGGATTTTCGGGATTGCGACGAAGTATGGCGAAAGTTTGCTTTCTCTGAAATATCGCGTACAATCTCCCGATGGTCAATTCCATGGCGGTCCTATGTATGCCATCGAAAAAGGAATGAAGAATAAATGGCTGGCAGTTCTGTTTGCCATATTCACAGTCGGCGCAAGTTTCGGTGTGGGGAATCTGGCACAGAGTAATGCGGTTTCCACATTTACATACGAAGCATTCGGCGTCCCGCAGTGGGTGACCGGTATCGGTGAAACCTTGTTCATTGCACTGGCAGTATTCGGCGGACTCAAGGTGATTTCCCGTATCTGTTCCGCTCTGGTTCCGGTTATGGCGGTCTTCTATGTGATCAGCTGTTTCGTTATTCTTTTTATCTGCCGGGATATGATTCTGCCTGCGATTCAGTTGATCGTGACGGAAGCATTCAGTCTGCGTTCCGTTACCGGCGGTTTCACAGGAACCGTTATCATGCTTGCCATGCGTTACGGGATTGCCCGCGGCTTGTTCTCCAATGAATCCGGGCTGGGGTCTGCTCCTATTATTGCAGCGGCAGCGCAGACACGGAATCCTGTTCGTCAGGCATTGATTTCCTCCACAGGAACTTTCTGGGATACCGTATGCATTTGTGCCATTACCGGTATCACCATTGTTTCCGCCATGCTTTTTACCTACGGTAATTGCGGGGGTGTTGATTTCAGCAAATTCCAGGCACAGGAATTGACCAAGACAGCATTCAATGTTCTCCCGTTCTCCGGATTATCCATTTTGACGATTGCCCTTGCGATTTTTGCCTGCACTACGGTTCTCGGCTGGTTCTGTTACGGCGAACAGGCGATTCATTATCTTGGCGGAAAGAAAGCACTTTTTGTATACCGTTTGATTTTTATTGCAGCGGTCTATTTCGGTGCCGTCACAAAACTGGAAATTGTATGGAACTTCTCCGATATTGCCAACGGATTGATGGCAATTCCTAATATTATCTCCCTCTTTGTATTGCATAAAGTCATTGCCGCAGAAACAAAACGTTATCTGCACGATGGCAAAATTGACGATTACGCAGACTAAAAAAAAGCCGGAAGCTTTTTGAGGGCTTCCGGCTCTTCTGAAATCTTCTTGATACCGTATCCGATTAGAAATTATCCAAATCGGTGTGGAGTTTATCCATCTTCGTGCTGAACGGCACTGCGCCGTTTTCAGTGATTTCATAACCTGTTTCAATACGGACACCGTTAAATTCCGGATGACCGAAGAAGCTGACGTCAACGCAAACAGTCATGCCGGGAACCAGCACGTCAACACTGTTGGGCCCGAAGAAGGGAGCTTCTGCTTCATTCAAACCGATGGTGTGAACGAAGGGGCAGACCAGATATTTTTCAAAACCGTGTTTCTTGAAGTATGCACGTGCGGGAGCATCAATTTCCTTACCGGAAAGACCGACTTTGAGCATGTCCTTTGTCAGGCAGAATGCTTCACGCAGATATTTCATGCATTCGATCTGTTTTGCAGAATATTTACCATTGACAGGGAGTGCATCGCCCATCACACCGGTGCAGCCCTGGACTTTCGGAGAAAGACCGATCATCACAAGTTCGCCATCCTGCATGACTTTTGTAGTAGCGGTGGGAACGACGGCATTACCGCGGATACCGCTGCCGACGATAGCTGTGAAACCGAAACCGGTAGCACCACGGCTGCGTGCTGCATATTCACCGGCTGCAGCAACCTGAATTTCTGTGTTGCCGACCTGGATCATTTCTTTCATTGCATCGTAGCTGAGGTCAGCCAGTTTGAATGCCGCGCGCATCTGTTCAATTTCCCAGGTGGATTTGATGTGGCGCAGACGCAGGTAATCATCGGTAATATCAACGATTTCAACGCCCTGGAAACCGGCTTCGATCTGCATACGGCAACCGTAAGGCATCTGATCAGCACCGACAATACCGATACGTTTGACAGTACCGATTGTCTGATTCAATTCAGCAAACAGTTTCGGGAAGTCGATAATAGTAGCAGCAGGATATTCTTCGTCCGGAACCATGAAGACGGGGAAGTTTCTTGTTTCTTTGACGGCGCTGTCCTGTTTTGCGAACGGTTCACTTTCGGGACCGCCGAGCAGCAGAGGTGTGCCATTGCGGGGAACGAGAACAGCACCGCTTTCGAACTGGGGACACCATCCGGTGAGGTACCAGCCATTGGCGATATTGAGTTCATCATAATAAACAAGAGCGAGATCCAGATTTTTTGCTTCGAGGATCTTGCGGACGTTTGCCATACGGGCATCACATTCACTTTGGATCAAGTAACCCATTAGTTTTTCTCCTTTATGTTAAATTTAACAGGTCGATATCGTAAAATATAACACTGCAATATTAAATTGCAAATGGTATTTCAGAGTTTTTTGTGTTTTTTCTGTCAGATCTCAACCACCATGCCATCATAGGCAGGCGTGATCTTGTGGGGAAGGAAAAAGGATTCCAATCGATCCTGACGGGGATCGCCGTGATGAGAGAAGTGATTGACAATACATACCGTCTGTTCATCAATCACGCCAAGCTCCAATAACTTATCCCGGAAACGCAGCGTGGCATTGGCACCGAGATGATGTGCATCAAAGTCCGGACGCCCGAATGCGGTTGTGGATTCCAGAATAAGCATATCGGCTTTTTTACCGTAATCGGCAGCCATTTTCCAGGATTCTTCGGACCACCAGCCGGAATCGTTCTGAATCAGGAGCGTTTTGCCGTTACGGGTAAGGAAATAATTCAAAGGTGTGGTTTCAACAGGGTGCGCCGCACGTAAAGCAAAAATCGTCAGGTCATCATCCTGAACAGTTTCGCCCGGAGAAATGTGGACGGCATTCAAAAACATTTCTTCAAAGGTACACCCTGTTTCGTTGTGGATTCGTTCCAGCGGTGCAGTATCACCAATGATCGTCAATGGCGTATGAACCACGCTGTACCGCTTCTGACGGATCAGGAAGGGATAAACATCCAGATGATCTTTATGGGCATGTGTAAACAATACCCGTTTCAGTTTCAAAGTCTGAATCTGGAATTCATCGCGCTGACGTGCAAAGTCCGGACCGCAGTCAATCAGGGTATCGTCATCCAGCAGATAGGATGTCCTTCTGCGGAGATTTCTGCCTTTATTTGTACGTGCTTCGATACAAATGGGACATTCACAGAAATATCCCGGCACACCTTCTGCCGCTGCGGATCCGAGAATTTGCAGTTTCATGATAACATCAACCTTTAATGATCTGTGTGCCTACGCCGGATGTCGTAAAAATTTCCAGCAGCAGGGAATGGGGCTGACGTCCATCGACCATGTGGACCTGGGAGACACCGCTTTCCAGAGAGCCGACGCAGCTCTGAATTTTGGGGAGCATACCACCGGAAAGAACACCATCCGCAATAAGGTTGGCAACTTCAGAGGTATGAATGACGCTGATGAGAGAACTTTCATCCTGCGGGTCACGCATGATACCCGGAACATCGCTGAGGAATACCAGTTTTTTCGCATTGAGTGCTTTTGCAATTTCACATGCTGCGGTATCTGCATTGATGTTGTAGGTCTGACCGTGGAAGTCAGTTGCAAGCGGAGTGATAACCGGGATCACATTGAAACGCAAAGCATCATGAATAGCAGCAACGTCAACAGAAACCACTTCGCCGACATAACCGATATCCAGCTGTTCGCCGGTTTCTTTATCATTGGTATAAAGTTTCTTTGCACGGAGCAATTTTTTACCGGAAATGGATGCACCTTTACCGCCGGCACGCAAGATACCGTCAACAAGCTGAACGTTGGTCACATTGTGCAGAACATCATCCACAACATCAATGGTCTTGTCATCGGTTACGCGCAAGCCGTTGATGAACTTCGGTTCAATCTGCATTTCGCGGAGACGTGCAGAGATGGCTTTGCCGCCGCCGTGTACAACAACCGGCTTCATACCGATAGCTTCCAACAGAACAATGTCACGCATTGTTTTGTGGGTCAACAGCGGATCTTCCATAGCGGAACCGCCGAATTTGATTACGGCAATTGCACCGTGGAATTGCTGAATGTAGGGAAGTGCTTCAATAAGAACTTCCGTTTTCTTTACAAGATCTTTCATTCTTTCTTTATCCTTCTATAATCAAGTATGATAATCTGCATTGATGGTCACATATTCATGACTGATGTCAGAGGTCCAGACCGTGTGTTCTGCATCCCCTGCCCCGAGGTTCAGATGAATGGTGAATTCACGGCGTTTCATCACTTCGCAAAGGGTGCTTTCCGGAGTTCCGGCATCCATACCGCCGCGTACGACTGCCATTTCATCATAATCCATATTTACCATATCGGGGTTGAACTGTGCTCCGGAATAACCGGCAGCGGCAAGAACACGTCCCCAGTTGGGGTCACATCCGAACCAGGCTGTTTTGCAAAGCATGGAATCCGCAATAGCACGGGCGCAAAGACGGGCATCATGATCGTTTGCCGCACCTTTGACTTCGACCGCGACGAATTTTGTGACACCTTCGCCATCCATCACCATGGCACGGGCAAGTGCGGCGGTGACAGCATTCAAGGCATTCTGGAACAAATCACCTTCCGGTGTGCCGGCTTTAATAGTGACTCCGCTGGCGCCGTTGGCAAGAACTACACAGGTATCGTTTGTGCTCATATCATTATCAACCGTAATGCGATTGAAAGACTGATCCACAGAACCGGTAAGGAAAGCTGTCAGATCATCAGCAGAAATATCGGCATCGGTTGTAACGAAACACAGCATGGTTGCGTGGGGACGGCATATGATCATGCCGGGAGCAATCATACCGGCACCTTTTGTCATGCCGCCGACGGTGATAGTTTTACCATTGAGTTCGAATTTTACGGCAACGGATTTCGGCTGTGTATCAGTAGTCATAATGGCTTGAGCAGCATCAAAACCGCCATTGACGGAGAGTGCATCTTTCGCCATGCGGATACCGCGTGCAAGAATATCCATGGGCAGCTGAACGCCGATACGACCGGTGGAAGCGGTAAGGATATTATTTTCATTCAGGCCGAGAACAGCAGCTGCATCCTGTGCAGATTTGCAGGAATTTTCGTATCCTTCTTTTCCGGTACAGGCATTGGCAACACCGCTGTTGACGATAACTGCACGGATTTTTGCGCGTTCTTCAATACGTTTACGGCAGAGCTGAACGGGAGCCGCCGGAAAAAGGTTACTGGTAAAAGTTCCTGCAGCGTTGCAGTCTGATTGAGAGAACAACATTGCAAAGTCGCTTTTTTTACTTTTCTTGAAACCGGCGACAACACCAGCCGCAAGAAAACCTGCGGGAGAAGTCACACTTCCGTTTTCAATGAACTCGATTTGAGTTGTGCCATTTTTCATAATACACGTCCTTCATTGTTGAAAAAAGAATCATCTATATATTATAGCACAACTTTTATTTATTTCCACCCTCGGAAGCAGTAATTGTTAAAGAAATTCCACCTCTGGGGCGAAAAACACCTTTTACTTCCATCCAACGGGGCTTGCAGGCAGCAACAAGATCCGTAAGAATGCGGTTGACCGCTTCTTCATGGAACGTGTTGCAGGAACGGAAAGAGAACAGATAAAGTTTCAATGCTTTACTTTCCACACACAGCTTGTCTGCAATGTAACGGATGGTGATGTGCCCGAAGTCCGGCTGACCGGTCACAGGGCAGAGGCTGGTAAATTCCGGGCAATCGAATTCAATGATGTAATCCCGTTTGGGGAACTGGTTGTCAAAGGTTTCAATGATGGCATCATCAGGGTTGGTGGGATACTCGGTATGATTGCGATTCAAGAGGGTAAGACGGCTGTGTCTGGAATCGGGCATTGCTTTTTTTGTTTCCGTTTTTGTTGTTTTTTTCATAAAAACACTCCTGATTTATGATTTTTTTTGAAAAAAAACCGAAAAAATATAAAGTTATCGGCATTTTTTCACATTTTTGACTTGATTGAACGAAAAAATGGAATATATTACTAATAATCTAAATTTTGGAAATTTCCATTCCGAAATTGAATTTTTTGCAATTTTTTTCATTTTTTTTAACAACTGAAGGAGAAGACATGAAAATCTGGAAGAAAATTTTTATTGCCGCCGCAATTTTGACCGCCATCGGAGCAGCTGATTTGTCTGCTATGCCTACAGGTAGCGGAGTGAATTTGAATCTTTCCCCTGAACAGCCGGAAGGATATGAAAACCTTTGGAACCGTATGACCAGAAAACTCGGTCGCGGTATCGTCAACGTCGGTTTCGGCGCTTTGGAACTCCCTATCCGTATTTTTGAAGTCAACTTCAACGAAGGCGGTCTCGCTGCATGTACGTTCGGCGTATTGTCCGGTGTCGGTTACGTCGTTGTCCGCGAAGTTGTCGGCGTTGTGGAAATTCTGACATTCCCCTTCCCGCTCCCCGGCTGCCCCAATGACCCGCAGGGTTATGGCGCAGGTTACGGCCCCATCCTCACTCCGGAATGGGTTGTAACTCCGGAAACAAACTACTTCAATATTTTCTACTCCAGAGGAGCATTTGTTGACTGATTATGACGGAAAAGAGAGTAATGAAAGAACGGCACTCTTCAACAGTCAAAGTTACTGCTGATATTCTTGAAGCAATCGGCCGTGCAACGGAATACTATGGCAATGTCTCTGCACTTGCAAAGATGATGGGGGTCGCTCACAGTACGATCATTTTCTGGAGATCCGGTAAAACCTCCAGTATGAGCGGACGTTTGTGGGTAACCCGTATCAGACCCGTACTTGAACCTTTCTTACCTTCCTCAAAAATCAATATCAGCGACATTAACGGTCAGTACACACCGCAATTCCCGGTGATGCCGCCTTACATGGAGGTAAAGAAAGTAGAACGCCATGAGGTCAATGTAATGCCGGCTTCCATGCTCAAAGGTTTTGACCCGGCACTGGAATCGGCTCCTGTTTATGTCCGTTCCTGCTGTACGGAAAAGCGTACTTTCTATCACCCATGCCGTAAGTCTGCTTTTGCCTTGAAAAACGATGACCGTTTTATTGATGTTTTCCCCGAAAACTGTTATCTTCTTGCCTACCCCGACGGTTTGCAGAATGGATGTCAGGTCCTCTGCAGACTTCAGGGCAGCAATGAAATCCTCGCAAGAAAATATACAAAAGATGGCTCCATTGTCACGCTTTCCGTTCTTCCCGGGGGTTCCGGTGAAGATATTTCCTGGGATTGCACAAAAGAAATCGGACGCCTTGCATGGTGTTTCCCGCTCGTTGAACTCAATCTCGACTTGCTCCCCAAGCGTAACGTAAGTGCGTTTGAGGTCGATGAAGATTTTGATGACGATGATACGGATTCCGATAACGATAATGATTCAACTTCCGGCAAGAAACGGCGCGGAAAAAGGCGGAAAAATGTCACCGCTTAAAATCATGAAAACTATGATTCTGACCGCTGGAGTTATTCCGGCGGTTTTTCTTTCTGTATCCTGTCAGGCCATTGAAGACTGGTTCGATCGTAATAAGCCGGAACCGGAAGAAAGTTTGACCGGCAATCCTCAACAGCATGAAGTCCGCACTTATACTGTTGACGAAGCGGTTGCACTGGTATGTAATCGGCTGATTATGAAATTTTCCATGCATTACAGCAAAAAGCCTTACCTTATCGTCAACGCCAACGACGCCATGGGCAAGAAGGTTGCGCAGCAATTATATAAGTCCAATGTAGCCGATTCATGGAATGCCGGTGCGAATGAAAAATGTCAGATCCGGACGCTTGTTGATTCGACCAGTAAAGTATGGCATGTTGTTGCTGTCGATCATAAAAACCGGCAAAAACTGCTCGTTCTCTCCCTGCCTCTGAAAAAGGAATGATTTCCCAATGCCTTCCAGAAATGAATATCTTTCTGCCGATGACGCAGCATTAATGCCTCAGATCAAATGGGACTTTCATAAAGGCAGCGGGAATGGCGGTCAGAAAGTCAATAAGACCTCTTCCGCCGTACGCATTACGCATATCCCGACCGGTATCACCGTAACAAGCCGGGATTCCCGTTCCCAATCTAGAAACCGGCAGATTGCCATTGATAAATTGCGCAAACGCATGGCATTGGAAATGCGCTGTCCGGCAGAACCATTTGCGATCCCCGCACAAATACCATCTTTAACGGGAACGGCATACCCCCTTTTCCTTGCACTGGTACTGGATTCTGTTTCCGTATATGGTAAGGTGGAGGGCATGACACGTTCCGCACTGGAACGTTTTTTACGCCGGGATGAAGAAGTCTGGCGTTACATTTCGGAACGGCGTGAAAAAGAATACGCGATCTATTTTAACGCAACTCGTACTCAAAATTAAACGGGGCGGCATCCTTTTCGCCGTATCTTGCAGCACGCAAATCCCATAATTCGCCCGCGCAATCCCGAACAGACGGAATGGAAAAGACTTTATCCGAACGCAGACTGGTCAACATGCCGTCTTTCTCCAATTGAAACACCATACCACGGGCGTCAGTAAGTTTTCCCTTTGCCGGAATACGTGCACGGGTCGCAAGCAGAACGGGGCGGCCGTAACGGTATAATTCCGCAGGAAGACAGGACATTTCAGCCAGAGACTGCAATTCTTTTTTCTCCAATTCCAACCAGAGCTGAACCTTTTCGATACCATATTCTTTGAGCAGACGGACAGCCAGAGAATTGCAAACCGGCAGCGGCATACATGTTTTCAGATGCAAGTCCGGGAAATCTTTCAGCATAGTCAAATGGTGAAGTGAGGTAATGCGAACCGTCTTACCGCCTTTTTTCACAAACTCTGCAATTGCCTGTTTGACATTCTGCAATTCCGTTTCCGGAATAAAGAACGGCAACAGCAATTCTTCATGGGGAGATGGTGCATCTTTGATTTCGCGGATGATTTTCCAATCATTTCCAGGCGGATGGGGATGTTTACGCGGGAGAATCACCGCATGTTCCGCCACCGCTTTTTTGCCGGCCACCGGAATTTCTCGGATTGCCTGCTGATACTCTTCCAAATGCTTCCGGTACAACGCGGAAGATGAAAGATCGTTCGTATAATTGGCAAGCAAAAACTCCTTGAATTCCAAACGGATCGATTTCAACACACTGGCAGGCAGGAACAAGTTGCCAGTCACGTCAGCCGTCACGGAAGAGACAGACAGGGTATCATAATTGGCAGTCTTGAATTCTTCGCACAAACGGTCAGAAGTCAGCGGATGACGTGCCGCCTCCCCCAGTTCCAAATCTTTTTTCCAGCTCAATGTACCGCATTGAATACCAATATGATTCCGATCAATCTCAATCTGCAGCGCAAGACGTTCTTTCTGCGGTGTCAAAGCGGCAAGCCGTTTACTGTAATCCAGTTCACTTTCGCCGGTTTTATACACCAAAGAACCGGGCATCACCGCTTTATCTGTATGAATAAATACCGTTTCACCGGGGCGAACGGTGCGGACACTTTCATTGCCGCGCGACATTCTGGTAACGGAAATGGCAGGGCCCTCATCGCCGCTGCGGGGCTGAACCCGGATCAAATCGCCGAGATGGATCCGTTTTGATGCAGAAAAAGTAAACCCGCCGCTACTGACATTCGTCACTTTACCGGAAAGAAGTCCGGATGCGCCAAGGGCATCGAACTTGATCAAATCCCGTGCGGATTCGGGCGTATAGAAACCACCGGACCATTTTCTGCCGCAGCTTTTTGCCAATTCTTCCTTAGCTTCCGGCAGGATTGCACGGAATGCTTCATCGGATACAGCGGCAGCATCCAGAGCCATACGATACGCCCGGACGGTGTGAGTAACATAGTCGTTTCTGCGTAATCTGCCTTCAATCTTGAGGGAAGAAACTCCGCTTTTGATGATACGGGGCAGCGCATCCAACATACAAAGATCCTGTGCGGAAAGGAAAAATCCGTTTCCTTCATCGGCATGATACCGTCTGCGGCAGGGCTGTTTGCATTTGCCGCGATTTCCGCTCCATCCGCCAAGCCAGCTGGAAAGCAGACAGGTCCCGGAAATACAGCAGCACAACGCACCGTGAATAAACATTTCCGTTTCCACTCCGGGCGGACAATGTTTCATCATCCGTTCCAGTTCGACCAATGTGGCCTGACGTTCCAGAATCACCCGTTTGATATCATGCTGTGCCGCAAATTCAAGCCCGGCGGAGTTATGAAGTCCCATCTGTGTGGATGCGTGAATGGTAAGTCCGGGGAAGAATTTTTTTGCAGCATAAAGCACACCGGCATCCTGCACGATCAAGGCATCGGGAGCCAGTTCTTCCAACAACGCCAGTGTCTCGCCGAGAGCAGGCAGTTCCGATTCTTTAATCAGGGTATTAAGAGTCACATAAACTTTTTTGCCGTTTTTGTGAGCATAAGCAATGATCTTATCCATTTCCTCATCGGAAAAATTTTCCGTTCTTTCGCGGGCGTTGAATTGTTTCAATCCGCAATAAATAGCATCGGCACCCGCATCAAAGGCGGCAAGAGCGCAGGAAGGATTCCCTGCTGGAGCAAGAAGTTCAGGTAATTTTTTCAACATCATGATACCTTATTTTTATCCATGTAGGATGGTAATTCCGACAACGGCAGGTTCTTCGGCGAACATTCCGCATCTTTCCGGATCTCACCGGCAAGTTTACGCACAAAATCCAGGGAATCTGAATTGTATCCGCTGTGACCGTTCCGATTGAGTTTGTAATATAATCCAATCGGCGTCAATGTATCCGGAGGAACGGCAATCTGACACTGTTCCTCTGTTTTGCTGTCGGAAAACGTCCGGGTCGCAACATTGATTGTATACAAATCAAAAAGCACAGCCCGTGTGGTTCGGATCGGGATTTCCAGTCCTTCGGAAAGTTGAGAGGCAGTAAGACCACCCTGCCCTGTTTTGAACGCATGTGCCAGTTCAATCATAATGCGCAAAGCACAAAGATGACGGTATTCCGTGCTTTCATCTGCCGTCTCCCCTGCGGATAATTCATAATCATGCACGTTCTGCACGGCAAACGCACTCTGGGCACCGAACAGGATCAGAGTCCAACTGATCTGCAGCCACAGGAGGAAGAACGGGACGGCAGCAAAACTCCCGTAAATAGCATTGTATCCGGTCAAAAATCTCTGAGCATAGATGTAACCGAACTGCAAGATCGTATAGAACAACCCGGTAACAGCGCCGGAAATGACACCTGCGCGAATCGAAACTTTCGTATTGGGAATAAAGACATAAAGAAATGCAAACGCACCCCAGGTAAGAACAAATGGCACGGATTTCGCAATAATAACCATAAAATGATTCCAAATGCTGTCACCGTAAGGCAGAGAACTACCCCAGGACTGAAGCCGGGTAACAAAAAATGCCGTACTGGTTGCAACAATCAGAAGAAGCAGAGGACATAACAGCAGCAAAGTCGAATAATCGCTGATTTTGCGCATCATGGAACGTCCCTGTTTCACCCCCCAGATCTCATTGAAAGAGGCTTCGATACTGGTCAACAATTTCAGTGCAGACCACATCAAAACAATAATCCCGACCCCGGCAACCAATCCGCCGCTGGCCTTCGTCAAAGCATTGTCTGAAAATTGAATGATCCATTCCGTGACCTGACGCTGTCCCGCCATGCTTGCGAGTAATTTGGCTTTCAGGATCTCATCATAACCGTACCCCTTGGCAATCCCGAACAACATCCCGGCGACGGGTACGATGGACAGCAGAGTGAAAAATGTCAATGCGGAAGCATGGAGCGTACATTTGTTTTTAACAAAATAACGCAATGTCAGCAGAATCACCCGGCAGATCTGTAAAGGAAAAGCCTGACGTTTCGGTAATTTGGAAATCTGAAACGTCCAGATTCGATGGGTCAAAAAATAATGCAGTTTTTTCATTACACTGTTTCTCCTTTATTCGCCTGATTTTCTTGCGTAATGTAATACCTTTTTCCCATTAAGTCAAATTGCGGATGATCTTTTTTAAAGAAATAAAGGGAGGATACGCAATTTTTTGCAATATCCTCCGCTGTATGTGGTCTGAAAACAATCAGCCTTTTCTCAAGAATTCAGCTGATTTCAGAATCAAATCTTTGGTTTCCTGCCAGCCGAGGCACGGGTCAGTTACAGAAAGTCCGGGGATCATCTGCCCTTTCTTGGCAATGGGCTGATTACCGTTCTTGATGTAACTTTCCAGCATAACACCGCGGATTGCAGTTTCACCATTCTTGAACTGACACAGAACATCCATCATGATTTCACCCTGTTTCGCAGGATTGCGTTTGGAGTTGGCGTGACTGCAGTCGATCACGATTGCAGGATTCACTTTCTCACGACGCATCAGTTCACGGGCAAAAGCAATGTGTTCGGACTGATAGTTCGGGGAATTCATGCCGCCGCGCAAAACAAGGTGGCAGTCCGGATTCCCGCGCGTCTGAAACACACCGGTACGACCGTCATCAATCACACCCAGGAAGGAGTGACTGGCGGAAGCCGTGCGGATGGCATCCACCGCAACCGGAATCGATCCGTCCGTAGAGTTTTTGAAACCAACCGGCATGGAAAGACCGCTGGCGAGCTGACGGTGTGTCTGAGATTCGGACGTTCTTGCACCGATAGATGCCCAGGAAATCAAATCTGCGATGTACTGGGGAATAATCGGTTCCAGAACTTCAGTCGCAACCGGCAGAGAAAGATTTGCCAGTTCCAGCAACAGTTTACGGGACAGACGCAAACCTTTTTCAATACGGAAAGAGGTATCCAGGTCGGGGTCGTAAACCATGCCCTTCCAACCAATGGTTGTACGGGGTTTTTCAAAATAAGCACGCATCACCGGGAAGAAGACGTCAGAAACTTCATCCCTGATCGTGCGGAACAACGTAGCGTACTCAATCGCCGCAGGGACACTGTCAATGGAACAGGGGCCGCAGAGCAACAGGATACGCTTATCTTTGTGATGGAGGATATTGCGCACCGTTTCGCGGGACTTCCAGACAAACTCTGAAATTTCAGGCGTTACCGGCAATTCAGCACGAATATCAAACGGTATCGGCAACGGAAATTCGTGCACAATATTTACGTTATGAATCTCTTTCATTGGAAGCAACTCTCAATGGCATCCAGTTTCACTTCTTTTTGACTGCCGTCCTTCATATCTTTCAACTGGCCGATGCCGCTGTCCAGTTCGTTGTCCCCGAGGATCAAAACATATTCCGCTTTGATACGGTCCGCAGTACGCATCTGGGATTTCATACTCTTTGCTTCGTATTCCAGGAAGCAGGAGATTCCCTGATGACGCAGTTTCGCCGCCAGAACTTCCTGATATGCCATGGCACGTTCGCCAAGTGAAAGCAGGAACACTTTCGGTGTGACAACCGGCGGAACCGGTGCTTTCAGTGCATCACGGACAATCAAAAGACGTTCCATACCGGCAGCAAAGCCAACACCCTGAATCGGTTTGGTTGAGCCAGGTGTCAACAGCTGATATCTGCCGCCGCCTGCGATCGCGTTCTGACCGCCCAATGCGGGGTGAGTCAGTTCAAAGACCGTGTGCACATAGTAGTCCAAACCGCGAACCAGTCTGGGTTCGACACGGAACGGAACATTCTGCGCAGTCAGAATATCGCAAACACGGTTGAAGTAATCTCTGGAATCCTGACCGAAGAGAGATGCGGCATCGGGTGCGGCATCAATGAACTTCTGGCAGCATTCCTGTTTGCAGTCAAGAATACGCCATACGTTTCTCTGGAGACGGTTGCGGCAATCTTCGCACATTTCATCAATGTGGGGAGCAAAATGTTCACGCAAAGCATTTTCCGCATCCTTGCGGTCTTCGGGAACGCCGCGGGTATTCAGCATCAGATTGGAACCGGAAATGCCAGCTTCTTCGAGGAAGTGAAGCAGCATGGCAATACATTCCGCATCCAGACCGGGAGAAACTTTACCTGCATTTTCAACACCAACCTGATGGAATTGTCTGCGGCGTCCGGCGGCCGGACGTTCCCCGCGGAACATGGGGCCCATATAAAATACACGTGTTTCCACACCATTCATTGCTTCTGTGCCGGAAAGTGCACGCATAACGCCTGCAGTCCCTTCCGGGCGGAGCGTCAGAGAACGTCCACCGCGGTCTTCAAAAGTATACATTTCTTTCTGAACGACTTCGGTTTCATTCCCCAAACCGCGCTGAAAGACTTCTGTAAACTCAAAGATCGGGGTGCGGATCTCACCGAATCCATAAAGAGAAAACACTTTACGGGCTGCCTGCTCAAGAAAGAGCCAGGAGTTGATTTCTTCCGGGAAGATATCGCCGGTTCCCGGAGGCGGCGCATTTTTTGCCATGATTCTGTTACCTTCTTAATCTTTTATTTTACAAGTTGCGCAACACGGTCTTTCAACTCACGACCGGCACGGAACTTGACAATTTTACGTTCAGGAATAGACACGGTTTCCTGGGGCCGTTTCGGGTTTCTGCCCTGACGGCTCTTCCGGGTCTGGATCTCAAACACCCCGAAATTTCTCAGTTCAATATCGCGGCCTTCTGCCAATTCATCCGCAATATAATCCAATGTCTTCTGCACAATTTCTGCAACTTTGTTCTGAATCAAACCGGTTTCCCCGGCTATCCGTACTACAAGATCGCGCTTTGTCATTATGATAATCCTCTTTTATGATTATTTGACCGTATAGATCCAGCCTTTTGCATTGTCCCAGGCGCGGGAAATGCTGAATGTAAGATCGCGGCGGGCTGTATTCATTGCAAGTTTCGCAAGAATACCGTCAAGTTCAAATTCCTTATCAGCAAGATCAAGTTTCTGTGCAAATTCAGAGACAGTACCGGCGAAAGCGCCGAGTTTGGAAAGCTTGTCTTCCAGATCCGTCAACAGCTTGATCACATCTTTACTTGCCAGTTTGTATGCCTGAACGCCCGGCTGATGGAATGCATTGATATGAATGAATTCCGCATAAGCGGCAACCGCACGTTCATACAGCGCAATCAACATACCCAGATTGAATTCATCCACCTTTTCCAAACGCATTTCAATCACGTTACGGTTCTTGTTGCGCAATGCGTTGGAGAGACCGATCATGAAGCCGTGCAGGTAGTCACCCATGGCAATACCCGGAGCGATCGGAGCTTTTGCCGCATCTTCGAGAACTTCGATAAAGGTCACAAAGAAGTCGTCGCGACCATCATTGAGCTGCTGAATGAATGCATGAGCGTCTGTACCGCCTTTGTTACCGAACACGTTCAAGCCCTGATTGACAACGTTGCCATCCAGGTCAAGTTCTTTACCGAGACTTTCCATAACCAGCTGCTGGAGGTAACGGGACATGAGGATCAGGCGGTCGGAATAGGGAACGATGACCATATTGCGATCACCTTTGCCGGCACCAGCCATGTACCACATAGCAGAAAGCATATATGCCGGATTGTTTGTGAAATCTGCGGTACGGGTCAATTCATCCATGTGACATGCACCGCTGAGGAACTTTTTGAAATCCACACCGGCAAGAGCGGCGGGGAGATGTCCGACAACACTGGTCACGCTGGTACGGCCGCCGATGGAGTCAGCCATATCAAAAACTTTGAGCCAGTTATTTTTCTTTGCGAACATATCGAGTTCAGAGCCCTGCATGGTGATTGCGCAGGCATGTTTTGCAAAATCAACACCGGCTTCGGCATATTTTTCCATGCAGAAAATCATGTTATTCTTGGTTTCCTGTGTGCCGCCGGACTTGGAGATGTTGACGACCAATGTGGTTGCAGGATCGCAAACTTCAAACACGTCCATACCACCTGCTGTATCGGTGTTGTCGAGGAAGTAAATCTTCAGATAACCATTGCGTTTGCAGTCGCAAAGTTCATTCCAGTAAGGACCATTGATTGCCATCTGAACGAGCTGGGGACCGAGAGCGGAACCGCCGATACCGTTGATGATAGCACTCTGGAATTTTTCACCTTTGGAACCTTTGATGGCGCCGGAACGGATTGCTTCCACAAACTCTTCAACATCAGCAAATTCCTGTCCGCCGGTATAAGCGGAACGATCGGTAAAGTGAGTGACCTTACGATTTTCATCCGGGTTCTTGATTTCGCCCAATTCGATTTTCTGCATTTCTGCATGTACGGCGGGAATTCTGGATTCGATTGCATTGAGATCGGTTTCCTGGAAATTCATTCCTGCGAAATTGACCTGAAAACCGGTTGTACCGTCAACATAAGTATACTTGTGACAGCGTTCGATCCATGCTTGCTGATTCAGAGACATAATGTCTTTACCTTTCGTTTTATAAAAAATAAGTGATAATACAACAATAACTTTGTTAATATAGCATAAAAAAGAAATTTTTCAAAGTCTTTTTCTGAAATAATAGAAAAACAGCCCGTTTCTACTTGAAAATGCTTTTTATGATGATATATTGTAAATAATATTTATGGATAAAAAAATGAAAAAGGAATTTAACATGTACTACTATGTTTCAAGCGGTGTAATCAGCACAGGTATAACATTGAATAGAGATTCAATGTCCATCGTCTCCGGCGGGACAGCAAACAGCACGAAAATCAATATAGGCGGACACATGCACATCTCCTCCGGCGGGACAGCAAACAGCACGACCATCAATGGCGACGGCAACATGTACATCTCCTCCGGCGGGACAGCGAACAGCACGATCATCAATTACTACGGCGACATGCACATCTCCTCCGGCGGGACGGCAAACAGCACGACCATCAATAGAGGCGGATACATGGACATCGACTCCGGCGGTGTGGCGAACAGCACGACCATCAATTACGACGGCTACATGAACATCTCCTCCGGCGGGGTGGCAAATAGTACGACGATCAATTCCAGCGGCTTCATGGACATCTTCTCCGGCGGGACGGCGAACAGCACGGCCATCAATTCCGGCTACATGTACATCTCCTCCGGCGGGGTGGCAAATAGTACGACGATCAATTCCAGCGGCTTCATGTTCATCTACTCCGGCGGGGTGGCAAACAGCACGACCATCAATTCCGGCGGTTGGATGTACATCGACTCCGGCAGTGTGGCAAACAGCACGATCATCAATTCCGGCGGTGACATGAACATCTCCTCTGGCGGGGGGGCAAACAGCACGACGATCTATTCCGATGGCTACATGTACATTTGGTCCGGCGGGGTGGCGAACAATACGACGATCAATTCCAGAGGCTCCATGTACATCGGCCCCGGCGGTACACATCGCGGCAGTTTACAGATCAAATCCGGTGCAGTTGTCTCTGCTTATTCCGGCGGAATCATCGACTTTACCGTTGCAGACCGGACAAGTGCCGATGATTATTTGATCAATGATCTTTCTTTGATCAAAGGTATACCGACTTATACCATCACTGTTTCGGAAGATCAGGAAGCAGGGACTTACAAATTGGCACAAGGTGCATCTGCATTGAATGGAACTATTTCCATTTGCACTGAAGATACCTGTTTCGGTTCATTGACGGTCAACGGTGATGTTTTGACGGTCAATGGTATAACTTATGATCTGAACAATGTGGATGGTGATTTGACGTTGACAATAAATGATCAAAACAATATTGTATCTCAACCACAATACGCTGCAGGTAACATTGGTGGTATCGGTGGAATTATTGAGATAACAAGTTCCGGTTCCGGATATCTTCATAACCGATTCGTAAAAATAGAAATCGCCGGAACTATTGATCCGGAATCCTGGGAACTGGCAGGTGCCGGGGACTTCAATAAGTCCGGAACCGATGGTTTGCTTTGGATTGAAAAGAATACCGGATATGTTTATGTGCAGAACGATTTGACAAACTTTAATGAAGTCAATAACAAGTCCAACTGTCTCGGTGTACTCGGTGATGGATACAGTATTCTCGGCACCGGCGACTTTACCGGAACGGGCATTGACGGCGTAATCATGCAAGGCCCGGCATTCGGTGATGCTTCCGTCTCTCTCAACTACGGATTGCCCATCTGGGGACGGGAAGCCGATGGAACCACATTCGCCGGATGGCTGGGCGCTCTCGTCAACACCTGGCAGCCCGGCGATGCCTTGAAAGGTGATACAGCTGACCTTGCCGACATCAATGCAAAAAATTACATGTATGAAGTCATCTCGGTCGGTGACTACAATGGCGACGGAGTAGATGATGTGATGTTGCAGAACATCATGCCGAAGACGGTCGATGGTGTTACAATCACAGGTTCCGGTGACGTCTTCACCTTCCTGACGGGTGACATGGATGCAGTCAAGGCGGGTGCAAGTCCGACCGTTGCCTACGCCGGTTGCGCTACCGACGGATGGGAAATCATGGGATCCGGCGACTTTGACGGTGACGGCATTGATGATGTCCTGTTGTCCGATGGTACCGGTGTTGCCGGTTGGCAGATGGCGAATGGCCAACGCTTTGAAAATCAATGGTTCGGCAATCTTGGAGCAACCGAAGAAATTGTCGGAATCACGGATTTGAACAATGACGGCACGGATGACATTCTTATCCTGAACGCCGCGACGGACACATATTCCGGCTGGTTGGTGAAGGATGGCGCAATCACCGGATCCCTTGCCCTTGCATAAGAGATTTTTTCTGTAATCGCACAAGGTTATCCGCTTTGGATGACTTTGTGCGAGAAAAAAACAGAAAAAGTATATATCCGGGGTTGAATTTTTTAAGAAATACGATAAATTACCATATTGTATATATCCTACTAAAAAATTAACCGGAGCAGATGACTCTTATGAGCGAAAATATGAATCAAAATCCTGCCGATCTGCAGAAAGCGATGCTTGAGATCGGAGAACAGGCAAAAGCGGCAGCCCGTGTTCTGGCAACTGCAACGACTGCGGATAAAAATAATTGGCTCAATGCAATGGCGGATGCGCTCGATTCCTCCACGGATGCCATTATCAATGCCAATAAGATCGATATGGAAAACGGAAAGAAAAATGGCCTTTCTGATGCCATGCTCGACCGTCTGCTTTTGACTCCGGAACGTATTCATGCTATCGCAGATGCCGTCCGCCATGTTGTGACGCTTGACGATCCGGCGGGCAAGGTCCTTTCTACAACAACACGTCCCAATGGTTTGCGTATTGATAAAGTTTCCGTGCCCATCGGTGTGATCGGAATCATCTACGAATCCCGCCCGAATGTTACGGTGGATGCCGCCACCTTGTGCTTGAAAGCCGGTAATGCAGTCATTCTCCGCGGTGGTTCGGAAGCGATCCATTCCAATCTGGCATTGGCAGAATGTATTTCCAAAGCAGCGATTGCCAAAGGTATGCCCGTTGGTGCGGTTCAGGTATTGCCCTGGACAACCCGCGAAGCCGTTGGCATCATGCTGAAAATGGATAATTATCTGAATTTGATCATTCCCCGGGGCGGTGAACGTTTGATCCGTACCGTGGTGGAACAGAGCACCATTCCGGTAATCAAACATTATAAAGGTGTTTGCCACATTTTTGTGGATAAAGTGTGTGATTTTGACCGTGCGCTGGAAATCATCGAGAACGCAAAATGTCAACGTCCCGGCGTTTGCAATGCGCTGGAAACGTTGTTGATCCATAAAGATGCAGCGGCGGAATTTCTCCCCCGTATTGTGAAACATCTCCGTGACCGCAAAGTGGAATTGCGCGGCTGTGCAGAATGTTGCAAACTGGCAGGGAATGATGTCGTTGCCGCAAGCGAAGATGATTGGTATGCGGAATATCTGACATTGATCCTGGCAGTACGTATTGTGGATGACGTGAATGCAGCAATGGATCATATCAATCATTATGGTTCCGGCCACAGTGATTGTATTCTTACGACGGACATGGAAACGGCTGAACTCTTCCTCAATGGGGTCGATTCTTCTTCCGTCTATGTCAATGCATCGACCCGGTTTACCGATGGCGGCGAATTCGGCATGGGTGCAGAAATCGGAATCAGTACGGATAAACTTCATGCCCGCGGGCCGATGGGGTTGCCGGAACTGACAACATACAAATACAAAGTATACGGAAGCGGACAGATCCGCTGAGAGTTTTTTATAAGTAGTAATGATATAAAGCAAGATCAAGGCGAAGTAGTATTTATGACACGCAAGACCGCCGCAGTCCTTACGTTGGGATGCCGATTGAATCAGGCAGATTCTGCACTTTTATCGGGCAGACTTCAGCGTATGGGGTTCGAAATCGTGGATGCCAATGCATCCGTCAGTCCCAATGTTATTGTTGTTAACTCCTGTGCAGTTACAGCAGTGGCAATGAAAAAATCACTTCAGGCATTACGGAGTATCCGTGCTGAAAATCCGCAGTCGTTTCTGGTATTTACGGGTTGCGGCGCTGAAGTGGCGGAAAAAACATTAAAGAACAGTGATCTGGCAGATCTTCTGATCCTGAATGAGAAAAAACGGGATCTGGAATATTTGCTGCCGCGTCACCTGGCATATCTGGAGTTGACTTCCAAACAAGGCAATGATCAGCCGGATGATATGACGGTATTCCGTGAAAATGTGAATTCCCTTTTCCCGTTCCGCAGTCGTGCCACATTGAAAATTCAGGATGGCTGTTCCAACTCCTGCTCTTATTGTATCGTGCCGAAACTGCGCGGTCCGGAACGGAGTCGTGATTTTGCAGAAACGCTGGCGGACTTCCGTAATATGGTCGAACAGGGCTTCCAGGAAATTGTACTGTCCGGAGTCAATCTCTGTTCTTATCACTGCGGAAAAGAAAACCTTGCCACCCTGCTCCGTGCCTTCCTGGAAGTACCGGGCAACTGGCGTATCCGCCTTGGTTCCCTGGAACCGGGCAAAGTCCTGCCGGAAGTTTTGAAAGTGATGGCGGAATCCGGAAACCGTATTTGCCATTTTCTGCACATGCCGCTGCAGCATGGTGCGGATACCATTCTGCAGGCAATGAATCGTCATTGTTTCACTGCGGAATATGCGGAATATGTCAAACTGGCTCGTGAACTGATGCCGGATATTCACATTGGCACAGACCTGATTGTTGGCTTCCCCGGCGAAACGGAAAAACTCTTTGAAGAATCCTTCGAATTCATCAAGAGCATGAATTTTGCCAATATTCATGTATTTCCCTTCTCTCCCCGCCCGGGTACGGCTGCGGAATCCATGCAGATCAACAGTACTCGCGAACAGGTGGAAGCCCGCCTTGAAAAGCTCAAGGAATACAAAACAGCAGCTGCCGCCGACTTTATTAAAGCCCAGGTTGGAAAAACGGAAGATGTATTGGTCGAACTTCGCCGCAGTCCTGAATTATGGGAAGGCTGGTCCGGCAATTATATCAAGACCCGTATTGCCTGCAAAGAAGATCTTTCCCGCAAGCTGGTGAAAGTCCGTTTTGCAAAAGTGTTGAGCACTGGAGAAATGGCATCCTATCCGGCGGAATAAAAACAGCCGCAAAAATAGAAAGAAACGCTGAATCGATTCTGTTACAGGAATTGATCCGGCGTTTTTTTTATCAAAAAAATTCACATAATCCAACCTGATATTCACAAAAAAAATGCAGGTTTTATCAAAATAAATTTTCAAAATTGATGAAAAACCCTAAAAAAAGCACTTTTTTTTGAAAAAAAATGAAAAAAATCGCATATTTTTGTTTTTAGCTATTGTTTTTTTGATAAAACGTGTCATAATTAACATGGAGTGGCAATTGGTCTTCGGCAAATGAGTCGCAGATTGCCGTGAAAAACGTTGTTGTCCGGATAAATGTTGTTTTTGGTCTCCGGTCAGTGAAAAAATTAAAGGTTAGACAGTAAAATGGCGGAAAGAGAACGCGGAAAAGTAAAGTGGTTCAACAATTCTAAAGGCTATGGCTTTATTGAAAGAGCCCAGGGAGATGACATCTTCGTTCATTACAGTGCGATCCAGTCTGAAGGTTACCGTTCTTTGAAAGATGGTCAGGCAGTCGAGTACACTGTATCCCAGGGAGCAAAAGGTTTGCAGGCAGAAGAAGTTGTCGCTGTCGAGGACTGATGTTCCTTTTATAATGCCCTCTGAGGCATTGAGAAAAAAATACGTGCAGATGAGAAAATCTGTGCGTATTTTTTTGTTTTCAGCACAAAAAAGGTTAAAAATTTTCAAAATTTCTCCTTGAAATCATGACAGGATGATGATATTGTAAAATAAGCAAACGGGATGCCGGGGGGAGTTGTTTCCGTTGAAACAACACGGCGTTACTGTATCAAAAAATCAAAAAAGGGGGAAATATGGAGGGAAAGAAGCTTTCTGTATTTACGGTCACGATGATGATCGTGGCAGCCGTGATCAGTCTCAGAGGTTTGCCCATGATGGCAAAAGAGGGACTGAGTATGTTGTTTTACGTTTTATTTGCAATCGTGATGTACCTGATTCCGGCATCGCTCGTTTCCGCAGAACTGGGCAGTGCGTTCAGCGACCGGAACGGCGGGGTGTACACCTGGGTGAAAGAAGCATTCGGCCCGGCATGGGGGTTCACTGCTGTTTGGCTGCAATGGATCCAGAACGTAATCTGGTATCCCACCGTGCTCGGATTCGCAGCCGGTTCATTGGCGTACATGGTTGGACAGCAGGAATATGCCCAGAACGGCGTATACAATGGTCTGGTCATTATCATTTTCTACTGGATCTCCACGTTCCTGGCCATGAAAGGAACAAGTGCGGTCGGCAAAGTTACAAAATACGGGGTATTGCTCGGTACAATCATCCCCGGACTTTTGGTGATTATACTCGGGCTCATCTGGTGTTTCCGTGGACTTCCGCTTGAATTCCTGCGCAGTGCATCCGGGGAAGCCTTGCACAGTCATCCTACGTTCTTCCCGCACATCTCCGGCATGGGCAGTATTGCCTTCCTTGCGGGTATTATCCTGTTGTTTGCGGGTGTGGAAGTTCAGTCCGTGCTGGTGAAAGATCTGAATAATCCGGCAAAGAATTTCCCGAAAGCGATTTTTATGGCATCCATCATCATTGTTCTGCTCTTCCTGCTCGGTTCTCTTTCTGTTGCGGCTGTAGTTCCGGAAGATCAGATCAGTCTGACAGCCGGTTTGATGGAAGCGTTCAACCATATCTTGAATAAATTCTCTCTCGGCTGGCTGGTTCCCATATTGGGCTTTCTGACGGCATTCGGTGCCATCGGCGGTGTGATGTCCTGGATCACCGGCCCCAGCAAAGGTTTGCTGAGTACGGCACAGGATGGTGAACTGCCTGCCATTCTTGCAAAAACAAACAAAGCGGAAGCACCGGTCACATTGTTGATCGTCCAGGCGATTATCGTAACCTTGCTTGCCTGCCTGTATTTCGTCATGGATAACGTCAGTGTTGCATTCTTCGTATTGACAGCCATGACTGCGACCCTGTATCTGGTGATGTACATGCTGATGTATGCAGCCGGGCTGCGTTTGCGGTATACCCGCCCGGATCTGCCCCGTACTTATAAGATCCCCGGAGGGATGGGTGTTATGTGGCTGATTACACTGGTTGGTCTGGCGGGCGTATTATTTTCCTGCATTGCGGGCTTTTTCCCGCCCTCCAACCTGCCGGTGGGGAATCCTGCGCTGTATGTAATTCTGGTTGCAGGTGGTTTGATTCTGTTTACAGGTACGCCATTGGTGATACATTGTATCATGATGCAGCGTAAGAAACAATAAAAGAATATGAAAAAAAGGAGGGTAACTATGGGATTACACAAACGTTTTCCGGTAGCACATGGGGAACATGATGATGTTTACGCGTCATTGGAATTGCAGCAGCCTGCGGAGAAATATGTTTTCCCCGAAAAAGAAAGCAACGGCGCCAATATTCTTCAAATGGTCCGTGATGAATTGATGCTGGATGGCAATGCACGTTTGAATCTTGCAACATTCTGTTCAACTTATGAAGATCCGAACGTGTTGACTCTGATGAATGAATGTATCAGTAAAAACATGATCGACAAGGATGAATATCCCCAGACCGCTGAACTGGAACGCCGCTGTGTTCACATGCTCGCGGATTTGTGGAATGCTCCGGATAATACAACTGCTGCCGGTTGTTCCACCACCGGATCAAGCGAAGCTGCCATGCTCGGCGGTCTTGCCATGAAATACCGCTGGCTGGCGGCAATGAAGAAAAAAGGGAAGACTCCCGGCAAACCGAATCTTGTCACCGGCCCCGTGCAGGTCTGCTGGGAGAAATTTGCCCGTTACTGGGATGTGGAATTGCGGGAAATTCCGATGAGTGATGGTCACACAACATCCACTCCGGAACAGGTGGTTGCTCATTGCGATGAAAACACCATCGGTGTTGTTCAGACATTGGGCACAACATTTACTCTGGAATATGAACAAGTGGCTAAAACCGCGGATGCATTGGATGATTTGGAAAAAGAAAAAGGTCTGGATATTCCGATTCACGTGGATGGCGCAAGCGGCGGCTTCCTGGCTCCGTTCGTCCGTCCGGATTTGAAGTGGGACTTCCGGATCAAACGTGTTCACTCCATCAACTCATCCGGTCACAAATTCGGTCTTGCGCCGTTAGGTGCCGGCTGGGTTCTCTGGCGTGACATGGCATCTCTGCCGGAAAAATTGATCTTCTACGTCAATTATCTGGGTGGTAATATGCCGACATTTGCCCTGAACTTCTCACGTCCGGGCGGTCAGATTGTGGCACAGTACTATCATTTTCTGCGTCTTGGCAGAGAAGGCTACGCAAAAGTTCAGAAGGCGTGTTACGATGCCGGTTTGTTCTTTGCTGAAAAACTGCAACATTTCGGAATCTTTGATATTATTTCCTGCGGGAAAGATTACATGGGCGTCCCCGGTGTCTGTTGGAAGTTGAAGAAAGATGCCAATGTAAAATTTGATCTTTATGAACTTGCAGATCACCTGCGTTATCGCGGCTGGCTGGTTCCGGCATATTCCTTGCCGCCCAATTGCGAGGATGTTGTCATTCAACGAATCCTTGTCCGCCACGGCGTTTCCAAAGACCTGTTGGAACAGTTGCTGGTTGATATGGATGCAGCGATCCGGCACTTGAATGAAAAGCCGAATTGCAGCAAAGAACATAAAAAAACAGCATTCCATCACTGATTTTTTGCGGGGAGATGTTCAAAGCGTCTCCCCGCATTTTTAACCAAAAAGGGGCTTTATCTTACTATGAAAATCTGTCTCTTATTACTTTTCTTTTTCGTTGTGTCTCCGTTTTTCGCGAACGACAACACAACGCAAACCGTCCGACTGGTGCAGGATGATGCGCAGGATTACATGGTTTCCAGAATCTTTCTGCTGAAACATATCCAGGCAAACGATATCGCACCGTTTGTCCTTGGTATGGTCAAACGCTATAATATGAATTCCACCGTCAGCAACATCCAATATACGCAGGCGCAACAGGAAATTCTCACTGTCACCTGTCCGGAAGGCATGATGCCATTCGTGCAGGATTTTATTTGCAAAGCGGACCGTCCGGTCAAAATCGCCGGCAAAACGCCGGATGACATTATCCGTGGAACCGGTATCACCCGGGCCGTTTACACGCCGCAATACCGGTCCGGACAGGTGTTGGTGAACATGATCGTCAATGCCTTGATCAACGCAGGACCTTACAGTTCCGTATACGGTTGGGATGCCAATTCAAACCAGATTTATTGGAAAGATAATACATCCAATACGGAATTTGTTTATCAGTTCTTATCCTGGCTTGACCGTCCGCCTCCGCAAATCCGTATGGTCTTTACTGTATATGAAGTAAGGGAAAGCACTTTGCGGGATATGGGTATTGATTATCTGGCATGGAAAAACGGCCCCGGTTTGGATCTCTTCCAAGCCGGATTCCGTGTTTTTGACCTGTCATCCGGCGGCAGTACCGCACTGCAATCTTTGAGTGGACATCTGGGTGGATTCTTTTTTGCTCCGCAGTTTGATGCAAGTTTTATCCGCATTCTGGAACAGAACGGTATGGCGAATGTTACCAATACTGCCAATCTGACCGTTTCCAATTCATATTCCATGGAATATGAAATCATGTTCAATCCGGAACTGCAGAATCTTATTAAGTCGGAAAACGATCAGGGCGAAGTCGCAATCAGCGCTGTCGCAGGAATTCAGAATACGCAGCAGATTTATCTGAAAATCAGTAAACCTATCGCCTGTATTCACCGGGGTACGGTTGATGCCGAATTCTCCATCCCTGCTTACAAGCCCGGGGAGATTGCGGAAATACCCGGGACGTTGTTCTGTGGGTATCGTGTGACTTGTGCCAATGCAACGGAACGGAATAATTATGGTTCCGAATTGATTGAAACAACCGATATTCAGGGCGATGTAACCATTGAACTGAATAAGGAAGTCATTCTCACACAATGGAATAAAACGGTGGATGTGACGCAGACGATCGGCGTGCCGTTCCTGTCTTCAATCCCTGTCCTGAAATATCTTTTCGGCACAACGGTGACTTCCAAAGAAAATATTAAACTTTATATGACTGTCAAAGCAGAGATCCCGGATATGATGAAAGATCCCTTCAGCGTCGGTTCTCTTCAGAAAGTCAAGTAATCAAAAAGGGGGAATGTAATGAAATATCATCTGTTCTTGCTTTCTTTGTGCAGTATCGCATCCACGCTTGCCGCCGCCGATCTGCCGGGCGTCCCCAGGGACTCCAATTTCAACAACAGCAGCGGTTATAACAGTACCCGGGTCAATGCACAGTTGATTGTCGGCGTCAAGGATCAAACCAAAGTTGTTCACTTTATCCGGGATAATAACGATCCGCGAGTTATCACAAAAGCCTATCTGATCCGCCATGTTGATCCCTACGAAATCCGGGATTATCTCCGGCAGATCGTGCAGGCGAAAAGAGTCGGCAATACCGCTTTGCAGCAGCAGTATCCGCTCAATACAACTGCAACACCGGCTGCCGCAACCGTTTCTGCAGCGGTTGTTACGACGCCCGTCAATACTCAGCCGACGTATAATCCGGCGGCACAGCTTGGCAGTAATACCGCCGTGGAATGTCTGAAATATGTGGACGGCACCGGATTGCTGATTGTCAGTGCGGAAGATTACCGGTTCCAGCATCAGGAAAACGGGATGGGGATCGATGAAATTGTTCAATTCCTCGATAAACCGGAAATGGGTTTCTCCACCGGCTCCCAGACCTACTTCTATATTCCGAAATTCGTCCCCGCAAGAAATCTGCTGCCCCTGATTCAGAATGTAGGAATGAATATTTCCGACGTTACCGAATTGTGGCAGGGATGCGATGTTGTGGCATACGATCCCGACCTCAATTGGTTGATTTTTGACGTTGCCAATTATTCCATGAAAAATATTGATCACATGTTGGAGAAGTATGACGTACCCATTCCGCAAGTACGTCTGACTATCCGCGTCTGTGAAATTGATGTGGAAAATGACCAGAAACTCGGACTCGATTTTCAGGCGTGGAAAAATAATGACGGCATGGATTTCTTTTCTGCAGGCGGCAGATTCCGGGATAACTGGGCGGCTTCCTTCGGTGGTACCTTGATGAATTCCGGCTCCGAACGGACACGATTCTTTAATTTCAATCCGAAATGGAATACCCGGTATATCGACCTGCTGTTCAGCAGCGGCAAAGCAAAAGTGGTTCATTCCGCAGAAATGATCATCCGGAATAACACCTCTGCTGTGCTCGACCGGACAACGCAGATTTTCTACATGGATACGCAGACGCCTGCCAATAATACCGTATCTGATCCTGCCCGCCTGCCCTATAAACTGCTTTCCACGCTGATCGACCGGTTCATCAACAGCGCCGATGATATTCCGGTATACAAAGCAAATCAAACGCAAGTGACAAAGGTCTCCGGTTTCGGTTTTTCCATGAAAGTGGATAATGTTTCGGTCAATCAGAAAGAAACACGTTTCTCTGTTTCCGCCACGAACAGCAGTCTCCTTGGCTTCCAATCCACCGGTGCGCCCCGTATTTCTTCCGGAAACGTGGTGAATTTGAATATCAGTCTGCCTCATGGTGCGGATTCCTTTGTGATCGGCGGTCTGAAAAAACAGGAAACGGTTACATCCAAAACCGGTATCCCGTGGCTGGTGAATATTCCCTATGTTGGCTATCTCTTCGGAACAGAATCCAAGTCGGTGAAGACAACGGAACTGATTATTATGGGCGAATGTAAACTGGAAGTTCCGCAGGATAAAGAACCGAACCGCAAAGCACGTACCAAGGAACAGAAGAAAGGCTAAGCAGAAATTTTTGGTGATTTTTTACCGATATATCAAATTCTGCCCTTGATTTTTTTGATTTCTGCATGTATAGTCTTACATGTTTAATTAAGGAAAGGTGATTTTTATGAAACTCTCAGCAAAAATTCTGTTGTCCGCAGCCATGGTTTTGACTGCAAGTGCAATGTTCGCGGCTCCGTCCAAGAAAGCAAATCCGACGAAGCCGGCAATCAAGCAAAGCGAGCAATATCGGATCATCAACGATTACAAGGAAGCACAGCGCATTTCCGAACGCACGAAAAAGCCGATTATGATTATCTTCAGCGGTTCCGACTGGTGCGGTTGGTGTGTGAAGCTGGATAATGAAGTCTTTTCCAAGAAAGAATTCCAGAATTGGGCAAAAGATCATCTGGTTGTCTATCTGGCTGACTTCCCCCATCGTAAAAAAATTCCGGCTGCTCAGAAAGTACAGAACGATGAGTTGGCAAGAAAGTATCGTGTCAGAGGCTTCCCGACGGTTCTCATTGTCAATGCAAAAGGCGATGTCATTGCGCAAACCGGTTATCGTAAAGGCGGACCGGTAAAATATGTACAGCATTTGAAACAGTACGTTCGCTGATATTCTAGCAGGGAATGAAAAACAAAACGCTCTGGATCACACAAAAATCCGGAGCGTTTCTTTTTTTATCGTGTTTTTATAATGAATGACTTTATTTTTTCATTTTTTATGTTATATTATCCTCAGTATATGGAAAGGTTTTAATATGAATTTGCTGCTGATCACACCAAAAGATACGATCGTTAATAATATTCTTAAAATTTCCGGCAGACGAGCGGAACATATTTTCTGTGTCCTCCGTGCAAAAGCCGGCGATCAACTCCGTGCCGGTCTGCTCAACGGCAATCTTGGCACCGCAACGGTTCTGGAAGCAACGAAGAAAGAAGTCACCGTCCAATTGGATGATTTCCCGAATCCGCCGCCTGCAAAAGTTGATTTTATCCCTGTTATTGCCCTGCCCCGCCCCCAGAGTTTTAAGAAAACATTGCATTTTATTGCATCATCCGGCATCAAAAAAGCTATCTTCACCGGGGCGGATAAAGTGGAAAAAAGTTATTGGAACAGTTCTGCCATGACGCCGCAAGCCATCGAAGAAGAACTGATTCTCGGTTTGGAACAGGGCGGCACGACAACGATGCCTGAATTACTTTTCCGTCCCTCTCTCAAACATTATATGGCAAGTGAGGAATTCCGTGCTTTGACGTCTGATGCATTATGTTTGATTGCGCATCCGCGGGATGCAGAAAAATGCCCGGCACAAGTTACAGGTAAAGTGGTTTGCGCTATTGGCCCGGAAGGTGGATACCGGGAAGAAGAAGTTTCTGCCTTTATTCAGGCGGGATTCAAAAGCGTTGAGATTGGCCAATATATTCTCCGTGTGGAGTTTGCCCTCTCAACGCTTTATGGACGACTTGTCCCTTTTTGATGATCGCTTGATCAATAATGTTTATAAACCTCGCCACATTCCATATAGCGGGTTTCAAATTCATTGGCATAACGTTCCTGCAGGATTTCGGCAAGATATTTCATACCTTCCCGTTCGGATGCGATATGTCCGATAATCATCAATGCCTTATTGAATCCGAGCTGGCCGGCATCGCGGGCATATTCGCCCAATTTCCATTCGCAGCCTTCGCCAAGCAGAATGGCATCGATTTCCGGATTGAGTAAACATTCCCAGACACCGCCGGGGGTGCCGAATGCCAATGCAATCTTTTTGCATACGGTTTCCTGATTTCCGCAAACACGCAGGTTTTCTGCACCCAATTCTCTGTAACGTTTGGCAATGTCGGAAATCTTTACCGGCTCATCCAGTTCAATTGTGGTGTTGGCATAAAATTCGGTAGGCAGAAATTTACCTTTCAACCCGAGGGCACGACAATTGCCTTCCCGAATCATATCCTGAAATTTCTTGTGGGGATGATCGTGAAAACGCCAGACAATGATCCCGGACTGTTCCAGCAGAGCCACTTTCCCATCCGTCACAGGATCATTTACCAGTTTTTCATCCCAGTGATCGTAAAATGTCGGCTCATGAACAATGATCATCTGTGCGCCCCATTCCTGAGCCTGACGTATCAGATCGACCGTTGCATGCATGGTGACAACCACCTTTTTCAGCGTGGTGCTGCCGTCACCGCTTTTCAACGTATCACAAGTACGTTCCAGTTCAAAAGATTGTTCTTCCTTACACCAGGCGAACAGAGCATTCATTAATTCATTTGCTGTCATTTTACGATTTTCCTGTTATTCATTCAACATATTATTGCGTTTTGCAATGATGTAATTGCAAACGTTGTCACCTGCCACGTTACAGGCTGTTTCAAACATATCCAATACCGGGTTGATACCCAATGCCAGAGCTGCAATCAGCATAGTCTGTGCATCGGTCAAGCCCATATTCGCAAGAACCATGAAGAGCAGGAAGACGGAACCGCCGGGGATACCACCTGCTCCGACTGCTGCAAAGGTAATGGAAATCACCAGCATCAACAGGGTTGCAAAGGTCATCTTGATATCAAACATGTTGGCGGCAAGAATGGCGAACACCGGCAGGTGAACACAGACACCGTCCATATTGATCGTTGCACCCAGTGGCAGAGAAAAACTGGAGAGTTCTCTCTTAACACCCAAAACCTGGTCCGCTGTCCGGAAGGAAACCGGAAGCGTTGCAGAACTGGAACGGGTGAGGAACGCGGTCAGGATCGGTTCCCGGCATTTCCACAGAATCACATAGGGATTCTTGCGGGTGAAGATGACAATCAGAAGCGGGTAAATGACCAGAAGCATCAACACAACACCGGTCACAACGCAGCCGATGATCCGGACATAAGGACCGAACAGGTCGGTACCGTAACGGGCAAAGTTGACCGTGGTCAATGCAAAAATACCAATGGGGAAATATTCCAGTACCCAGTCAATAATCTTGAAACAGGCTTTCAGAACAGAACGGCAAAGATCAAGCATCCGTTCCACCGGATGTTCTTTGTTATCCGATTCCGCATCCGCAACACATCTTGCTGCAATACCGAAAAGCAATGCAAAGACAATTACGGGGAGGAACATGCCTCCAGCCAACGCTTCGAACGGGTTTGCGAAAAGAGATGTGATAAAGTCACCGAGAGATGTCACGCCACCTGCCCCGCCGGTACGCATTTTGCTCAACTGATTGATGAATTCCTGGGGAACTTCTGTCGCTTTGCTCATGGTCGGGCTCAGCCATTTTGCCAGGAAGCAGCCAAACACAGCAGCAAAGAGAGAGGTCAGAAAATACCAGACAAGGACATTCACCCCGAGTTTACCGAACTGCTTGATGGAAAGACTGGAAACACCATCAATCAGAGAGAAGAAGATAATGGGAATCACCACCATCTTCAGCATGGAAACAAGAACACTGCCGAAGGGCATGATCACATTGACCGTTGTCGCTGTCCAAGCCTGGCTGCGGAAATAATACATCACAATCCCGCAACCGATACCAAGTGCAAATGCACAGAGAATACGGGTGAACAGCGGAATATTGCAGTAAAATTTGAAAATTTTGCTCATATGATAACTCCATTAAGGATTATTTGCCGGCTTTGACTTCGGCAATTACTTCATCATATTCTTTCAGAATTGCTTCGTTGCGCTGCATGATGAAACGGTTCAGAATGATGATCGTTACCCAGTTTGCAACAAAGCCGGGCAGAATTTCATACATATATTTGTTCCAACCCAATGCGTACCAGACGATCATGACGATCGTACCAACGCCCATACCGCACAGGGCAGACTGCCAGGTGGTGCGGCGGGAATACAATGCCATGAGAACAACCGGTCCGAATGCTGCACCGAATCCGCCCCAGGCAAATTTCACGATATTAAAAATCGTTTCGAACGGGAACAAAGCAAGCACGCAGGCAACAATAGTAATCAGAATAACAAATCCGCGGCTGACATGCATCAATTCTTTTGCAGATGCATTCTTGCGCAGAACACGCTGATAGAAGTCAGATGTCAATGTGGAAGAGGAAACAAGCAGCTGAGAGTCGATCGTAGACATGATCGCAGCCAGAATAGCGGCCAGGAACAGACCGGCAAACCAGCTCCAGCAATATTTGTTGACCATCATGATAAAGACTTTTTCGCTTTCTCCTTTCGGCAGATCAACAAACAGAGAGCGGGAAATCAAACCAACTGCCACTGCAGCAACCAGAGAAATGGTTACCCAGATCATGGCAATTGTGATTGTGCGCGGCAGAAGTTTCACATTCTTGATTGTCATAAAACGGACAAGAATATGAGGCTGACCGAAGTAGCCCAAGCCCCAGACCGCACAGGAAATAATGGAGATCCATGCCATCGATCCGAAGCCATCGGGGAACAGATTCAAGGTCATCTTTGCGGTATCTGCTGTTTCCGGAATGTGGAAATAGGCAACGATCGGTACGATCAACAAAGCAAAGAACATCAATGCGCCCTGGAACAGGTCCGTCCAACACACAGCAAGATAACCGCCCATAGCCGTATAAAGCAGAACAACGGCAGTACCGATCAGAACTGCATATTCATACTTCATGCCGAACATGGAGTTGAACAGTTTGCCAGTGGCAACAAGTCCGGATGCAGCATAGATCGTGAAGAAGATCAAAATAACGATCGCGGAGAGAATACGCAACATGCTGGAAGGATCCCGGAAACGGTCTGCAAAGAAACTGGAAAGAGTCAGAGAGTTGCATTTTTCCGTATACACACGCAGACGGGGCGCAACAAACAGCCAGTTCAATAACGTGCCGAGCAGCAGACCGATCGCTACCCAGACGTCGCCCGCACCGGCAATATAAATTGCACCGGGCAAGCCCATCAGGAGCCATCCGCTCATATCACTGGCCTGCGCAGAGAGTGCTGTCACCCAACTGCCGAGACCGCGTCCGCCGAGCAGATAATCGCTGACTGTTTTGCTTTTTTTGCAGAAAATTGCACCTACAAGGATCATGCCGAGCAGATACAAACCGAATGTTACGTACATGGGGTTCATAAAGAATCTCACTTTCGTTTTTTAGGGTTATGGGTTGAGGTAATTTCAAAAGTCCGGCAAAATTTGACTGAAAAAAGATTGTTGATGAGATGAAAATGGTAGTTTAGTGCGTGGCTACCCTTTGGGTAACCACCAAAAACGCCCCGTTTTCAGATCGCAACAAGAGTTTTCAGACATTTTTGAAGACTTTTGAAATTGCCTCGATTGAAAAAATTTGGGTAATATACCACACAAAACCATTTTCTGCAAGAATAAAACATACAAAAATGCCTTTTTTAAATAAAAAAAGCGCATGACAGGTCGAATCCTATCATGCGCAGCGTTGCAAAAATCATTCAATTAAAGAGTGTCGGGCTTGACCGGCGTATATTCCAGAATCGCAATAGCAATATCCGCATCAAGCTGCGTTTTGCCAGTGAATTCGGTTATCCCCTGATAAATGGACTTGATGGCTTTGTCCGCATCGTTGCCGGATGTGGACAGATTTTTCAACAAACGTTCCGTGCCGTATTTTTCGCCATCCGCATTTTGCATGTTGATCGTGTCATTGGAATAAAAACAGACTCTGTCACCCGGATTCAACTGCAACGGCAATGCCGTGTAGGTCGCATCGGGCGTGGATCCCAACAGAGGAAGGAAAGGGCCTTTGATGTACTTTATATTTCCATTTTTTGCTTTGATGATCGGGTCCACATGACCGGCATTGAATGTCTGCAAAACGCCGGAACGCAAATTCAATATACCTAAGAACATCTTCAGTACAATAGGCTTCTTTTCTTTACGGAAGATATCCTCATTGACAAGTTTCAATGCTTTATCCGGTGAATTTTTCAGAAGGGCATTCCGGAACATATTCTTGATGTTCATCATATACAAACCGGAGGCAACACCTTTTTCGGATGCATCAATAAAGAACAGGGCAATACGTTCATTATCCACTTTGAAAAAGTCACACAGATTTCTGCCGATTTCATCCGATGAGAAAATCTCTGCAGAAAATTTGTAATTTGCATTTTCCGGAATTCCCGCAGGTACCAGGGAGTTTTTCAGCATGGCAGCGATTTCTTCGCCATTTTCAATCCGGGCTGCGGCATTCTGATTTTTCAGCGTATTGACGGTTTTATTGATACTTTCCGCCAATGCATGCATTTCGGAAGATCCCTTGACATCGATCTTTTTATCAAAGTTCCCCTTGGAATATTCATCCAGAGAATCTGTAACAGCTGAAATTTCTTTAATAACCACTTTCTGCAATAATCCGGCAATCAGGAAAAAGATCGCTGCAAAAACGATCATATTGCCGATGAACAGTGTTATGATAACGGTACGGTCTTTCCGGTAAACTTCCTTCCAGGGCAGCATGACGGTCAATATATATTTTCCATGAACGATTGATTTACACAATCCTTCCCGGGTATAGAACACTCTCTTATATCCCTCCGGATACAACGTATTTTCTGTGATGGATAAATTCCCGTTGATCCCGATACGCATTTCCGCTTCAATATTTTTTACATTCGCCATCTGTAATGCTTTACTGAGACGTTCCGGCAGATAACCGATTTGAACAATACCCGGCTTATCCAGTCTGGCAACACCGGCATATTGAAATAAACGTTGTACGCCATCATATTGCGGCTCCTGAACCAATTCAAAGGTGGGATCTGTAATCGCCTTCAAAAAGGGTCTGGACTGTTCCGCTTTTGTAAGATCGAATCCGACAAAATGATCTTGTCCGTGATAATTGGAACTTGCAACGGAAGCGATCAACTTACCCTTTTCGTCTGCGATATGGATTTCATCCACATCCAATTTTTCCCGGATAAGTTTCAGTTCTTTCTGATTATTCAGAATGGAAGGGGTCTCTTTTATGATCAGTGCAAGAGCTCGAGTTTTTGCAATTGCCGCAGCTGCGGACATTTCGGTAATCGTCTGTAAATTTGTTTCAGTACGCTTTACCCGGTCGGCGGCATCGTTCAAATTCAGCTGCAAAAGTTCCAACGCATTTTTCTTTGCTTCTTTCCGGTGTAGATACCAGGACAGCCCGAAAGTAAGTCCAAATGCAAAAATAACAAACAGCAATAACCATTTTTGAAAAAGATTTTTCATTATTATCCCCACTATCAAATAAAACAAATATTCGTCAAAAAAGACACTTAAAATATTATTTGCTATATAATATACTCCCATTTTTCATAAAAGCAAGCCAATATTAAATAAAAAAATATTTAATACACTTTTTTGAGCAAGAATAAGTTGAAAAAAAATCAGAAATGCCGCTTTGCGAAGGCACTGCCGCAATGCGTTTTTAAATGGTTCTTCGACGTTTTGTGCCAAAAGCGGAACGCCTCACACGGCGATGTCTGTTACCGTGCCGTTGGCGCTGATTCTTAATTCACCAATGCTGTTACGGACGGGAAGTTTTTTTACTTGTGTTACCGAAAGTATTTTTAAGCACAATGAAGTTTTATTTTTATGGAACAAACCGTCGATGAGGCAAAAAAAATCCGTGCATCAAACACGGATTTTTTGTTATCGATCACCAATCCTCTTCGGAGACAGGGATCGGCGCATGTTCCGCAAGGGAACGTTTTACATCCAGAATTCTCTGATTGTCACTGCCGCGGAACTTCAGGAGAATATCCCGCCGTTCCAATATAAATTTGCCATCGACAATAACATCTGCCAATTCCAACAGATCATGAATTCCGGGATCGGGACTGTCAGCAAGGTATTCAAAACGGAAACCGGTATAAACAATAATGTCATACCCGTCACGCTTGAGCATGCGTGCCAATTCAGCAAGGGGACCAGCCTGACAAAAGGGTTCACCGCCACTGAATGTGACACCGGTCTGTAACGGATTGTTCCGGATTTCCTGATAAATTTCTTCAACCGTCCGGTTGACACCGGCTCCGAATTTATGGGTTTGCGGATTGTGACATCCTGCACAGTGATGAGGACATCCCTGCACAAAAAGCACATACCGCAAGCCCGGTCCGTTTGTTATAGAATCCTCTTCTGTCCCGGCAACATTAATTACCCTGGGCAGAACCATGTTTTACCCGATCATGTTCTTCCGCACGTTTCGCATCATTGAAACGTTCCAGAGTACCGACAAGGTAACCTGTAATACGGCGGATACGTTCAAACTTGGGTTCATGTTCCGTTTCACGGCGTCCGCATTTCGGGCAGACATCGCCGATGATACCGTTGTAACCGCAGACGGGGTCACGGTCAACCGGGTGGTTGATGGAGCCGTAACCGATACCGGCATCGTGCATGCAGCGGACGATTGCTTCGAAAGCCTTGAGGTTGTGAGCGGTATCGCCATCGAGTTCCACATAGGAAATGTGACCGGCGTTGGTCAATGCGTGGTACGGAGCTTCTTTCTTGATCTTGTCGAAAGCATTGATCTTGTAATAGACAGGAACATGGAAACTGTTGGTGTAGTATTCTTTGTCCGTTACGCCGGGGATGATACCGTATCTTTCCTTGTCCATACGGATGAAGCGTCCGGAGAGGCCTTCTGCAGGAGTTGCAAGGAGCGTATAGTTCATGCCGGTCTTGAGAGAGAGATCGTCCACATATTTACGCATTGCGCCAACGATTTCGAGACCTTTCTGCTGCATTTCTTCGGATTCACCATGGTGTTTGCCATAGAGAGCCATCAGAGTTTCAGCAAGCCCGATAAAGCCGATAGAGAGCGTACCGTGTTTGAGAACTTCGCGGATTTCTTCTTCCGGCTTGAGTTTTTCGGAATCCATCCAGACGCCCTGCCCCATGAGGAACGGGAAGTTGCGCAGATGTTTCTTTGCCTGAATTTCAAAACGGTCAGAAAGCTGCTGTGCAACCAGCTGCATCATTTCAAACAGTTTGTCATAGAATGCTTTTTCATCGCCCTTGGCTTCCAATGCAATACGCGGCAGGTTGATGGAAGTGAAGGAGAGGTTACCACGTCCGGGTGCAATTTCACGGCTGCGGTCATGAACGTTACCCATCACACGGGTACGGCAGCCCATGTACGCAATTTCAGTTTCCGGATGACCGGGCTTATAGTACTGCAGGTTGTACGGAGCATCCAGGAAGGAGAAGTTCGGGAACAGGCGTTTTGCGCTGACGCGGCAGGCCAGTTTGAACAGGTCATAGTTCGGATCGTCCGGATTGTAGTTGATGCCTTCCTTGATACGGAAAATCTGAATGGGGAAGATGGGTGTTTCGCCATGGCCCAGACCGGCTTCCGTAGCCAGCATGACATTCTTCATGATCATTCTGCCTTCCGGAGATGTATCGGTACCGTAGTTGACAGAGCTGAACGGAGTCTGTGCACCGGCGCGGCTGTGCATGGTATTCAGGTTGTGGATCAATGCTTCCATTGCCTGATAGGTGCAGCGGTCAGTTTCATTTTCAGTATATTTCTTGGCAAAATCCTGTGCGCGTTTTGCAACATCATGGCCGAATTTTTCGGTCAAAGCGGCCAATTCGGCAGTTTCATACTGTTCGTTGCCGCCCAGCTGAGGACCGCGGAAGACTTTTTCTTCGATTTCAGAAATCAGCTTCTTGGCAAAGCCCTGTTCAATTTCAGAATCAGTGAGAATGCGCAATGCTTTTTCCAGGTTCACACCGTAAAGTTTGCGGTATGTCTTGGCAACCCCGGGAGCCAGTCCGTAGTCAAAGTTGGAGATGGACTGACCGCCGTGCTGGTCGTTCTGGTTGGACTGGATAGCAATACATGCAAGAGCGCAATAGCTCTGGATATCATTGGGTTCGCGGAGGAAGCCGTGACCGGTGGAGAAGCCGCCCTTGAAAAGTTTCAGCAGGTCGATCTGGCAGCATGTGGTGGTCAAAGCATAGAAGTCGAAGTCGTGAATATGAATCCAGCCGTTACGATATGCTTCAGACTGTTCCTGTGTCAACAGATACTTGTCATAATAATCTTTGGCACCTTCGGAACCGTATTTGAGCATCGTACCCATAGCGGTATCGCCGTCGATGTTGGCGTTGTCGCGTTTCATATCACTTTCGCTGGCATCGATCACGGTCAATTCATCAAAAATCCGCATAAGACCGGTCTTCATTTCGCGGTTGCGAGTACGGGATGCACGGTAAAGGATGTAGTTCTTGGCAACGTCTTCGAAACCGTTCTGCATCAGGGTCAATTCCACCGCATCCTGAATGTCTTCCACACGGGGTGTGGTTCCGGGTTCTCTGCGTTCCAATTCTTCTGCTACACGGCGTGCCACATTGCTGGCTTCTGCTTCTGTGCCGTGATCGGTTGCGATCATTGCCTTTCTGATCGCGTCAACGATTTTGCTTTCGTTGTACGGGACAATTCGACCATCCCTTTTGATGATGTTCTTCAACATTTTTTCTTCTCCGACTTGATTTGCGTTTTTTTGTTAAAGGTAACTATAAGTTGTATCGCAAGGTAAAATATACAACAGGATATAGTGTTTTCAAGTCGGTTTAAACCATATAATTTTTCACTTTTAAATAACCGGTTGAGAGCATAACACTTACGTTTTTTAAAAACTTTGTAACTCGCATTTTTGCATCACAAAAAATCGACATTCATACCACTTTACGTTGTGGATACTCGCAAAAATATCCACAAAATCTTGTATTTTGCCTCAAAATGGCAGTGCTGCAAATTTTGTGTTATACATAACGTTGCCGGAATTCCGTCTTGCTTTCTTTGTTTTCAATTGTTCAACACGAAGCATTTCCAACGAAAAACATTCCAGATAAACCCATTTTACACCACTGACACGGCTGTAACACCACAGATAGTATTTACCATCTTTTTCGGAAATATACGTTCCGTTTCCATAACAACGAAACTCATTGCGCAATTGCTGCGGCAACTCATCGGTGTGGGAAAGATTCAGAATTTTTTTATTGTCATGATAACTGTATATGTATTGTCCAACAAGAGATTTTGTCAGGAATTTGACTTGAGCTATACGCTTTGCCAACATCACTTGCTGTTCAGCCGACAAAGTATAATTTGTGTGTCCGTCTTCCTGATGCTGTGCCGGAACTACAATTTTTGACGCAAGCATCCATTCCAATTTGCCGGCAATATAAAGATTCCGCGCAAATGCCTGATTGACAACATTGGAAACCGTTTCCCGTTCCTTATCGATCGCGACCCGTCGAATGATCAAGCCGGCACCGACAAGAATAAAAAACAAAATGATACCGACCGTAATTCCTGCAATCAGGCGGGGATGACGGGAACACCAACGCATAATTTGACTCAATATCGTATCCGGATTTGCTTTCACTTCTTCGTTCCGCATATAACGGCGGATATCATCCGCAAACGCTGCAACTGTGGAATATCGGTCATTTTGCTGGGGTTCGGTTGCTTTCATGATGATTGCAAACAGGTCATCATCAATCGGGACACCATAGCGATGTTCCAGAAGATTCATATCGCATTGCGCCACACGCTGCATGACTTCTTCGCCGGTTACCCCGGTATAAGCTTCATTCAGAGTGACAATTTCGTACAGAATCAATCCGAGTGCATAAATATCAGCCCGTTGATCGCAATGTTCACCACGGAGAGCTTCCGGGCTGATATAACGTGGAGTTCCCATGACCGTTTTCGGCGGAACCCATTTTTCCGGATCATAACCATCTTCATAAATCGGACAGGCAATTCCCCAGTCCATAATATAGACGTCATGATATTCGCCGATCATAATATTCTCGGGCTTCAAATCCCGATGCATGATATTCCGCTTATGGGCAAATTCCATCGCATCACAAACACGCAAAAATAAATCCAACCGGTTGAATAAGGATTTTCGCTCATCAAAGGATTTTACACCGTCAATGCGGTAAAATGAATCTATGCGTTCCAGATACTCTTTCAGGGTACAGCCTTTGATATAACGCATAACCAGATGCGCGGATTTATCTGCATCCGTATTCAAGCTGTAAATAGGAAGAATCGCCGGATGATCAAGCTGCGCCGTTACTTTGGCTTCCCGAAGAAAAGATTTCAGCTTTTCCGGATCATCGGAATGTTTCAAGGTTTTTACCGCAGCGGTACGATGTAATTCACGATCGATGGCGGTACGTAATATTCCCTGTCCACCCTCCGCAAAAACGGGGCCGGATACATACGAATCCTCTAAAAACGTTGATTTTTCAAAATTCTCAACAGTGGAATATTCAACTTTTTTCGGCTCAGAAATAAACTGTTCCGAAATCAAAGAGTCAACATCGCCTTTTATTCTGCGGAAAATGGTATGCTTATTGCGGTTGCTCTTTTTCTTGATCCGTGCAAGATGTTTTTCAGCAGATGGAACAGAGGAAGAGGCAGCAGAAGAAGAAACGGATATCGAACCGTTTAACGGTTCAGAAACAACGGTATATAAACCAGTGCGGACGTCCTGCGTCATCAACATGGTTTTGTCACGTACGATTTCGGACGTTTTATCCGCTTGAGTCGTCTCTTGTTCCTGAGGCATCCGTTCTTCCTTTATTTGATTGATCATACCGGCAGACCATTGCAGTCTGCCGGCATGTTTTTATCATTATTTTGCCTGGATTTTTGCCCAGGAATCTTTCAGCGCAACCGTCCGGTTGAATACCACTTTTTCGCCCGGAATGTGATCTTTCGGCTCGGCACAGAAATAGCCGACACGTTCAAACTGAACACGGGTACCCGGTGCAACTTGTGCAAGAGAAGGTTCAACCAGACATTCCACAACTTTCTTGGAGTCGGGATTCAGGTAGTCCAGATAGTTTTCACCTTCCGGCAGACCGCCCACATCTTCCACGGTGAACAGACGGTCGTAAAGGCGTGCTTCCGCTTTCACGGCATGTTCCGCAGATACCCAGTGGATCGTACCTTTGACTTTGCGTCCATCCGGAGCATTGCCACCGCGTGTTTCGGGATCGTAAGTACAATGAACTTCGATCACATTGCCCGCTTCGTCTTTCACAACAGATGTGCAGGTGACGAAATAGGCACAGCGCAGGCGGACTTCTTTGCCCGGAGCGAGACGGAAATATTTCTTCGGCGGTTCTTCCATAAAGTCGTCCTGTTCAATATACAGAACTTTGGAGAACGGGACTTTACGTGTTCCGGCTTCCGGATCTTCCGGATTGTTGATCACATCCATTTCTTCCGTCTGACCTTCCGGATAATTGTCAATGACAAGTTTCAACGGATTCATCACAGCCATCGCACGGGCGGAGGTCTTGTTGAGGTTGTCACGGATGCAATATTCCAACAGAGCAATGTCAGTCAGAGAATTGAACTTTGTCACGCCGATTGTTTCGCAGAATTCACGGATGGCTTCTGCAGGCACGCCACGACGGCGGAATGCGCAGACAGTAGGCATACGGGGGTCATCCCAACCTTCCACGTAATTGCCTTTGACCAGTTCCAGCAATTTGCGTTTGCTCATAACTGTGTAGGACAGGTTCAAGCGGGCAAATTCGTACTGATGAGGCTTGTAGGGAGTCGGAATATTTTCAATGAACCAATCGTAGAGCGGACGATGGATTTCAAATTCCAGAGTACAGATAGAGTGTGTGATACCTTCGATAGCATCTTCCAGCGGGTGAGCAAAGTCATACAGCGGATACACGCACCATTTGCTGCCCGTATTGTGGTGATCCGTGTGACGGATACGGTAAATTGCGGGGTCGCGCATGTGCATATTGGGGCTTGCCATATCGATTTTTGCGCGCAAGACTTTGGAACCATCCGGGAATTCGCCGTTTTTCATACGCATGAAAAGATCCAGGTTTTCTTCCACGGAACGGGAACGGTAAGGACTTTCGCTGCCGGGTTCGGTCAATGTACCGCGAAACTTTTTGAATTCTTCTTCGCTGAGTTCGCAGACATAAGCCTTGCCGGTCTTGATCAGGTGTACAGCATATTCAAAGAGCTGATCGAAATAATCAGAAGCATAATAGAACCGGTCTTCCCAGTCGGCACCGAGCCATTTCACGTCTTCCAGAATGGATTCGACGTATTCGGTATCTTCCTTGACGGGGTTGGTATCGTCCATACGCAGGTTGAATTTACCGCCGAATTTCTGTGCGGTGGAATAATTCAAACAAATACTTTTTGCATGTCCGATATGGAGATAACCATTGGGTTCCGGCGGGAAACGTGTGACAACTTTTCCCCCGTTACGGCCTGCTGCCAGGTCAGATTCAATGATCTCATGAATAAAATTAGTAGGCTTTTTTACTTCTTCTTCGCTCATAAGGCTCTAACTCCTGATAAAAAGTTACATTAGTATAACAGGTAATATAACTCCAAACTTTGCAATATGCAAATTTCAAACTTATTTTAATACAAAAAAAATGATGCCGGAACAAAATCCGGCATCAAATCCAAAATGAGACAGAGTAAAATACTCAGTCCGTGTCTCAATCTTCGCCCAATTCTTTTAACCGCTTCATTGCGCCCTCATTACCACGGGCTGCAGCTTTGCGATACCAGCGGACGGCTTCGGCAACATCTTTAGAAACACCTTTGCCAAATTCATAACAGTATCCCAAGTTGCATTGAGCGTAAGCATTCCCCTGGTCCGCAGCCTTACGATACCATTTCACAGCTTCACTATAATCTTGTACTACACCAATACCTTTATCATAACAGTAGCCCAAGTTGCATTGAGCACTGGCATTTCCCTGTTCCGCAGCCTTGCGATACCAGTTTACGGCTTCACTTAAATCTTTTGATACGCCATCACCATTTTCATAACAAATAGCCAAGCCGTTTTGTGCTGCAGCATACCCCTGCTCCGCGGATTTACGATACAATCTAACGGCTTCACTTAAATCTTTTGAAACACCATCACCATTTTTATAACAGTACCCTAAACTATATTGAGCGTAAGCATTCCCCTGCTCCGCAGCCTTGCGATACCACTTCACAGCTTCGGCATAATTCTTACACACTCCAAGTCGCCCATAATAATAACAATCTGCCAAACCTTTTTGCGCATCCACATCACCCTGTTCCGCAGCTTTACGATATTTCCGCTCCGCTTCTGTTGTATAAGTAACGGACGCAGGTTGCGGTGCAGGCGCAGATTCATTACTCAAAAAATTATATACTGCAACACCCGCAAGCAACAAAACACCAAGGGTAAGACATATCCATGCCGGATTGGATTTTTTCGTTTTTACAGTTTCTATTGTCTTATGAACAAGTGCATCAGCAAAGGCTTTACAAGAAGGATAACGGTCTTCCGGCTTCTTGCTCAAGGCTTTGGCTACCGCTTTTGCAATGGCAGGCGAAACATTTTGCAACGGCGCAGGAACTACGTTCAAAACACAATGACGGACGTTATCTTTATCCGGACTGTCGAATGGCGGCGTTCCGGCAAAAATTTCATATAATGTCGCAGCAAGAGCATATTGATCGGATGGTGCTTCCTGCGGCATGCAAAGCCATTGTTCAGGAGACATATAGGGAATCGTTCCGCTGGTATCATCCGTTTTTACCATGGTGACACGGGACAGACTGGAATGAATCTGCGCCGCAAGACCGAAATCCAGCAATTTAATATCGCCGTTACGGTCTACAAAAATATTGGCAGGTTTGATATCACGGTGGATGATTTTGTTTGCATGTGCATAATCAAGGGCATCAGCAATCTGCCGGACCAGCCGGATAACCAAATCTTCGCTGAATCGACCTTCCTGTTTCTGACGACGCAGATAATAACGCAGTTCTTCTCCGGCAACATACTCCATTACAAGGAAATAATTACCGGTAACACGATCGCGTTCCAGACTGTTGTAATTCGCGATATAGGGATGATGCAGTTTATAGACGAGCTGAAAATTCTCTTTGATTTCATCCATTTCCCAGCCGCTCGCAGATAACTCAGGGGACAACGTTTTAATCGCGACTTCAATCCCTGCGACCTTATCCATACAGCGGTAAACGACCCCCATGCCGCCTTTGCCTAATGTTCCCAATATTTCAAAACGATCCTGAAGGATATCGCCAACTTCATAAAGTCCCTGCTCACGCCGTGCACGTTTCCCCATCACGGTTTGTTCATAATCTGACATAATATACAATATCCTCCATTCCCGGATTTTTCTAATAAAATATAATCGTTATAATATAACAACTTTACGCAAAGAATCAAGTATATTTTCTTCTCATTCCAGCAAAAAACAATAAAAAAACCGTCCACCGGAAATACATCCGATGAACGGTTGGAATTTTACTTGATCAAATCAAGCGGCAGGAATTACCATCCCTGAGCGATCATAGCATCGGCAACCTTGCGGAAACCTGCGATGTTAGCACCGGCAACGTAGTTGATCTTGCCATCTTCTTCGCCGTTGGCAACGCAAGCTTCGTGGATACCAGTCATGATGGAGTGGAGTCTTGCATCGACTTCTTCTGCTGTCCAGTAGCAGTGACCTGCGTTCTGAGACATTTCGAGGCAGGAAGTTGCTACGCCGCCAGCGTTGACAGCTTTACCGGGAGCGAAGGGAATGCCGTTGCTCTGGAAGCATGCGATAGCTTCGGGTGTGCAACCCATGTTGGAGACTTCAGCAACCCATTTGATCTTGTTGGCGACCAATGTAGCAGCATCATCACCATTGAGTTCGTTCTGGATAGCGCAGGGCATTGCGATGTCTGCATCTGCTTCCCAGGGTTTGCGACCGGCGAAGAATTTGCTGCCTGCGAATTTTTCTGCATAGGGAGCAACGATATCTTTACCGCTGGAACGGAGTTCGAGCATGTATGCAACTTTATCGAAGTTGAGACCGTCTTCGTCGAGGATGTAACCATCGGGACCGGAAATTGTGACAACTTTAGCACCGAGCTGAGTTGCTTTGAGAGCTGCGCCCCATGCAACGTTACCGAAACCGGAAATAGCAATGCGTTTGCCGGCGATTTCCTGGTTCTGTCTTGCCAGCATGTGCTGTACGAAGTAGATAGCACCGAAACCAGTTGCTTCAGAACGGACGAGAGAACCGCCCCAGCCGAGACCTTTACCTGTCAGAACGCCGTTGAACATGTTGGCAAGGCGTTTGTACTGACCGAAGAGGTAACCGATTTCACGGGCACCGACGCCGATGTCACCGGCAGGCACGTCTGTGTCAGGACCGATGTGACGGAAGAGTTCGCGCATGAAAGCGTTGCAGAAGTTCATGACTTCCAGGTCTGTTTTGCCTTTGGGATTGAAGTCGGAACCACCTTTGCCACCGCCCATGGGGAGAGTGGTCAGAGCGTTTTTGAACATCTGTTCGAAGCCGAGGAACTTCAGAACGGAGAGGTTTACTGTGGGATGGAAGCGGAGACCGCCTTTGTACGGACCGAGTGCGCTGTTGAACTGGACGCGGTAGCCGTTATTGATCTGCAGTTCGCCATTGGCATCTGTCCAGGGAACCTGGAACTGGATGATGCGTTCCGGAACAACGATGCGTTCCAGAATCTTGTTCTGTTCGTACTTCGGATTTGCATCCAGAAGGGGAGTGAGGGATTCGAAAACTTCGGTCACACTCTGAATAAATTCTTTTTCCCAGGGGTACTTGGCGACGACACATTCCTGAAGGATGCGTTCTGCGTAAGCATTCATTTTCATATTACAGATTCCTTTGGTTGGGGTGGGCAAACCTTTTGCCAAACCCGGTTATTGTTTAATGATACTGTAATCTATCCCTCAAAATGAATATGTCAAGAAGAAAATACAAGAAAATTGCATTTTTTTCTAAAATTTTTCCGAAATCCGTATAACTGTGACACAGATGTCATTTTTTGACATTTTTGTCTTTTCATTATCCATCAATAAGTTACAAAATCTTATTTTTTGATTTTTTACATTTTTGTAAAAGATTACACAAAACAGTAAGATTTTACAATGAGATTTCTCATACCGATCCATATAAAAAATCTTCCAGGTTTCTGTTTTTTTGTTAAAAAAGATACTTTTAAATTTGAAACTTCACATGTAATGTGATATGTTACCGCATATCAAATTGAAACCGTAAAAACCATGATGATATGGAGAAAGGATTTTTTAATGAGAGCTTCTATTCTTGCAATGATCCTTGCCGGTGGAGAAGGTACACGCCTTGCACCTCTTACCGACCAGCGCGCTAAACCTTCTGTGCCGTTCGGTGGTAAATACCGCATTATCGACTTCGTTCTGAGTAACTTTGTTAATAGCGGAATTGACAGTATCTTTGTGATCACCCAGTTCAAATCTCAGAGTTTGATGGAGCATATCATCAACGGTTGGAATATCGCCAGCAGCCAGGTCCGCGGCAGATTCATCATCCCCGTACCCGCACAGATGCAGACGGAAGACCGCACCTGGTATCGCGGAACAGCTGACGCTATTTATCAGAACGTACACCTGATCGAAGACTTCCGTCCTGACCTGATCTGCGTATTCGGCGGCGACCACATTTATCGTATGGACGTGAGCCAGATGGTTGACTTCCACCTGGAAAAGAATGCAATTGCATCCGTCGCAGCGATTCCCGTCCCCATTGCAGAAGCACATCAATTCGGGATCATTGAAGTGGATAAAGACTGGCGCATTACCGGATTCCAGGAAAAACCTGCCAACCCCACTCCCCTGCCCGATGACCCGACCATGTGTCTCGCCTCCATGGGCAATTACATTTTCGGTGCGGATGACATTATTTCCCTGCTGAAAAATGACCATCTGGATACGGCAAGCAGTCACGACTTCGGAAAGAATATCATCCCGACACTTGTCGATACCGGTCGTCTCTACGCCTATAACTTCTATATGAATAAGATTCCGGGACAGGCAGAAAATGAAAAACCGTACTGGAAAGATGTGGGAACGCTCCGCGCTTATTTTGAAGCGAACATGGACCTGCGTTCCACACATCCGCAGCTGGATTTGTATAACGAAAAATGGCCGATTTACAACTATCACTTCAGTCTCCCGCCCGCTAAATTCGTGCATAACGAAGAAGTGGACCGCCATGGTTTGCCCCGCATCGGCAAAGCCATCAATTCACTGGTGTGCGACGGCTGTATTGTTTCCGGCTCCACGGTTACCAACTCCGTTCTGTTCAATCAGGTTTCAGTTCACAGTTACGCAACCGTTCACAACTGTATTCTGCTGAATGACGTAGATGTGGGCGAGAACTGCCGTATCCGCAATGCCATCATTGACAAACACAACATGATTCCACCGGGAACAACCATCGGTTATAATCACGATGAAGATGCCAGACGTTATTACGTGCTTGATATGGAACCGGATCAATACGGTAATCCCCAGTGGTTGACCGTGATCCCGAAAGACCGGCACAACCTGAATCTTGAATTGCCGAAGAGTTTCGAAACCCATGAACATCACGACTGAGCAGGCCCTGTGGCAGAAACTTTATGCCATTGTTGAAAAAGAGCTTGCTGACGGACCGGGATGTCACGATTTTGCCCACATTCTCCGGGTATTGCATAATGCAGAACGCATTGCAGAATCGGAAGATGTAAAGAATCTTTTTGCACTCCGGGTCGGCGCATTGCTTCATGATATCGCACGTCCGGAGGAACAACATTCCAACGGCAAGCTCTGTCATGCACAGATCGGCGCTGATAAAGCTGCGGACATCTTGCGTCAATGCGGCTGCGGAGACGAAAGTTTCATCTCCCTTGTTTCCAACATCGTCCGCTCCCATCGTTACCGTGGCGACACTACGCCGGAAACGCTGGAAGAACGGATTGTTTACGATGCAGATAAACTGGACAGTCTGGGTGCATTCGGCGTTGCCCGGTCATTCCATTTTGCCGGGCGTATCGGGGCGCGTTTACACAACACGCAAGAGGAAGCAATCAATTCGGAAGCATACAGCCGGGAAGATACCGCCTATCGGGAATATCTGGTGAAACTGCGTTATCTGCCGGAAAAGATGTTGACATCGACCGGTGCGGAGCTGGCAAAGAAGCGTGCAGAATTCATGTTTGCTTTTTTTGATGAGTTGGAAAAGGAATCCATAGCACAGGAATAAATCAGGAGTTCGTTTATTATGGAATATATCGGGCATTTGGATAATAATGATCCACTTTCGGAATATCTCAAACATGATATTTTTCCGCAAATCGGCTGCAGCGGCGCCGAGGGAATCCGCGTATTTTCCACAAATGGCTCTAATGACGTGTATATTTATGAGGATCGGCAGACTTGTAAAAGAGTGGTCGGCAAATTCTATTATTCACCGAAAAAAGATAATTGGGAACAGGCGGGACGTCTTCTTGACCGGGAATGTTTCAACACAAATCTGTTCCGTTCCTTCCTCGGCGAACACCATTATGCCGCACGGATTCTGGGCAGAAAAGATGAAATGAACCGTCTGCTGGTGGTGGAATATTGTTACGGCGAACCGCTCGACAATATCATCATGCGCTGCATCAACAATGGGGAACGGGAACTGCTTTTTGAAAAATTACGTGCACTGGCTTATTTCCTGGCAACAATACATAACCGGTCAGCGCAGGAACATACGGTCGACTTCCATTATTGCTGTCATTACACCCATACCATGATAACCTGTCTTCAGGGTAAAATTCCGGATTCCACCATTGAATCTCTGCGGAGAAAATGCGAAGACTGGAGAAATGATCCCCGGATGTGGCAGGATCGTACCGTATTGGTGCACGGCGATGCCACGCCATCCAATTTCTTTTTCGGCGATGGTATGTATGTGATCACTTTTGATTTGGAACGGGTCAAGTGGACGGATCGGATTTTTGATGTCGGCAGAATCGTCGGTGAATTGCAGCATTTCTTTCTGCGCAGTACCGGGGATAAAAATAATGCGGAACCGTTTATTCAATATTTTCTTCAGGAATATGCCTGGCACTTCCCGGATCAGCCGGAAACATTCCAGTCTATCACAGCACGAATTCCGTTCCACATGGGCACAACGTTGTTACGCATAGCAAGAAATTCTTATCTGGATCAGGATTACCGGATGCAGCTGGTTTCGGCGGCAAAAGAATGTTTGAGGAGAAAATGAGGATGATTAAAGGTTTATTGTTTGATATCAACGGCACAATCACGGACATTCTGACCAATGAATGTGATGATCAGGTCTACCGTGTCACTGCGAATTTTCTTTCTTATTATGGCGTAATGATTGAGCCGTGGAAATTGAAAGATGCGTATTTTGAATTGAATAAAAAACAGCGTCATGAAAGCAAAGAGGAATTCCCCGAATTCAATGTCGGGCAGATTTTTTACGAAATCATCCAGGATCATAAAACGATTGAGATTAAAGATATTGCTCAGCTTGCTGACAGTGCCGCGATTGTTTTCCGCGCCTCCACCCGTTTTCAGTTAAAGCCATACGAATGTGTGAACGATGTCCTTGCATCATTACAAGATCAATATATCATGGGGATTTTATCGGACGGGCAGTCGTTATGGGCATTGCCGGAACTCCGGGCTGCCGGTTTGGAAAAATATTTTACATCATTTACGGTATCGGGGGACTACGGATTCCGGAAACCGGATCCGCGTTTTTATGATATTGCATTGAAAAAGATGGGGTTATCACCGGAAGAAGTTTTATATATCGGGAATGATATGTATCGGGATATTTATGGAGCCCATGAAGCGGGAATGAAAACTGTATTTTTCAAATCGAATCAGGGCGATCATGAAAAACACGGGGCAGAACCTGATTATATTATTTATCATTTCAGTGAACTGCCCCGCGCAATCAAATTTCTTTCTGAATGAGAAAGCTCAATCAGGCATTTGATTCTGTATAACTGTGAAGTGTTGCGTTATCCGCGGTGGAACCTTCGATCGAGAAAGTTGCCGCGCCGGTGTTGCTTTCATCCACAGATGTGGCATTAACGCCGTATGTTACACCGCCATACGTAAGAGAATCGCCGGCTTTCACCGTCAAATCTGCACTGTCCATCACGCCGGAAAGAGTCACTTTCTGTTCGCGGGAATAATACCATTTATCGGTAACCGTGCCATGCTCATCCCGAGCCTCGGCAGTCTTGGCGGAAGTTTCACGTTTCACAGCATTCAGGATACAGCCTGTAATGCCGCCGTCTGAACTGGAAATAATTCCGAATTGTCTGGGCATAATGAAACCTTTTTTGTTATAAAGTATTAAAAATCTTTGAGATTCTTTCTGGTGAAGACCGGCATATCCATTTCCAGAAATGAAACTTGGGAATGGAGACTTTTTTCTGCACCCGGAATGCCGAATTGCTCTTTCCGGATTTCTGCCAATCTCGCACGAACCTGCTCCACACGGTTCTTGATTTTTTCACTGAACCGTGAACCTGCCGTCCGCGCATATGCACGTTCTTCGGCTAAAGTCAAAGTCCAGCCTTTCAATAACGGCAATGCCTGTTCTGCTGTAATCGGGACCTGGTAAAACATCATCAAAGTACCATCGATTTCAGCTTGTGCATCCTGAATATCCTGCACAGAGACAGTGGGATCCGGATAAATTTCCGCGAATGTGCTGCCCAATCGGATTTTGAGATCATTTTCTGTTGCGTATGTCATGTCGTTCTCCATCAGAATAATGAATAATCAATTTTTTCAGCGGCCGCCGCGATAAATCAAATGCGGGAAGGCGCAGACAGCGTTACCGTATGCCTTTGTGCCATAAATAATTTCATCACGTTCAAACACAGATTCGTTTTCCGGACGATCCATTGCGGTCAATTCACATTCTTTAGATTTCTGCAGAATCACAGGCTTGATAATGCCTTTATTCTGCAACAGATACCAGTCATCCGCATATGCACCGGTCAGGCGCGGGTTAACAATAATCTCAACCAGGTCAAAGTTGCGGTTGTCGATTACAGCACCATCGGGACCGGAAACGACTTTTGTGTTTTTGATAATATCCCATGCCGCAGCCCGGAGTTTGGGGCCAACCATCAGGGTATCCGGAATAACAGCCAGGGTCTGATCATTGTGTGCCTGATAGGATGTCATGGTTTCATAAGCAGCTTCGAACGATTCTTTTGTCAAAGCCTCAGCACTGGTGTTGCAGATGGGATTGGTACCGTAAAGGTGATCTGCGCTGAAGAACGGAACGCCATCGATCCAGTTTTCATTTGCAGTAATGGCTTCCACCGCAAGACGATCCCACAACTGTTTACCAGCCTGCCCCATCTGAGCAATCAGAGAAGCATACTGTTTCCAGTTATCGGTTTCAATGTCGCGGACACGAATCTTGACCGTATCTTCAAACGCACGTTCCACAACGCGGAGAGACTGGGATTTGAGATTTTTCACCTGACGCGGACCGATCCATTCGCGCATGAATGCAAAGGTTTCCAGAAAAGGGAATTCCAGAATAGAATGAGCGCTGTCGCCTTCAATCATACAGAATTTATCGTAAAGCGTTTCCACGGCATCAAAAGCCTGCTGAAATTTAAGGCTGTATGCCGTTCTCATAGATGTAAGTACATTCGGATTGAGTTCCATAATATTTTTCCTTTCAATTCGTTATTTTACGAGTTTCAACCGAGTTTGATCCAGTTTGCACCGTTGCAGATATAAACTTCTCCGGCAGCAGCAGTTGCAATAGAAGTACCATTCGCCCAGCCGGTCTTTACGACCAGCATTGTGCCGATGGCAGCATCTTTTGCCGGGGCCGGATCAGCCACTGCAATTTTGACGCAGGGATTGGTGACAGGATGATTGCCAATAGAAACAATCGCCTGATTTTCATCCAGATCCATCAGCACGCCGGCAACAACAGAATGTGCGCCGCCAATTTTTCCAACCGTCTGATCATCCAGTACATAAACATATTTTCCGATATCCTGACCGGTCAATACTTCATTGCCGCTGCCGTTTTCCAGACGGAATGTGCCGCTGCGGATATAAGCATATCCGTTAAAGACCGCTTCGCAGATGCCGATAACGATAATACCGGCTGTATCCAATGCCGGAACAACTTTGCCCTCTGCGTTGATAGCGATAATTCCGCCGGGATAAACATTTGTGCCTTCTGCGATTTCAAGTTTGCGGGAATATGCGGTTCCGCCGCAGAAAATTTCTCTTGTGTTGCGTGGTGCATTTAATGCGCTCATAGTGTGTACCTTTCGTTTTTATTGATATAATGAGAGTTTATGTGTACGGAATTCATCTTCCGTAAAGCCAAAGTGACGGCAGACAGCTTTATCTTCTTCTGTCAAAACAATTTTTTCCGTTTCAATTGCAGAAAGTGACAAGGTCCCCTGAGGAATAATCACCGGAGCCTCTTTCAGGTGTTCGGCAAGCTGCTCGGCGGGAAGTTTCTGCCACCAGCTTTCGGTTGCCGGTGTGATTTTACCTTCCTGGAAGCCCTGCTGAATCAAATCCTGATGCCGTTTCCGATTCTGTTCCGCACGAAAACTTTCATTTTCCTGCTGAAGTGCTCTGATCTGTTCCTGCAGCGTTTCGATGCCGCCCGCTTTCTCAATCAGATTTTTCAGTGCGATGACCAGAAGGGAATCCGGTACATCTTCTTTCAGTTGAAGGGAACGTTTGAATTCCCCGATCAACTCCGCTTTTTCATTGATCGCGCCGGCAATCGCTTCTGCATCACCGGGTGATTCTGCCGAAAGCTGCAGCGTATCACGCAGAAGCAATCGACTCAATGCCTGTTCGACTGGTGTCATAGACATTTCCTTTTCTTGTTGTGTTTTATTATGTTCCGGCATAACACCGGTTACGGTAACTTGTTCCGCAGATGCCGCAAGGGCATCCAGATCATTGATCGCAGGTTGATTCTCCATCGCCACACTGGTAATGCGCAACGGGCCGCCCGCCAGTCCGCGGATTACCGGGGAGAAGTAACGGAATATCTTTTCCATCAAAAGTTTATAGGCGCCCGGATTCCATTTGACTCGGAAGCGTAATTTTTCACCCTGCCGTTCCAATGAACCAAAACCCATCGCCGCCACACCATCCGGAATGAATTTCAAAACATCACTCTCATCCATGTGATTCGTCAGGGAAAGATGATGCAGATAATGGTGGGAATCCACCGGAATCAGCTCGCCTTTTTCCTTGAAATATGCCACAATTTGATCCAGATCATCATCCGTCAGAGTAATCACTCCCCGGACACCATTTTTTATAAACGGATTTTCCCCTGCATGCAGAAGAGTCCACTCTTCCGGAACGCCATTTTTATCCCGGATCACATCCGGTGCCATATCTTTCATTTCCATGCCGTCATGAATCATTATTTCTTCCGCAGGCAAATTAATACAATTCATTTTCAATCACTTTCTTCTTTTGATTTTTTTCTCAACTGGATACCGAAACGTTTGCTGATCTCATTCGCATCCGCATCAAATCCTGACCGATGCAATGACTCCAGCATCTGAGCAAAAATACTTAAATCTTCCGGCGGCTCAACACGAAAACGTAAAACCGGAACTGGTGCCGATGCGCCATAATGATATGCCGTCCACGGCGCCGCAAGCCCTGCCCGGATAGTCGATTCCAGCTTTTTCGCATCCGCTTCCAGAATATCCTGACGGACTTTTGACTGGGCATCGCCTCCGCTGAGACCGGATGATTTCCCTGATGCAGCAAGCTGACCGAGAATGACTTTGGTAATCGCATCGCTGATATGATTAATAATCGCTTCATATACCGTCGATGAATTGTTTGCGCCAGCCTGCATTAATTCGATTTCCATGGATTTGGAAAAGACTCCGCCGCCCCTGGGACCGAAATTCCGGATCGCTTTCTGTACCGCCAACCGGTCTTTTTCATACGCCGTCCGGTCAAGTTTTGCCACAATGAACGGCATCCCGAATCGTTCCGTAAATGCCAGCCAGTCTTTCATCGGATAAGATTGGAAACAATGCAGCCAGGCAAGCGTGCGGATCAAACCGCCACGGCAAATGTCCCCGCCAATCCGGTTATGACGATGAATCAGAAATTTATGGGGCGGCAGAACCATCCCCTCCGGATGCTCCTGCGTGATCAGCTTCGGTTCCAATGAATCGTAAAACGTAAAATGATGCCCCGGAATATTGCGGAACCCGAGAAGTTCCGGCCCATCCCAGATGATTTCCGATACGGCAAACGGTGCAATCACTGCATGAGACAAATCCTCAAGCAGGTCAGCAAAGGTATCAAACCCGTTCAACTCCCCTGCCCGACTCAAGGTTTCCTGAAAATGACGCGCAATTTTGATCCCTTCCGGCGAATGATCTCCAGGCGGCGGCATCACATCCCAGTCGCACCCAAGCAGCGCATTGATACGGGTCGACATACTGTTGCGGATATCCCAGTTCTTTTCTTCCAGCTCCGAGGCCAGGCGACACAAGTCAGCGGGTGAACCATGATCCGCACGTTCCATAATATCACGAATCTCCATCGGATTCAAATCCACACGAAGCGAACTGGAATATCGATCCATTAATTCGTGAATGGTACGGTTTTTTCTTTTGTCAAATTTCATAAGTCAGTTTCCTGTTTGTTATTGGACTTTTGCGTCTTCATAAAATAAACAAACAGGATAATAAAATTACAACATTTATTTGATTTTTGAGCTCAAATTGGTAATTTTATAAACCATTCATAAAAATATTTTGACAAATTTTCATAATTTTTACTTGATTTTTCCATTTGTCGGGGCATATTAATATACGTAGGAGCTAATATTTATTCAGTTTCTGCAACAATACCAATCTCAACCACATAAATAGAGTTTACTGTTTTACTCGTGCAGATTCACAAACAATATAAACAAAATCTGCGGCTGTAAAGGAGGTTTATAAAAAAACAGAGTCAGTAAAAAAAATTAAAACATCATGAAAGGAAAAGAAAAAAATGAGTAAGAAGATCAAAAAGGCACCCACCCGGATGAAAATACGGCTGAAAGATTTGGGGTTGACACAAACGGAACTGGCAAGACGTGTGGATAAAAACGTCTCCCTCATCAATCATTTCTGTGTACATGGAGTGAAAACAGTTCGTGTTGCCAAACAGTACGCACGTATCCTCTGCTGTCGTCCGGAAGAATTACTTGATCTGTAAAATACGGTGCATTCTTATGAGTAAAGATAATTATACAAATGATTCAGAAAAATCAAACGGGATTTTATCCATCGGAAAAATCCTCAAATCTGCAACGGAAACGGAACAGCATGGCTGGGATTCCGTCCGCGCACGCATCCTCACCGAACGCAGGATCGTTGCAGCTCTCGATCGCGCAGCCAATACACCGGATTGGTGGCGGGTAAACAGAATGCATTATTATCATCCGGAACTCAGTCATCTGCAAATCGCCAACCTCCTCGGCGTCAGCAGACAGACCGTCACGCACTGGATTAATTGTGTAGAAATTCCGGAAGATGATTACGATACACTTCCGCAAATGGATAGAATTTGATTAACCAACGGCAGGGACAACCCTTCAGGCAAGTCTCTGCCGGATTTCTTCCGCCGTTACAGGACCTTCCCGCAGAATCTTCCATTCCCCGGATTCATTGACTGCAATCACGGTTGACGCACAGGAACCTGCCGGAATCGCTCCCGCATCCAAGACATGATCCGGCTTTCCAACCAGACCGCGCAAAGCATCTTCCACATTCAAAGTTGAAGGCTCTCCGGAACGGTTCGCACTGGTCGACGCCAACGGCTTCCCGTATTCCCGCAATAAAGGCAGAAGCATCGGGTGATCCGGAATGCGGAACCCGAATGTCCCCCCCTTGCCATCCGGAACAACCAGCGTGATTGGCCCCGGCATAAAAGCACGGGCAATCTTTTCAGCTGTTTCGGATAACGCCGGGACAAAATCATATACGGCATCAATATCAGGCAGGAATGCCGCAAGAAGTTTATTCTCCGGACGCTGTTTCATCTGATAAATACGATCACGTCCGCCGACACTGTACCAGTCACAAACAAGTCCGTAAACGGTTTCTGTAGGAACCAGCAGAACGGCATCCGGTTGTGTCCGGAGCAAATCAACAGCGGAAAGAATGTCAGATGTCATGGAAGTACTTATTAATTATTCCGTATAAACGTATACAATCTCGCCTTCCCGGGAATAACGGAATTTTTCGCGGGCGACGCGTTCAATTGCAGAACTGTTGTGTTCAAGATCATGAATATCACGGCGGAGTGTATGACATTCCGTACGACGTCGGTCAAGCAATCGGTTCAGTTCTGCAACTTCTTCCTGTGTGGTACGGTACTTCTTATACACAGGCACAACAAGATATGCTGAGAAGATGAGAATCACTCCCAGCAGCACATAAATTGCCACACTTAATATCTTGTTACCCATATTAAAAATCTCCGTTTGATTTTATATTATCATAGATATACTATATCACATTTTTTTAAAAAAGCAAATTTTTTTAAAATCAGCACCAATCATAGCCCTCAAATCCAATAAAAAATCCGCTGAAAATATCAAACCTTCAGCGGATTTATCAACGAAATCTGAAATTACTTATTTCTTGATTGCATCCCAGGCAGCATTGAATTTCTTCTGATTGTCACCGAGATTCTTCAGAGGAGTACAAATCTTGAAAGAATCAGGGTTCACATTGAATACTTCATTGTTGCGGATTTCTTTGGAAACATGTTTGACCGCTTCCGTATGTGCCATGCGGTAATAAACATAGTTCATGTTCGTTGTAGCGACATCAACGCGATACAGATAGTCGATAAACTTATATGCCAGTTCTTTGTTTTCACTGTTGTTGAGGATACAGAGATTATCGAATGTTGCAGTAGTACCTTCCTTGGGAACAACAAACTTCAGATCGGGATTTTCCACTGCATACTGAAGCAGGTCGCCGTTATAAGTCTGAATCAGCACAAATTCCCCCTGTGCCAGAGAAAGACGGATATCATCCACACCGAATTTTGCAATGTTGTTTTTCCATTTGCGGGCAAGTGCAACCGCTTCATCGATCTGTTTCTGATCGGTGGAGTTTACATCATAACCCAAGGTACGCAGAGCACAGCCCATGACTTCGCGCTGGTCATCAAGAAGAGCCATTTTGCCTTTAAGATCGGCACGTTCAAACATACGCCAGGAAGGTTTGAAATCTTTCACCTTCTTGCTGTTGTAACCGATACCGGTAATACTGACGAAATACGGTACACTGTATTCCTGATTTTCATCGGGGTTGATGATGTTGAATGTCTTATCATAATATTTTTTGACGTTCGGCAATTTTGCGCCATCGAATTTGTGGAGCATCTTCTGTTCATTCATCAGCATCGCCATGTAGGAAGAGGGAACCACGATATCATAACCGGCAGCACCGCCTTTCAGTTTTGCATACATAGCTTCGTTGGAGGGGAAGACGTCGAGCTGAATTTTACAGTTGAATTCCTTTTCAAAATTTGCAATCACTTCATCGGAAAAATAATCCTCCCAGCAATACACATGGAGAACTTCTTTTTTACCGCAAGCGGTCAGAAAAGAGAATACAATTGCAAGTGCAACGGCGGGGAGCAGGGAAAGAAAACGTTTCATTTGTTCTTATCCTTTTGTGATGTTAATATTTTTTGCGTTACAAAAACAACAATAAATGTGAAAACAATGAATAATACAGAAAGCGCATTCAGAAGCGGCAGACGTCTCCCCTTCTTCATCGCACTTTCAATAAAAATCGGCAATGTGGTATCACCCGCACCCTTCACGAAGAAGGTAATCACAAAGTCGTCAATGGACAACGTAAATGCAAACAGCGCACCGGCAATGATCCCCGGCAGAATCGCAGGCAGGGTAACATTCAGGAATGTATAAAGTCCGCTTGCCCCCAGGTCTTGCGCCGCTTCCAGCATGGATTTATCAAATTCATGAAGACGGCCGAGCACAACCATCGTTACATAACTCAAACAGAATGTCACGTGCGCAATCACAATCGTCGTAAAGCCCAATCCCACATCCAATCCGGTAAGCGAGGTAATCACTTCGCCGAACAGGGAAATGAACATGACGAACAACAGCAGCAAGCCAATCCCCATCAGAATATCCGGCACAACCAAAGGCGTATAAACCAATGTAGTATAAATCGGCTTCAACTTGTTTTTGGAACGGTAAAGCACCAATGCTGCCAACGTTCCCAACACAGTTGAAATAAGAGTCGCGACAATCGCAATAATCAAGGTATTGCATAAGGCTTCCCAGATCTTTGCATCCTGGAACAGCTTTTCATACCAGATCAGAGAAAATCCCTGCCACTGATTCCCCAACTTGCTGGCATTGAATGATGCAACAGCAACAACAAGCAGCGGTGCATACAGAAAAATCAAAGTCAGAAGCGTCACATAGAAAGAAAAACGCCCGGTTTTATTGCATTTACTCATTTCTGCGCCTCCGCATCTCTACGTTTAATATGTTTCTTATACAGCCAGCATCCCAGCATCGGCAGAAAAACCGCAAGCATGAGGAATGCAGATAACGCACTGGCATGGGGCAGATTACGGTCAACAAACACACGCTGCGCAATCTTGTCTCCAAGCAATTCACTGCCCGGTCCGCCAACCAGTGACGGAATCAGGTATGCCCCGAATGCCGGAATCAACACAACCATGATGGCTGTCCCGATACCTTTCGAAATCCCCGGCAGAAACACTTTACGGAATGCATAAAATGTCCCTGCACCTAAATCCTGCGCTGCATCCATCAGAGAAAAATCAAATTTTTCTGCAATGGCATAAATCGGCAGAATCGCAAAAGGAATATAGGTATAAATCATAACCGTCAACACGGCCCACTGATTGTAAAGCAGAATCGCATCCTGAGGAACAAGCCCGATCAACACCAGCAGTTCCTTGAACATCCCGTTCGGACTCAGGAACACTTTCCACGCATAAATACGAATCAGAAAGTTCGTCCAGAACGGAACCACAATCAACAACAGAAGCAAATTTCTCCAACGCGGACTCAACCGTGCAAGATGATAACTGATCGGAACCGCAAGAAATACACAAACCGCAGTCGCAACCACCCCCTGCCACAAAGTGCGCCAGATGATAGAAGGATAACTGGGATTCGCCATATCACGGATCGCATCCAGAGACCATTCAGCTCCGATTCCGCCGTACATATCAACAGAGCGGAATGAAAGAACGAACACAATAATCACCGGAAGGGCATAAAAACACAGCAGCCACAAAAAGGTCGGTGCTCCGGTAAAAAAGTTATGTGAAAAAATCTTTTTGAGTTTCATCGGCGGCATCCCGGTATCAAATATCCGGGAGGGCGAGAAGTTTTTCATCGTCCTCGGTATAACTGTCAAGCATATATGCGGTGTCAGCTTCAAACTTCAGCCAGACATCGTCACCCCATTTGATACGGCGTTCATCCAGCGCATATCCGGAATGCTGCTTGATGACTGATATCCGCCAATCCCCGACACGTACCCAATAACGGGACTGGGCACCAAGGTAAATCACCTCTTCCACTTTACCGGGAAGAAGGTTTGTATTTTCATTCGTCTTTTCAGGCTTGTTATGAGAAATCATGAACTTTTCCGGACGGATGCTGACGTGCAGCTTCTGATCTTTGTGTACTTTTTTATCATTGTACAAACGGATCGTCGGAAAATCTTCGATCTCCAGTTCGCAATAATCACGGTCAACTTTACGCACATGGCCTTCCAGGAAGTTGGTATCACCGATGAACGCAGCAACAAAGCTGGAACGCGGTGCTTCATAAAGTTCTTCCGGCGTACCGATCTGTTCAATTTTACCTGCTTGAAGTACAGCAATATGATCACTGATACTCATCGCTTCCTGCTGGTCATGGGTCACAAAAATAAAAGTAATACCCACATCATCATGAATCGTATCAAGTTCAATCAGCATCCGCTGACGCAGTTTCAAGTCAAGAGCCGCAAGCGGTTCGTCAAGCAGAAGCACCTTCGGCTTGTTCACCAATGCACGGGCAATCGCAACACGCTGACGCTGTCCACCGCTGAGCTGTGCGGGCTTTCTGTTTTCAAAACCGGAAAGCTGTACCAGTTCCAGATATTTCGGCACTTCTTCGCGAATCGTTTTTGCATCAACACCGGTCGCTTTCAGACCGAATGCGATGTTTTCCCAGATGGTCATGTGAGGGAACAACGCATAATTCTGGAATACCGTACGGACATCCCGTTTATTTGCGGGCATATTTGTAATATCAACGCCATCAAGGATTACGCGTCCTTTATCAGGCTGATCAAAACCGCCACAGATACGCAGCAGAGTTGTTTTTCCGCAGCCGCTGGGGCCGAGCAGAGAAAACACCTCTCCAGCATTGATAGAAAGAGAAACATTATCCAGAACGGTATTATTTCCATACCGTTTAGTAATATTTTCGAAGCGGAGTATTTCCATTGCGCCGTCAGTCCTCATGTTAAGGTTAAAAAAAACACAATTATATAAAATACCATGTCAAACACTATTTTTCAATCACAAAAACCGCAAGATTTCAAAAAAAATTGAAATTTTATATTTTGAGCCGAAAAAGTACCTATGTAACATTTGAAAATTTAAGAATGTGTGCTATATTATCTTTTATTCATTTTCTACAATGTAAATTAGTATCAACTTTAAGTATAATGGAGTAATTAACTATGAAACTGATGCTCGGCCTCCCCAAAGGAAGTCTCGAACAGTCCACAACCGATCTGTTCGCAAAAGCGGGTTACAAAATCAACATCAACTCCCGCTCCTACTACCCCACAATCGATGACCCCGAAATTGAGTGCATGCTCCTCCGTCCGCAGGAACTCTCCAAGTACGTCGAAGAAGAAATCCTCGACTGCGGTCTCACCGGTTTCGACTGGATCCAGGAAAACGGTTCCGATGTGGAAGAAGTCGCGGAACTCGTCTACGGTAAAGTCGGCACAAATCCCCTCCGCTGGGTCCTCGCTGTCCCCGCTGACTCCCCCATCAAATCCGTCAAAGATCTGGAAGGTAAACGCATCGCTACGGAAGCTGTCGGTATGACTCAGCGTTACCTCAAAAAGCACGGCATCAACGCTCAGGTCGATTTCTCCTGGGGTGCAACCGAAGTCAAACCGCCCCGTTTCGCTGACGCCATCGTCGAAATCACAGAAACAGGCAGCAGCCTCCGCGCAAACAACCTGGTGATCCTCGATACGCTCTGCATTTCCACAACCCGTTTCATTGCAAACCACAAAACAATGAACGATCCGGAAAAGCGCGCAAAACTCGAAAAAATCGCTATGCTCCTCCAGTCCGTCATGAAAGCTCATGGCAAAGTCGGTATCAAACTCAACGTCCAGAAAGAAAATCTCGATGACGTCCTGAGCAAGCTCCCCGCTCTCCAGCGCCCCACCGTCTCTCCCCTCGCGGAAGAAGGCTGGTATGCTCTTGATACCATCGTCGATCAGAACATCGTTCGTGACCTGATCCCCGAACTCAAAAAGCACAATGCCACAGGTATTGTTGAATATCCGCTGAACAAGATCGTTGACTGATCTCTGTTTCTGAATAACGGATAAATAAAAACGCCATTGCTGAGGTTCAATCCCGGCAATGGCGTTTTTCTGTTTACCTTATCTTTTTTATAAAAAAAATCAAAGAAAAATCTTTAAAAAACCAAAAAATGATGTATATTATTTGCTTCCAATTTTTATTACCATAACGTAACAGGAGACAATAAACGTGAATTGGTGTACAGCAGACTGGTGTGCCTTGATGCTGATCGCCGTCGGCGCAGTCGCAGCTTTGTTCCTCAAAAAGAAAACAAAGCTCGCTACTTTGACTGCACTAACGACCCTCACAGGCGGTGTTTTAATGTTCGGAATCATGCGATTCTGTGTGAACGGAATTGATCTGAATTTCTTCTTTCAGATCCCCATCCTGATCCTCGCCCTCGCCGGTGGTTTCTTCTCCCCGGCTTACCTCAAAGGGCATGGTGATGACCGTTCCGGTATCTACTGGTTCTTCTTCAATATGACGGTCGCCGCCATGTTGGGAGTAACTATTTGCTACAACAAAATCGGATTCCTCGTTTTGTGGGAACTCATGGGACTTGCCAGTATGGCATTGGTCTTCTTCCACTATAAAGAAGAAAGCTGTGTCCGTGCAACCTGGAGCTATCTCCTTGCCTGCGAAGCCGGTGGATTGCTTCTGATTCTCATGTTCATCAACCCCTTCAACAGCCCTGTGTTCATGTTTGTCACTGGAATCCTCGGCTTCGGCTTGAAGATTGGTTTCCCCCTGCTCCATTACTGGCTGCCGGATGCTCACCCGGAAGCCCCTGCCCCGGTCTCCGCTCTCATGTCCGGTGCCATGATTCAGCTTGGTTATCTCGGTTTGATCCGCTGGGTATTTGGTTGCCGCATCCCGTCTGTCACAATTGGTTTGACACTGTTGATTCTCGGTTGTATCGGTGCTCTTGCCGGTATTATCTTTGCGTTGTCAAAGAAAAATATCAAAGGAATGCTTGCCTATTCCAGTATTGAAAACATGGGTATTCTCGGTATCGGATTCGGTCTCGCTCTCCTCGCAAAGAGAGTCAACTGCACCGAAGCTGCTATTGCCGCATTCAGCGGTGCTCTTCTCCATGCCTTGAACCATGCTCTGCTCAAAGGCGGTCTGTTCCTCGGCGCAGGTTCCATTCAGAAAGGAATGCACGGTTCTCTTAATATGGATGAAATGGGCGGACTCCTCAAGCGGATGCCTGTCACAGGAACCATTTTCATGATGAATTCCGCCGGGATCTCCGGTTTGCCCCCGTTCTGCGGATTCATCAGCGAATTCCTGATTTATTTTGCAGCAATCAAACTTATCATCTCTCAAACTGGCGTACTTTTCATCGCCGGACTGGCTGTTCTGATTGTACTCTCTCTGACGGGTGGTTTCGCTGCGGCTGCATTCACAAAAACTGCCGGCGCAGTCTTCCTCGGTGAACCCAGAAGTGAAGTTGCAAAAAATGCACAGGAAGTCCCCTTCTCCATGCGTCTGATTCCTGCAATTCTCTGCATCTGCACATTCGCAGTCGTCATTACAGCTCCATACATTCTCTCCCCCATCCTCTCACGGATGGCACCCGGAATGGAACTGTCCTTCATCAAACCGCTTTGGCGCATCGCCGCTGCATCCTTTACATTGATCTTTATCGGCGCACTCCTTTACCTCTGGCGCTGTATGTGCAATAAACTCGGTTCTCGCCGTTCCTGCACCTGGGACTGCGGTTATGCTGCTCCCGATGCCCGCATGGAATATACCGGTACCGCATTCAGTCAGCCGCTGACGGATTTCTTCCGCCCCCTGCTCCGCACAAAGAAAAACATTGTTCTGCCCGAAGGTGAATTCCCCACAAAAGCTTCTTATGAGGAAACAACTTTTGACCCGGCAGCATCCCTTTATCTGCGCATTGTTCACTTCTTAAACTTCATGGCAGAAAAAATTCATAAATTCCAATCCGGCTATCTGCATCTCTACATTCTTGCAGCCGCCATCGCATTACTGCTTCTGCTCATCTGGGCTCTCCTGATGCCATGGGGTGGCAACATCATCAACGCCGCCTCTGCAATTCAAGAAAGCACGATATTCCCCTGGACCCCGAAAGGAGGTTGCTTCTAATGACATACTGGCTTATTCAATTTATATTTATGTTGATTGCTGCTCCGCTTCTGCCCGGCATCATCAACAAAGTCAAAGCATTCTTTGCCGGACGCAAAGGTCCCTCCATCTTCCAGCTCTATTATGACCTGATCAAGCTGGTTCGCAAAGAATCCATCGTTACCCATACATCCGGTGGCGTGCTCGAAATCGCACCATGCATAACTCTTGCGTCAATCCTCATTGCCGCACTCTTCCTCCCCCACGGCGATACCCTTTCTCCCGTGGCATTTGCCGGTGATGCGGTTCTGTTCTTCTACCTCCTCGGTATGGGCAGATTCATCACAACTCTCGGGGCTCTCGATACCGGGTCCAGTTTCGAAGGCATGGGGGCCAGCCGCGAAATGCAATTCTCTGCCATGGTGGAAGGTGCTGTCTTCTGCGTCATCGGATTCATCGCCGTTCTGACCAGAGAAACCAATCTTTCGCTTTCCTCTGCAGTCACCTATCACGGCTCCGCACATATCGTCTCATCCATCCTGACCGCTGTCGCTTTCTTTGTCGTCCTTCTGGCAGAAAACAGCCGCGTCCCCGTGGATGACCCCGAAACACACTTGGAATTGACCATGATCCATGAAGCCATGGTACTCGATTATGCCGGCCCCGATATGGCATTGATTCTCTACGGCAGTGCTTTGAAATTGTGGATTTTCTCAGCATTCTTTGTCATGCTGATCCCCGGAGTCGCCGGAACACTTCTGACGCTGCCTGCCATCCTGTTGACCGTCGTCATTGTCGGTGTCATTGAATCCAGCATGGCCCGTTACCGTTTCCTGAAAGTTCCCCAGATGCTCTTCGGTGCTCTCGCCGCCGCTCTCCTGGGACTTTGTTTCCTGATTTTCTTTGAAGGAGGTGCCGCATGATGACTCACACTTGGATCGAAGCCATTCTGGCTGTTTTTCTTCTTACCAATATCATGCTCGCCGCATCCAGCCGACTCCTTCACGGAATCCGGATCGTTGCGGCTCAGGGCTTGCTCCTTGGTGTTCTCCCTCTGTTCCTGGCTTATCAGCATGGATTGAATGGACACCTCATTGCCGCATCTGCGGTCAACATCATCGTCAAAGGTGTGGCATTGCCCCTTTTGCTGATGTATGCCATGCGCAAAGCGAATATCAAACGGGAACTGGAACCGATGACAGGTTACGTAACCTCCATCCTCATTATTCTTGCTTTCTTTGCGCTTTCCTTCTTCCTGGCAAACAAATTGCCTGTGGATAAAGTCGGATACACCCTTGCTATCCCCGTTTCTTTTGCAACAGTCCTTTCCGGATTGTTCCTTATCGTTTCCCGCAGAAAAGCGTTGACACAGACCATCGGCTTCCTCACCATGGAAAACGGTATCGCTCTTTTCGGTACCGGCATGCTCCTTGATACCGGGCTCGTGATTGAATTCGGTATCCTGCTCGATGTCTTTGTCCTCGTCTTCATCATGGGGATTGCTATTCTTCAAATCAATCGTGAATTCCAGCATATCGATGCCGACCGCTTGAACATGCTGGATGAGAAAGGCGGTGAAAAATGATGCTGATTCTCCTGATTCTTCTTCCCATTGTCGGCGCAGCGGTTATCGGAATGTTCCATAAACATCCCCTCGCTGTCCGGTTGACACTTCTCGCAACGGCGGCGTTTTTCCTCGCCGGAACAATCCTGATCGATTGCGGTTATGATGTGTTCTTCAATAATCCGCTGTACAACTTCCTCAATGCGGACTTGTATTCAAAAGTTGTAGCATCTGTTACAGCGGTCCTCTTCTTCTGCTCCGCCCTTTACGGGTATTTCTGGCTCCCCGCCGCTCGCGCGCACGAAAAAGATGCCATGAAAGATCATATCTTCGCCATGATTCTCTGCGCATTCGTCTCTATGATGACTCTCGCAGCATTCGCTTCCAATTTCGGACTCCTCTGGATCGCTGTCGAAGCAACCACCCTCGCCAGTGCTCCGCTGATTCGTTTCCATCGCTCCCAGAGTGCGTTGGAAGCTATGTGGAAATATCTGCTGATCTGCTCCGTCGGGATCGGTCTTGCTTTGTTCGGTACGTTCATCCTTCAGTTGGCTGTACGCAATTCCGGAATGAACACCCTCGACTTCGTCACGCTCACCATGGCGCACAATAAGCTCCACCCCGAATGGTTCAAACTGGCATTCGTATTCATCTTTGTCGGTTACGGTTTGAAAATGGGGCTTGCACCCTTCCATACCTGGCTCCCCGATGCACACAGTGAAGCACCTGCCATGATCTCTGTCCTCCTTTCCGGGGCATTGCTCAACTGCTCTTTCCTCGGTATCGTGCGTGCAGTCGGAATCGCTCCTGATGCCCTCGTCCCGTTCTGCCGGGAATTGCTGATCGGTTTCGGTGTTCTCTCTCTCATCGTTGCCGCATTCTTCCTGATCCGCCAGAGTGACTTCAAGCGCATGCTCGCCTATTCCAGCGTGGAACACATGGGCTTGCTTGCCATCTTCTGGGGCGTCGGCGCAACCAATACGGCTCTGGCGCACCTTGCCATGCACTCCGTTTGCAAAATGATCCTCTTCCTTACAGCAGGTAATATCCTCCTTGCCGCAGGTACAAGAAAAGTCGATGCCGTTTCCGGACTCTTCCGCAATCTCCCCCGCACCGCTGCCGTCTGGTTCGTCGGTGTCCTGATGATCTGCGGCATGCCCCCCTCCCCGCTGTTTGTAACGGAATTCCTGCTCGTTTCTTACGCAAATCCGGTACTCGGATGCATTATTCTCTTCCTCCTCTTCCTCATCTTCGGCGCAATGACTCACACTGTCCTCAAGATGACATCCGGTAAAGAGAACACCATCCCCGCTCCTGCCGCCGCACAATGCGAAAAACTGTCCCTTATCCCGGCAACCTTGCTCCTCATCCCCCTGGCTGCCGGTAGTTACCTGATCGTGAAATTGATCATGGAGGTATTCTGATGATGTTGAAAATCAATAATTGTGAAGCTGTCTCTTTCGATTCCGTACCCTGTGTCGATATCGAATCTTTCCGCAATACCCTCATCCAGCATAAGGAAAACGACGTCCTCGCATTCTTCCCCGTGAAACTGGATGAAAAAACATCCCGGCTCATCGCAGTCACCGGTGATAAAAAATCTCTCTTTGTCATTTCCACAAAGGTCACAGATTCCTATCCCGCGTTGACTCCTGACATTCCCGCATTCCACTGGTTTGAACGGGAATTGGCAGAACAGCATCAGATCACCCCGGAAGGTCACCCCTGGCTCAAACCGATCCGCTTCCTTAACGGCGAACCCGGCGTTACCGAATACTTCAAAATGGATGGCGATGCCGTGCATGAAGTTGCCGTCGGCCCGATTCACGCAGGCGTGATCGAACCCGGTCATTTCCGTTTCCAGTGCATGGGCGAAAAAGTCTACTCCCTGGAAATCTCTCTCGGATACCAGCACCGCGGAATCGAAAACATGCTTGATGCCGGACCCGATATAAAAAGCCTTCCCCTGCTGGAAACTGCCGCAGGTGATACCAGTGCCGCCGCTTCCACAACTTTCGCAAGATTGTGCGAAACATTGGCAGATATCAAGGTTCCGCAGAACGTCGACCTCATCCGTCAGATCGCCATCGAACTCGAACGTCTCGCAAATCATATCGGCGACCTCGGGGCATTGGCGGGCGACGTTGCCTATCTCCCCACCGCATCCTTCTGCGGCAGAATCCGTGGCGATTATTTGAACCTGACTGCCGAACTTTGCGGCAACCGTTTCTCCCGCGGCTTTAATAATTACGGCGGTATCCGTTGGGAATTGGATGCTACACGCAGAGAACGCATCCTTGCAAAATTGAAAGTCATCTACAAAGATCTGTGCCATGCGCTCGATTTGATGTTCGATTCCCCCACCGTTCTCGACCGGTTCGAAAATACCGGGACTGTCTCTCTGGAAACCGCCCGGCGCATCGGCCTTGTCGGCCCCGCGGCCCGTGCTTCCGGTATCGACATCAATGCAGATCTGGATTATCCCCGTGCAAATGCTTCTAGCCGCCCTGCCCGTTCACAGGTCTCCGGTGGTGACGTCATGGCGCGTGCAAAAATCCGTTACGAAGAAATCAAAGCAACACACGCATGGCTGTTTGAAGTCCTTGCGGATACCAAGTGCGAACAGCCCGTTTCCGGCTCCCGCACCATCCCCGCATTGAAAAACAATATGTTTGCAGTCTCTCTGACAGAAGCATGGCGCGGGACCTATTGCTGCTGTGCAGTTACCGGTGACAACGGAAAATTCCGCAAATGCAAAGTCGTCGATCCCTCCTTCCATAACTGGTTCGGACTGGCGATGGCTCTCCGCAATGAAGAAATTTCCAACTTCCCCATCTGCAATAAAAGCTTCAACCTGTCCTATTGCGGACACGACTTGTAATCAAGGAGTAAGCAACTATGATCAAAGCACTGCTCGCACGTTTATATCAAGGTCACCGCACGGGTAAATTCCCCGATGCTCCGCCCACGCTCCCCGATCGTTTTGCCGGTCGCCCTGTCATCGTTTCCGAGAAATGCAATTCCTGCGGAAAATGTACAGCCGTCTGCCCGGCAAACGCCATCGACTATAAAAACAAAATCGTTTCCATCGATACCGGAAAATGCACATTCTGCCGTGAATGTGAAAATGTCTGCGCTACTGATGCGATTCATTTTTCAAAAGAATACCGTCTCGCGGCAACGACTAGAGAAAAACTCCTTGCCAATGGCGAGATTTACGAACCCGAACGCCCCACCAACAGAGAATTTCTCAAATTCTGCGGACGTTCCTTGAAGATCCGTCAAATCTCTGCCGGCGGATGCGCTGCCTGTGAATTGGATTTCAACGTGTTGAACACACTTGCCTGGGACATGGGCAGATTTGGGATTCAAGTTGTTGCATCACCGCGCCATGCCGACTGTATTCTTGTTACCGGTCCGGTCTCCAAGAATATGCTTCTGGCATTGAAGAAAGGCTATGAAGCGACCCCCCGTCCGGTCTGGGTGATTGCCTCTGGAGCCTGTTCGATTTCCGGCGGACTTTTTGCCGGATCGCCGGATTGTTGTGATGGTGTGGAAGAAATTCTGAAACCGGACTTATACGTTCCGGGCTGTCCTCCGCATCCTGCGGTTCTGATGGAAGGTATTCTCCGTCTGATGAATCGCAAATTTGCGCCTGGCGTGCAAGAATAAGAAAAAAATGATAAAAAAGCAAGTTTCCGGACTTGCTTTTTTTATTTTGTGATATATATTAAAGGATATTAATTTTGAATGGGGCTGTAGCTCAGTTGGCTAGAGCGATACGTTCGCATCGTATAGGTCATGGGTTCGACTCCCACCAGCTCCACCA
>JAZUCU010000003.1:0-2786 GCA_045639325.1 Victivallales bacterium
AGTTGCACTGAAAGCATTGCCGCCGGAATTGTCCCACAATACTCTTGAGATGGAAGATATTAAAGATAATTTTCAGCTGGTATCCAAACTTGTCCATCAGAATATCGCAATCTCTAAGAATCTGGAAAAAGATAACTCCAACGGCAATTATTATCTCATCATGGAATGTTGCGAGGGCGAGGATTTGCGCCGTTGGATCAAGCGGAAACGCAAAGAGGGTGATTTGAAACCGGAAGATGTTTTGCCCATCATCAAACAGGTTGCCGAAGCCCTTGATTATGCCCACGAAATGAAAATCATCCATCGCGATATCAAACCGGGCAATATCATGATTGATCAGACCGGCAAAATCAAAGTGTTAGACTTTGGGCTAGCTGCTCAGATTCATACATCAATGACCCGTGTCAGTATGGCATATCATGGCACATCCGGGACCGGACCTTACATGGCTCCCGAACAGTGGCGGGGACGAGCTCAAAGCGCACCTGCCGACCAGTATGCGTTGGCGGTCATGACCTATGAAATGCTTGCCGGACATCTGCCTTTTGAAAGTGCGGATCCTGCGGTATTACAGCAAGCTGTTCTGACCCAGACGGCGGAAGATATTCCGGATGTCCCCCAATCTGTGCAGAAAGCGATTGCCCGTGCCATGAGCAAAGAACCGGCTGAACGTTTTGTCTGTTGTGCCGACTTTGTTGCCGCGTTGGAAGGGAAAAAAGTCAAAGGCGCAAAAAAATCATCATCCGGCGGATCATTCCGGAAAGTTGCGGCATTTTTCCTGTTGTTGGTAATCCTTGCCGGTGGTGCCGGATATTATTTCTACGATAAGCAGCAGAAAGAAAAGGCACGTTTAGAAGAGGAAGCGAAAAAGAAGCAGGAAGAAGACAAAAAGAAGCAAGAAGAAGCCGACGCAAAAAAGAAACAGGAAAAGGCAGAAAAAGCCGAAATAGAACGTCTGGCGAAACTTGCCGCCGAGAAAGCGGAAAAAGCCCGTCGGGCGGCGGAAGCGAAAAAGAAACAGGAAGAGGCAGAAAAAGCTCAAGCTCAAAAGAAGAAAGAAGAAGCTGACGCCAAAAAGAAACAGGAAGAAGAACGTGCCCTTGCTGCCTTCATTCAGGAAACGTACCGCTTGCAGGCACGGGTGATGAATAAAAAGGAAAATGTGGACTCTCTTTCCTGTGATTGCGGTCAGACCTTCGGCAAATATCTGGATGCGCTGAAAGAAAATCTTACTGCGGGTGAACTCGCTATGAAAAATAATGATGTCCGTGCTGCCAATGCCAGTTTCAAAAGTGCGGAAACGGCGGCAGATTGGATCATCAAAAATGTTCCTTTGCGCCGACAGGTTCAGCAGTTACAGAAGCAAGTTGCAGAACAGAAAGAAAAGGCGGACAAATTCAATAGTTCCCGTCTCGCATATGTTGCTTACCGTGATGCGGAAAAAAAGGAATCTGATGGCAATCGAGATTATGAATCCGGTAAATTTGCATCGGCAGAAACCATTTACCGGACGGCACTTTCCGGTTATGAAAAAGCGTATACGGAAGCCCGGAAATTGACCGTAACCAATTTGATCAATTCGGCTCGGAGTGCTGGAAACAGTCAGGATTGGGAACGGATGCAGAAACAGGCGGAAGCCGCATTGGAAATCGACTCCGGCAATACGGAAGCGCAGCAGTTGAAAGCGGAAGCGGAAAAACATCTGAAGCCGACTCTTAACATCATTGCTACGGTGGATGGTGTGCGTGTCCCTGCAAAGATTAAGTTCGGCAATACGGAACTTGATACCATGAAAACACTCCGCAACTTTACCGAAAATGCCGATTACAAAGCCTCGTTGTTTTACCGTTCCGGCGAGGATGAATATGTGGGAGAAATGCGTTTCAACTGCGATTGGCGCGGTCCGAAAAATATGAATGTGGTTTTGGAAAAAGTTGAATTCAATGGTGTTGTAGAATACAATGGTATGCGTCTTGAAATGGTGAAGATCACAGCTGGAACGTTTATGATGGGGAGTCCGTCCAGTGAGTCCGGAAGATATGATAGTGAAAAACAACATCAGGTGACGTTGACGAAAGATTATTGGCTTGGGAAGTATGAAGTAACGCAGGCGCAATGGCAAGCCGTAATGGGGAATAATCCCTCCTATTTCAAGGGTGATAACCGCCCGGTGGAAAAAGTCAGTTGGGATGATGCAAAGCAATTCTGTGATAAACTGAATGAGCGTTATGCGGGAAAATTACCCCGTGGATATAAGTTTGATCTGCCGACAGAAGCCCAATGGGAATATGCCTGCCGGGCGGGGACTACAACCGCATTGAATAATGGAACGAATTTAACGGATGAAAAGTATCATTGCAGTAATCTTGCAGAAGTTGCTTGGTATGATTATCAGAATAAGGAGTCACAAACTCATCCGGTGGGACAGAAGCGTCCGAATAACTGGGGCTTATACGACATGCATGGGAATGTGTGGGAATGGTGCCGGGATTGGTTTGGCTCTTACAGTGATGGTGCCGTAACGGATCCCGTAGGACCGCAGACCGGCTCTTACCGCGTGAGCCGTGGCGGCAGTTGGCTCAACTTCGCCAGGTACTGCCGTTCTGCGTACCGGAACTACTTTTCTCCGGGCAATCGCAGCAACTACCTCGGCTTCCGCCTCGCCCTTGTCCCAGTTCAATGATCCGACACTCCATCTGAAATCTTTGAGCTACCTCCGTCGCTCCTGGCGGAGCTATGGAGGACGGTGGCGGAGCCATCGCCGGAGGCGGAACTAACAGCGGAGC
>JAZUCU010000004.1:0-61292 GCA_045639325.1 Victivallales bacterium
AAGAGTCAGACAGCCCAGGGTGAGCGAAGCGTAACCCTGGGTATAAGTCCCTTGGACTCGCATAATGACAGCCACCGCGTTGACAGCGTTTCGTTAGAAACGGATGGCATCGTGGTGGCAATGACATATCCGGAAAATCATTGCATTGGCGAATATGCCATTCCGTACCGGAACGTCATATCCGTCAATGCCGGTCTTAAACAATGTTGTTCGATGTCTTACCCAGGGTTACGCCTCGCTCACCCTGGGCTGTCTGACTCTTGCCGCCCTTTCAGGGCTTGTTTTCCGGTAAATCAAAGGTACTTTCGGACGTTGAGTTTTTTTTGATATAAATTCGGGAGTATTCAAAGTTGAAAATGTATAAAATGCAGATAAATTTAAGCTCAAAAGAAATCTGATTTTATGGCATAAAACGTCGAAGAGACAAATTTTTTATGGGATATCAATGCATTTTTTTTGAAAAATAGGATATTCTGCCGTTTTTGACTTGCTTTTTTCAAAAAATATTCTACTTTATAACTGTAATTTAACAGAAAGGATTTTTTCATGCTGCGTCATATTTTAATTTTCTTTGCCGCCGTTGCCGCATTCTCCCTCTCCGCTATTGATAAAATCGATTGGACAAAAGCCAATCAAATACGGGAGGGCGTCCACCACGTCCGTCTCGATCTGGAACAACCCCGTTTGATGAAAGTCAATATTATCCGTGTCGATTTGCAAATCAAAGGATTGTATTTCACCGCCACGCCCCGTGATCCGGATTGGGGCAAGCCGATGCCGGATTATCCCAAAGGTATCATCCGCGCAGCCCGGAAACGGACCCGTGATTTTATGAAGGAAGCGCGGGAAAATAACATCAATATGATTATCGCCGCCAATGCGTCAGCGTGGAGCCCGTTCACAAAACCGTGGAATCATAAGTATGGCGACCCCTCCGGCTTGAATATTTTGAATGGTGAAGTAGTCAGCGAACACCCGACCCGCTCCATTTTTGTGGTTTATAAAGATGGAACTCCGGCAATTATGCCCAGTGTCCCGAAAGAAGATTATCCCAAAATCCAAATTGCGGTTTCCGGCTTTGCCATTACTGCAAAGGATGGCAAATTGACTATGGATGATACCCCGTTACATCCGCGTACTGCATACGGCATTTCTGCGGATAAACGTTATCTTTACCTGATGACGGTGGATGGACGTCAACCCGGCATCAGTCTTGGTTGTACGCAACGTGAAACGGGCGAACTTCTGTTGGCGGCGGGTGCATCGGATGCGATCAACATGGATGGCGGCGGTTCCAGTACATTGATTTACTGGGATCCGGCGAAGAAAGAAATGGTTTTCTTATGCCAGCACAGAGGGAAATACGAGCGAATTGTCGGCTCCAATATCGGCATTTGCCTCCGCTGATCTTCTGTTTTTATATATTTCCCCTCCGCGCAGGTACAAAAAAAGCGGGCCGTTACCGACCCGCTTCTATCATTTTCGAGTAATTTCAACTCAGAACTTTACGCCGTATTCTTTATCCAGAATGGATTCCAATGCTGCGACATCGCCGCGGCAGAAGATGGAGACGGATTCCAGACGGCTTGCCTGAATGATACCTTTATCATCACAGCTCATCGGGGCAATGGTTTCCAATTCGTAGAAATTCAATTCCTGTGAACCATTGAAGATACTGAACATATCCGCTGCACCGAAAGGACCGGATGCCTGATCGTTATCTGCAATATTGATGTATTTGCCATCGTTGCGGGCAGGGGTTGTGCGGACACAGAACATGCCGCGTTCCCGGTCGATTGCACCGATCATTTCAGGCTGATTTGCGACCTTGATACCGATCTGCAGACGGTTTTCGCCGCCCAGTTCAAAGAAGAAATATTTTCCGTTGTAGCGGAGACGGGGCGCAGGATTGCCGTAGAAGTCATCATTGACGCAGCCTTCCGCTTTTTCTTTGCAGCGACCGAATGCGGTGATGCCTTCTGCACCGGGGAATTGTTCCAGAGACCAGGGAGCGATCAGAGCATCGTTGATGCTGTATTCGCCGAGGGGAATCAATTCATCGACGGAATGATAACCGGCGCGTTCCACACCGGCGGGGACGGCGGGCATTTCATTTGCGGTGAGGGGACGCACGGTTCTCTTGAACAGGAATTTAACGGTATTGCCTTTGCGGTTGAGCAATTCGATTTCCTTGCTGATGACGGCATGATTTTCATCGGCTTCAACGGTTGCAGTTTTTACAGAGTTGATGCCCTGCTGAACATACCAATCGCCTCCGGGGGGATAGTTGTATGCGAAGTTACCGCCTTCGGGAGCGGGCCAGAGGGAGTTGCCGCCCAGGTTGTTGAATTCGACGGGATCGGGATTTTCTGCGAGTTCTTTGACGAGGCGGTGAGCCAGGAAGGAACCGAAACCGGCAAAAATACGTCCCTGCAGTTTGTTGGAGAGATAGATCTGTCCGTCAACGGAATTGATGGCGATCAGATCCGGATCGATTTTTTTCAAAAAGTCAACCATGATATAAATCCTTTATGTTTCAGTTGTACCTTATACGATACAATAGTTTCTGTTTTTTTCAAGTCGGAAATATAATTTTTTATTGTAATAGGTGCCGGTTTTGCGCTGGTGCCTGTGGAATAAGTAAGTTTTTTCGGATCTGTCTGTCCGAATTGTCCGATTGAATTGTCATACCGTGATATTCTTGAGAAATCAGTTTTATTGGCATGATTTTATTGATTTTTCCGGAAAATTTTCTATTTCAGACTTGAAAAATCGGGATTTTGCTATATTATTATATTAAGCGTGATTTTTTTTAAAGATCACTGTGTTTTTGAAGAAAGTAGAAATTTATAAAATAAAACTTAAAAACATTGGAGCAGACATGAAAAAACTGTTGTCGTTATCAGCCGCTGTATCTTTTTTGATTCCCTTTGCATTGACCGCTGCACCTGTGGCGAATGATGCAAATGCAAAGAAGCCTGTTGTACCTGTTGCCCCCGCTGCAAATACAGCGGTCAAACCTGCCGCACCCGTTGCTGCCAAGCCTGCAGTAGCCCCTGCGAAACCTGCAGTAGCCGCAAAGCCTGTTGCAAAACCTGCTGCTAAGCCTGTAGCGAAACCTGCAGTAGCCGCAAAGCCTGTTGCAAAGCCTGTTGCGAAACCCGCAGTAGCCGCAAAGCCTGTTGCAAAGCCTGTTGCGAAACCTGCAGTAGCCGCAAAGCCTGTTGCAAAGCCTGTTGCAAAACCTGCTGCTAAGCCTGTCGCCAAGCCCGCAGCGAAGCCCGCAGTAGCCGCGAAGCCTGTTGCAAAGCCTGTTGCAAAACCTGCTGCTATGCCTGTCGCCAAGCCCGCAGTAGCCGCGAAGCCTGTTGCAAAGCCTGTTGCAAAGCCTGTTGTAAAGCCTGTTGCAAAACCTGCAGCCAAGCCCGCAGTAGCCGCGAAGCCTGTTGCGAAACCCGCAGTAGCCGCGAAGCCTGTAGCGAAGCCCGTTGCTGCCCCTGCGAAACCTGTAGCGAAACCCGCAGTAGCCGCGAAGCCTGTTGCAAAACCTGCTGCAAAACCCGTCACCGCTCCTGCAAAACCTGTTGCAAAACCTGTTGCAAAACCTGCAGCCAAACCCGCAGTAGCTGCAAAGCCTGTTGCAAAACCTGCTGCGAAGCCTGCAGCCAAGCCCGCAGTAGCCGCAAAGCCTGTTGCGAAACCTGTTGCAAAACCCGTCACCGCTCCTGCAAAACCTGTTGCCAAGCCTGTCGTCAAGCCTGTCGCGAAAACTGTTGTAGTTGCCAAGCCTGCAGCGAAACCCGCAGTAGCACCCGCGAAGCCTGTCGCTAAGCCCGTCGCTAAGCCTGTTGCCGCAGCGAAACCTGCATCGGCTCCGGAGAAAAAATTTGTTGTTCCCGCACCGGCACCTGCTGACCCGGCATTCACAACCAATGAAGCGGTCAATCTGCCGGAAAAACCGGCTCCCCGTCAGGTCAAATATCGCAAAAACGTACCGATCAAGTTTGTGATGATCACATCCAACTATCCCACAGCCCGTTTCCTGGCTGATCAGGCACGCGAAAAAGCAAACTGCACAATCATCATTGTTCCGGAAGGTCTTCCGTTCCCTGAACGCGGCACATTGCTGACAGTTATCCCTGCACGCGCTGATGATGCATTCTCCATCCGTGCAGAACATCTTTCCCGCCTCCTGGCATACCTGCGTCCGCTGAACATCATTATGCTCGGCAATGATAAAGTGCTTCCTCCGTTCTACCGTCCTGCGATTCCTTCCACCAGCAATGTGATCAATGTCACAGATACCGCCTGGCACGTGAATGCACAGATTCTTGACAATCTGTTCAACACCAATCAGTCTCTTTACAAATCCTATTCCCACTACAACTATCAGAAAAAATTGCAGCGTGAACAGGCGAAAGAACAGGCTGCCCGCCGTGCCGGTGAGAAAGCTGCTGCCGCAGTCCGTGCCGAAAAAGACGGCGAATAAGCGTATTCCATAAGAACCAATTGTAACAGGAAAGAGAGAACCGATTATGGGTACCATTTGGCAATTGTCAAAGAATACGTTGAAAGAAAGTTTGCGTGAGCCTGTATTTTTCCTCGTATTGGCATCCGCTCTGGTGATGATCGGGCTGTTCCCCGGCATGTCAATGTTTGTTTTCCGCAAACAGTTGAAGCTGGTGATTGACAGTTCCATGGCTACAACAATGCTGTTCGGTCTTTTTATCGCAGTATTATGTGCCGGTCATACGATCAGCCGGGAAATGAAAAACGGAACGGTGCTGCTGTTGATGTCCAAACCGGTGACTCGCAGTGCATTTGTGCTTTCCAAAATTTTCGGTATTTTGGGGGCACTGACTATTTTTGTAACGCTCTGCGTATGCGCTTCTGCAATGTCCGTTCTGATTGCAAAAGACCAGTTCCAGCTTGATAACATTGTGATGGGCTGTTATTTCGGTGCATTGGGCGTCAGTGCCATTTATGGCGGTGTACGCAACTATATGGCACAGAAATCCTTCTCTTCTCATGCGGTTGCCGCGATGCTGGTATTGCTCCCCATCCTCACGGTTGTGATGTATGTAGTTCGTTACCGTGCAATTGTTGCGCAGGGATATGATGATTACATTCCGCTGCTGCAGTTGATTCCGGCGCTGCTTTTGATGTTCCCCGCTGTATGGGTGATGGGATTGATCAGTGCGGCGTTGGCGATTCGCCTTGACTTTATTTCCAATCTGCTGATCTGTCTGGCAATCTTCCTGATTGGTCTTGTTTCCCAGTATTTTCTGATTCAGTGGTTTGGCGCAGATTCCACCATCGGTGCCGTGCTCGGTTCCATTCTGCCCAACTGGCAATTTTTCTGGATGGCTGATGCATTGACGAATCAGGCACAGATTCCGGCGGCTTATGTCGTCTGGGCTGTGATTTATGTGATTCTGCACGGAATTGGCTGGACTCTCTGGGCAATGTATCTTTTTCAGGATAACGAACTGGCGCGTGATTCCCGATAATCACCCTCAACTCTCCGGTGGTGTATTATGATCGAAGTGACGGGATTATCGAAGAATTACGGGGCAAGATATGTTGTGGATGATTTATCATTCCGTGTGAAAACGGGTGATGTCCTTGGCTTCATCGGTCCTAACGGAGCAGGTAAAAGTACTGCAATGAAAATGCTTGCGGGAATTCTGCCTGTCTATTCCGGATCCGTCCGGATCGGTCCTTATGATGTGGAAAAATACCCCAGGGAAGCCCGTGCCATGCTGGGATTTCTCCCGGAAAATGCCCCGCTCCATTCCAGTATGAGTGTGTTGGCGTTTCTCCGTTATGCTGCTTGTATGCGCGGAATCATGGGCAGTAAAAACCGGGAAATGAAAATTGCAAAAGCCGTGGAACGCTGTGCTTTGCAGGAAGTTCTGCACGAAGATATTGATGCATTATCCAAAGGTTACCGCCGCCGCGTCTGTCTGGCACAGGCAATTCTCAACGAGCCGCCCGCCTTGATTATGGATGAGCCGACAGACGGACTTGACCCCAATCAGAAGCGGGAAATCCGCTCTTTGATTGGTGAATTACGTTCGACTACCGCCATTATTTTATCGACTCACATTCTGGAAGAAGTGGAAGCCGTTTGCAGCCGGGTTTTGCTGATTTGTGCTGGAAAGCGAATCTTTGAAGGTTCCAGAGAAGAATTTCTTGCGCAGGCTCAGAACGGCGAAGACGTTTCCGCATTGTTTGCCAGATTGACTAAAGACGGAGGACGCACATGAAAGAAGCTCTTCTGCGTATCCGGGCTGTTACCGTCCGGGAAATTTCTTCCTCGCTGGCGTCCCCTGCCGCCTGGGTGTTTCTCATCCTCTTCCTTATCCTCTCCGGACTCTGCACCTTTGTTGTCAGCGACATTTTGGCAGCCGGGCAGGCGGATTTGAGCGGCTTTTTCAATTGGATGCCCTGGCTGTTTCTGGTGCTTGTCCCTGCGCTCGGAATGCCTCTCTGGGCAGAAGAACGGCGCACCGGTGCCTTTGAATTGACTTTGTCCTATCCCGTCACTTTGTGGGAATTGACGATTGGTAAATATCTTGCCGGTATGGCGTTACTTCTTGCCGCACTGATATTGACATTTCCTGTTCCTGCGACGATTTACTATCTTGGTGAACCGGATACCGGGGCTGTTCTCTGCGGCTATTTCGGTGCGTTGATGATCGGTTCCGCCTTCCTTGCGGTGTCGTCCTTCTGTTCTGCGCTGACGAAAAGTCAGACGGCGAGCTTCCTGTTGTCTCTGATGTTCTGTTCGTTTCTGGTGTTTACTGGCTGGGACAGAATCTCCGGCATCTTGCAGGATTATCTGCCGTCATTTTTGACGAACCGGATTGCGGATTTGACAATTATTCCTCATTATCAGGCATTTCAGCGTGGATTGCTTGATACGTCAGAAATTGTCTATTGCCTTTCCGTCACTTTACTTTTCCTTTATTGTACAAAATCGGCGTTGGCATTTTCTTCATCGGGGACAGGGAATCTGTTTGCCCCCGGGACGCTCTCTCTGCGGAAGACGTGGAAGAGTCTGGGACGTCTTGCCGGTGGGCTGATTTATGCATTCCTCTGTTTCTTCTGCGCGATTTATACGGCGGATGGTTTCCGGGTGCGTTTGGATTGCACGTCGGACAAAGCCTATTCCCTCTCGCCTCTTTCCGGTGGCGTTGTTTCTGCTCTGCCCCGTGTTGTCTCTGTCCGCCTGTACATTACGCCGGATTCTGCGGCGATGTCCGGCACGGTGAAACAGTATTCGGAACGTGTCCGCTGGCTGCTGACGGAGTTGACCAAGTCCTCCAAAGGCAAAATCAAGCTGCAGATTATCGAACCGGAATTGGATTCGGATGCGGAAGAAGCCGCACTGCTGGATGGTATCCGCCCGGTCCGCACACCCACTGGTGACCGTTTTTATTTTGGTATTGCCATCAGCTCCCGTGAGCGTGATGACGGAATTCCATACCTGTATCATCAGGAAGAAAGCCAGTTGGAATATCAGTTGATCCGGAAGATGATCAACGTGACTGCAGACAAGAAAAAAATTGTCGGCGTGATGTCAGAATTCCCGTTACTCGGGCGGAATCCGGAACCCCAGAGCGGCATTCAGGGCTTCCCTGCCTGGCACGTTTTCCGGGATATGGCGGACGATTATCAGTTCTGCGAAGTGCCGCTGGAAATTCCGGCGATTCCGGATGAGATCGACGTCCTGCTGATTGTCCACCCGTCCACTATTGGCAAGCGCGGACAATATGCCATTGACCAGTATCTGCTCCGTGGCGGAAAACTTGCGATTTTCACCGACCCGCGTTCATCTTTTGCGGAAGCCTCTGCTAGAAAAAATTATTCCATGATGGATAAAGTCCGTTCCAATCTGCCCGATCTGTTTGCGGCATGGGGAATCAATTGGAATCCGGAAATGATGGCGGCGGACTTGCAATATAAGTTCGATCACCTTTCCTCTTCCGGTGTCAGACAGACTCTGCCCAGTGCGTTGCGCATCCCCAAAGGCGGGATTTCAGCGGAACACCCGTTGACGCGCGGACTGGAATCCATCTGGATGAATTTTGCCGGTCTTCCGATGGTGGATAATCCGGTGAAAACATTGAAATATCAACAGCTTGTCTTCACCTCGGAAACCGCAAAGCCGGTATCGGTTACTGCGCGTCAGGATCGAGTTTTTGCGGAATTCGAACAGGATAAACGGGATCCGCTCCCATTGGGGTGGCATATTTCCGGCATGTTCCCGGGTGCTTTCCCGGCAGGTGCACCGGATGCCGCCGCCGGAGAGAAAAATCCGAAACATCTGACGAAATCCGCCAAGTCTTCGGAAGTATTTGTTTTTGCGGACAGCGACATGTTGTTCCATGATGCATGTATCCGTCGTGTACAGGATGAATTCGGTCAGGAATTGCTCTTGCGCCGCAGTGATAACATGACATTATTGCAGAATGTGCTTGAACATTTGAGCGGCAATCTTTCTCTGGCAGAATTGCGGAGCCGTGTACCGATGAACCGTCCTATGGAAAAGATTCGAGCTTTGCGTGAAAAAGCGGACGTTGCATTCCGCAACCGGATTTTGACATTGATGCGAGATTATCAGCGTGAAAATCAGCGTGTGGAAGCCATCCGCCGTACCATGATTGCCAACCCCGGTAAAGTGCGTTTGACGGTGGAACAGCGGGAATTGCTTGAAAATCATGCCCGCAAAGAAGCTGAATTCAAGCGTGAAGTGAAGAATTATAAGAATCAGTTGAAATCGGAACTGGATATGTTCAGTCTTTCCGCCCGATTCTGGAATATTATCTTTGTACCTGCTGCGGTAGCGTTCCTCGGAATTTTCTGGAGTCTTTTCCGCCGCTTCAAATGGAGACGCCGCTCATGAACCGGAATATGATCAAACGTTTTTTTCCTGTTGTGTTCCTCCTGCTTCTTCTGGCTGGAACAGTTGCCGCTTATATCAAAAACAGAAATGATGTTTCTGTATCTTCTGCGGGCGAACAGGCTGCTGCGGAATTTTTCTCTTTCAAACCGGAACAGGTTCGTTCCATCCGCATTTCCGGCGGCGGCGATGCGGTGACGGTGCAGAGTAAAGATAATGTCTGGATTCTTCCGGAAAGCAACGGGGCATTTGCCAGCCGTCAAACCGTTATTGAATTTCTGACGCAGCTTTCCAAGACCCGCCCGCTGCGCACATTGGAAACGGCGGACGATACCACATTGAAGAATTTGAACCTTTCCAAAGATCCGAAAGCCCGTCTGGGAGCAGGCGGCGGAATCAACGTGGAATTGACGGGTGAGAATGGTGTTAAAATTGCCTCTCTTACATTGGGAAAAGCACATGTCCGCCGGGAACAGGGGGCGTTGAATCAGACGGGCAAAATTGCTTATGACGGACGTTATATCCGTTATGATAAAAAAGACGGGCGTTCCGTCATCTACCTGATCGGTCGTGTTTTTGACCGTTGTATGCCGGCGGCGGCGTACTGGATTGAACCGCTGAAATTGCCGTCGACAAACAATGTTTTCCGTATTCAGTATTCCCGCTTGAATGAGCAGGGCAAGCCGCAGGTTGTCTGGAGTGTGATCCCCAATCCGGGAAAACGCACATTCACCTTGCTTTATCCGCCGGGAAAAGAATTGGCATTGGGCGATCTTGCACGCCGCCTGGAAGTGTTGGGTGCACCGTTTACGCGGGATCTTGTTCCGCCGGAAAAGGCAAAAAATTTGAAATTCACCGATGAACTGCACGTATTCACCTCATCGGGTCAGATATACGTTCTTGCCATGGCGAAGATGGCGGAACCGGGGAATGCGGCTGCTACATTGCGCATTTCTCTGATTCCCAACCGGCTGAAACGTGCGAACGGGGAATCGGATGCCGATTATCAAAAACGGGTGCATCGCCTTGCCGCTGATATGGCATATGACCGCAAGGCATTTAACGGCAGAGTTTTTTATATCAAAGATGATTTGATGAAACTTCTGGCATCGGTTCCGGAAGAAAAGCCGCGCATTCCGAAAGGGACAGGTAAATAAAATATGTCGTATATTCCATGCGTCTTATCCATTGCAGGCAGTGATTCCGGCGGCGGTGCCGGAATACAGGCTGACTTGCGTGCGTTCCGTGCCTTTCATGTGTTCGGGACGACCGCGATTACTGCGATAACGGCGCAAAATCCAGCGGGCGTGCGGAGTGTTGCTCCGGTTCCGGTACAGAGCGTGGCGGATCAGATTCATGCCGTGCTGGATGGCTTTCCAGTCAAAGCAATCAAAACCGGCATGTTATGTTCTGCGGAAATTGTCCGGATGGTTTGTGATATTCTGGAAGAACTCAAGATGGTTCCGGTGGTAGTTGATCCCGTCATGATTTCCACCAGCGGAACGGAATTGCTTTGTGCGGAAGGGCAGGATATGGTAATTGAGCGTTTGCTGCCCCGTGCGGATTGGATCACGCCGAATCTGCCGGAAGCGGAATTGCTTTTGGGGCGCGAATTGGATTCTTTCCCGCAAATCGTTTCCGGCGGTTTGGAATTGGCAGAACGTTTTCATGCCGGAATCGTCATCAAAGGCGGTCATGGAGCAGATCCCCATCGGGCGGAAGATTTGATTTGTTATCAGGATTCGGTCTGGAGTCTGTCTGCTCCCCGGTTGACATTCCCGCCTTATGCATCCCATGGCACGGGCTGTTCGTTCAGTTCCGCTCTTGCCGCTGCGCTGGCATCGGGGATGGAGATGGAACAGGCGTTTTTGCAGGTGAAATCTTTCATTCAGATGTCATTACAATCTGCCGTATCCGTTACGGAATCACTTGGCGTTATGCCGCCCGCCCTTTCTGCACCATTTCCGGCGGATGATATTACTATGGAGAAATTATGAAAAAATTCTGTATTCTGCTTTTTTTGATTGCACTTGTGCTGCATCTTCCGGCACAGACACCGGCCCCTGCGGCAACCCCGACTCCTGCTCCGGCAGCCGCCGCAAATCAACAACAGGCAGTCAAGCCGAAAGTCCATGCCGTACGGTTTGTGTACTATGCAGGCGTCCGCTACATTCTGCTGCAGGATATTGCGAGTTATTACCGTCTGTCCGTCCGTTATCTGAAAACGGGTGTAATTATGTATTCCAAAACCCGGCGGCTGACCATGTCTTATACCAAGCGGGAAGGTTTTATCAATGGATCCCGGATTTATTTTCTTGCGCCGGTGCTGTATCTGGATAAACGTGCTTATATTTCCGAAAATGATTTTCTTAAGGTGATCGACCCCATTTTCAAAGTCAAACTGCCGATTAAACATCCGGTGAAAACGATTATGATCGACCCTGGTCATGGCGGCACAGACCCGGGTGCGCCGGGCCCTGTTCTGCGGGAAAAACAGATCAATCTTCTGGTTGCTCTGAAGTTGAAACGGGCGTTGGAACTGTTGGGCTTCAAGGTTATCATGACACGTGATCGCGATGTTTTCCCGTCCCTTGCTTCCCGTTCTGCATTATGTGCCTTGCGGAAGCCGGATTTATTTATTTCCATCCATTGCAATTCTGCGGGGAATAAGTCTGTCAGCGGCGTGGAAACATTTCTTGCAACCCCGGCCCGCTCTGCATCGACGGCGGATAAAAAAAGCAGTGCGGTATCTCATCCGGGGAACCGGACCGACCGCAATAATTGCCGTCTGGCATACGAAATTCAGTCCGGTATTTTGAAATTTACGAAAGCTAATGACCGCGGAATCCGCCACGCCCGGTTTGCTGTCCTGCGCAACGCTTCCTGTCCGGCTGTATTGATTGAGACAGGCTTCCTTTCCCACACGGAAGAGGGTCGCAAACTTGCTACGAATGATTATCAGAACCGGTTGGTTGCCGGTATTGTATCCGGTATTGCCCGGTATGCATACGCTGTAAAATAAATCAAGGCGTCTACCTATGTACATGATTGAAAAACATCAGATTGCTATTCCCGATGATTATTCAGAAGATACTTTTCTAGGAAAAGTCCGTTACCGTTTCAAACTGGATGGATACGATGCCTGGCTTGTTGTTCCCCACAATCCCATCCCCGGAAAATATTGGTTTGCAGTCCCCGAATGGCCGACCGCTTTCCCCGACCGGAATGGTGTCAATGCCCTGCTTGATATGGGATTTTATATGGTCCACGTGAACCTTCTCGGTTTGTATGCCTGTGATGAAGCCGTGGCAGTCATGCACAAATATTACAATATGCTGCAGGAAAACGGATTCCGCAAGAAAGGTGCCTTTATCGGTATGAGTCTGGGCGGCTTGTACAGTTTCCGTTATGCCAATGCGCATCCGGAAGGCGTCAGCTGCATTTATGCCGATGCTCCGGTGTGCGATTTGACTTACAAGACAACGGAAGAATTAACGGCTCAGCGTTATGCCGCTTATCATACCGACAGCGATGAAGTTCTCAAAAAAGCATCTCCCATCAACAATCTGGAAAATATTGCCAAGGCGGATATTCCGATTCTCATGCTGCTTGGATTTGCCGATAATGTGATCGACCCGTTGACCCATGGCATGATTCTGCTGGAACGCTTTACTGCATTGGGCGGGAAAGCCGAACTGGTGAAACGTCAGCTGTACGGACATCATCCTCACGGCATGGATAATCCCGGTCAGATTCTGGGCTTTATCATGCAGCATACTATGAATAAGTAATTTCTTCTTTCAATACAAAAAATACGGCTTCCGTGATCGTTTTTATATTCGAATCACGGAAGCCGTTTTTATTCAGAGGCAATATCAAAAGTATTCAAAACTGCTTGAAAAATCTTGTTGCGATCTGAATATGGATCCGGCTTCATTTTATTATGCCGTGACAAGGCGTTTCCGGTGGTTACTCTACGAGTAGCCACGCAAAAATTACCACATTCATCTCATCAACAATCTTCTTTCAAATCATTTTTTGACGTACTTTTGAAATTACCTCATACGCCAACTTATTTATTCTTGTTGTATTCTTTCACGCGCTTGCTCAAATCACGCCATGCCAGTTTGGGACGGCGGTATTCATCCAGCAGCCCTTTGTTGTTGAAACCGCGGGGACGTGAGATACCCATCACATTATTGATGTAGGTATTTGCGTTGGCAAAATGCCACAAAGCCAACCCGTTGCAGCGGGGATCGGTCAGAACTTTTTCCAGAACGGTGCAGCAGAGTTCAGACTGATATTCTTCCGACCAGCGGACGCCGGAATGATCGCCATAGATGGCAGATGCACCGATTTCACTGATCATGAAGGGCTTCTTATCGGAAATCTTTTCCTTCAGATATTTGTCGATGGTGGGAACGATACATTCTACGCCTTCATCGCTGTACCATGCCGGGTAAATGTTGATCGCCTGAATGTCGCTCAAATCAATGGAAATGTCATTGGTCATGCGGTTGCAGGCAAAGGTCGCCGGGCGGGTCGGGTCCATGCGGTGACAGATATCCATATAACGCTTGATGACATCGCGGACCGCTTCGTGCTGACTTTCACATTCGTTGAGGAAGCCGTGAATGATCAGAGACGGGTGGTTGATGCTGTTGCGGATGGTGACTTCCAGCTGTTCGGCAAGCGTTTCCACAAAAACGGAATTTTCTTCGAAGTCATCGGGCACTTTACCATTGCCCCAGGTCGGTTTATGACAGTTGCCCCATGCGAGGGGTTCTTCCCACACGAGCAAGCCGAGACGGTCGCAGGTATCAAAGAGGAATTCACGCTGGGGATAATGACTGCCGCGGATAAAGTTGAATCCGGCTTCTTTGAGCATGACCAGGTCACTGGCAATGAGAGATTCCGGTGTGGCGGAACCGAATTCGGGGTGACTGTCATGACGGTTTACGCCCAACAGTTTGATTTTTTCGCCGTTCAGCAGCAGATCCGGCCCGCTCCAATCCAGCGTACGGATCCCGAATGTTACGTCTTTACCGTTGATTGTTACGGTGTGAAGATTCGGGGTATCCGGACTCCATACTTTGAAATTGGGGACGTTGCAGCGGAAAACATTCTGTGTAGGCATTGTCTTGTAATCCACGCCGTCGAAAGCGATCTGCAAGGTTGCAGCGGTTGTTTCCACATGGATTTCGATTTCCCCGGTGGTGTGGGAGAGGGGGAATACCTGAATGGAACGGATTTCATCGGCTTCCACTTTTTCCATTGTAACGTGGTCGAAAATGCCGCCGAAGGGATAGAAGTCATAAAAATCCCGGAAGAGGGGATGACCTTTTGAGAAGTTATCGGTGCGGATGACGATTTCAACAAAACCTTTATCCGCCTGAAATTCGACTTCGGAGGGAGACCATGCGAGATAACTGTCTTTCAACAGTTTTCCATCACAGTAAACGGCGGTGCGCATACCGGAAGATGCGATCCGCAGACGATATGTTCCGGCTTCTGCGATTTTCACATTTTTTCTGTACCATCCGCAACCGCGCTGAGGGTAATAGAGCCCGGCGACATCGAAGCAACCGGGGACAGCCATAGCCGAGTTATAGCAGGGAGTATCTTCCACGGATTTTGTGAAAGCGAAATCCCAAACGCCATCAAGATTCATTTTCATAATACAATTCTCCTTGAAATAATTGATTCATGGATAATATAATGTGATTTATGTTATATTCAAATTTTTAATAATAAAAACCCCCGCATTTTCATGAAATTGAAAATACGGGGGAATCCGTGTACAGACTTACGGGAAATCCTCAGGACCGGAGTCCGGAGGAATCCGTTTTATCTTACATCAGTTTGCCAACGTTCTGGTAGAATTCCATACGTTTTGCGGCATCCTTTTCAGCCTGTTCGAACAGAGCTTCTGCTTCAGCCGGGTTGGCTTTAACGAGAGCTTTGTAACGACCTTCGCTGCGGATGAAGTCCTGATAGTTTCCGGTAGCGGGTTTTGCATCCCAGGAGAACGGAGCTTCTGTTGCGGCGGGGTTGAAGCGGTAGAGCGGCCAGTAACCGGCTTCCACAGCGCGTTTCTGTTCGGTCTGAGTCTTGCTCATGTCGATACCGTGTGCGATACAGGGAGCATAAGCGAAGATGATGGACGGACCTTTGTATGCTTCTGCTTCGCGGAATGCTTTGAGGACCTGAGCGCGGTCTGCACCGAGAGCGACGCTGGCGACGTATACATAGCCGTAGCTCATGCACATGAAGCCCATGTTCTTCTTGTAGGTGCGTTTACCGCCGGCAGCGAATTTAGCAACAGCAGCGGTCGGAGTAGCCTTGGAGGACTGTCCGCCTGTGTTGGAGTAAACTTCGGTGTCGAGGACGAGGATATTGACGTCTTTGCCCATAGCGACGACGTGGTCGATACCGGCATAACCGATATCGTTAGCCCAACCGTCACCACCGATGATCCAGACGCTCTTGTCGCAGAAGTAGTCAGCGAGTTCGTTGACTTTTGCGAGGATGGAGCAATCGCATTCAGCAGCGCATTTAGCGATAACAGCTTTTGCATTAGCCTGAGCTGCGATAGCTTCGGGAGTCTTGCTGTCATCCCAGTGAGCGAGAGCGCCGTTGATGGCGTCTTTGAGTTCAGCGGGAGCCTGTTCAGCAGCGAGAACCTGTTCGCAGTATTCTTTGAGAGTTGCGCGGTTAGCGTCAACAGCCATTCTCATACCGAAACCGAATTCAGCGTTGTCTTCGAACAGGGAGTTAGCCCATGCGGGACCGCGGCCGTCTTTGGTCTTTGTGTAAGGAATGGTCGGGAAAGTACCGCCGTAGATGGAGGAGCAGCCGGTGGCGTTCGCGATGATCGCATTTTCGCCGAAGAGCTGAGCCATGAGTTTGACGTAGGGAGTTTCACCGCAACCTGCGCACGCGCCGGAGAATTCGAACAAGGGCTTGCGGAGCATAGCGCCCTTGACTGTAGCGACGGTGTTCTTGCCCATGACGTTGTCGGGAGTTGCGTCAAAGAATTTTTCGTTGGCGTTTTCACCGGCAGCGCGTTCTGCTTCGAGGGTAGACCAGACGAGAGCCTGTTTGCCTTCTTTAGCAGTCATCGGGCACTGATCAAGACAGACACCGCAACCGGTACAGTCTTCGATGTAGACCTGGAGTTTGAACTTGAGGTCATCGCAAGCGGGAACAGCTGCTTTTGTTGTGAAGGAAGCGGGAGCGCCGGCGAGGTCTTTTTCGCTGATCAGTTTTGTACGGATCGCAGCGTGAGGACATGCAGATGCGCAGATACCGCACTGGATACAGTTAGCGGAAACCCACTTCGGAATACGGGGAGCGATACCACGTTTTTCGAGGCAAGCTGTACCGGTGGGGAGAGTACCATCGACAGACATTGCAGAAACGGGGATGGAATCGCCTTCGTTGTGCATGGAGGGTTCGATGATCTTCTTGGCGAATTCGCTTGCATCATCCGGAATCAGTTTCGGAGCTTCAACACATGCGATGCCGTCGAGAGAAGCGGGAACGACAACTTCCTGGCAGGCGTCAGCAGCCATATCCACGAGTTTGTTGTTCATATCGACAACGTCCTGACCCTTCTTACCGAATGTCTTGGCGTTGAGTTCCTTCATACCTTCTTCAGCCTGAGCGTAGGGAACGATGCCGGAAAGTTTGAAGTAAGCAACCATCATAACGGTGTTAGCACCTTTGCCGCGGAGACCGGGCATCTGTTTGACGATAGCTTCTGCGTTGATGTTGTAGAATTTGACTTTCTTAGCGATAATGGTTTCCTGCATATCGCGTGTGAGTTTGCTGAAGACTTCGTCATTGCTGTAATGGCTGTTCAGCAGGAAAGTACCGCCTTCTTTGATACCTTTGAGCATGTCATAACGGCCAATGTAAGCTGCTGTGGAGCAGGAAACGAAGTCCGGGCTGGTGATCAGGTAGGTGGATTTGATCGGGCTGTCAGAGAAGCGCAGGTGAGAGCATGTGAGACCGAAGGATTTCTTGGAGTCGTATGCGAAGTATGCCTGAGCATCTTTGTTTGTGTATTTACCGATGATCTTGATGGTGGTCTTGTTTGCACCGACTGTACCGTCGCCGCCGAGACCGTAGAACATGCAGTTTGTTGTACCGGCAGGTTCGGTAACGATCTGTTCGTCAACCGGAATGCTGGTGTTGGTAACGTCGTCGTTGATACCGACTGTGAAACCGTGGAAGGGATTTGCGCTTGCGAGGTGTTTGTAGATCGCAAGAACCATGGAGGGAGAGAATTCCTTGGAGGAGAGACCGTAACGACCGCCGATGATTGTGATTTCGGGGTTGTTGACAGCAACTTTCACATCCAGGTACAGCGGTTCGCCGATTGCACCGGGTTCTTTTGTACGGTCGAGAACAGCGATGCGTTTGACAGTTTTCGGGAGAGCTGCGAGGAAAGCTTCTGTGAAGAAGGGACGATAGAGACGGACTTTGATGAGACCGTATTTTGTGCCGCGTTCTTTGTTGAGGTATGTGATAGCTTCTTCGATTGTTTCGCAGGAAGAACCCATTGCGACGATGACGTCTGTAGCATCTTCAGCACCGACGTAGTCGAAGAGTTTGTAGCTGCGGCCTGTGACAGCGGCAACTTTGTCCATGTATTCCTGAACGATAGCGGGAGCAGCGTTGTAGAACTGGTTGACAGTTTCACGGCCCTGGAAGTAGACGTCGCCGTTCTGAGCACCGACTTTGGTGATCGGTTTTTCGGGACGGAGAGCGCGATCGCGGAATTCCTGGATGTATTTGGGTTCGACCAATTTTGCGATGTCTTCGTAAGAGATTTCTTCGAATTTGTGCAATTCGTGAGAAGTACGGAAACCGTCAAAGAACTGGAGGAACGGAACTTTGGATTTGTAAGTTGCGAGGTGAGCAACCAGAGCCAGGTCCATTTCTTCCTGAACGCTGTTTGCGCACAACATGGCGAAACCTGTGTTACGGCAAGCCATAACGTCAGAGTGGTCACCGAAGATAGCCAGAGACTGGCATGCCAATGCACGAGCTGTGACATGGAAGACGGTCGGGAGCAATTCACCGGCGATCTTGTACATGTTCGGGATCATCAGCAGAAGACCCTGAGAAGCAGTGTAAGTTGTGGTCAGAGAACCAGCTGCCAAACAGCCATGAACTGCACCGGCTGCACCGGCTTCAGACTGCATTTCGGCAACGATAACTTCTTTGCCCCAGATGTTTTTTCTGTGTTCGCTTGCCCACTGGTCAACCCATTCACCCATGTTGGATGAAGGAGTGATGGGGTAAATAGCTGCGGTTTCGCTCAATGCATAAGCGACGTGCGCGGCGGCGTAATTACCGTCCTGTGTGTTAATTTTTCCCGGCATTTCGTTTATTCTCCTTGCTGCGGGGTGAAGATCCCGGAATAACGTTTCCGCACTCCCCACCAGAGGGGTGGAAATGATGTCATTCCTCAAGATCCGTATATAAAAAATTACTTGATGAATAAAATATTCTCAATAATATACACCGGAATCGGAAAAAGTCAACTTTTTTTCAGCTTTTTTTATATATTATATATAAAGTACAGAAATTATTGCCCCGTCAGGACATATTTCCGATTCGGATTCATGTGTTTCCGGTAGACGTAATACAGGCCCGCTCCACAGGTGATGATCGTCAGAATATAAGAAATCGGATAGGTGATGAGCACCGTCCCGAACGTCTTATGTCCCGGGTAAATGCAGGTGAGCCACCAGATACGGAATATACATACCGAGAAAATCATGGCAATGGTCGGGTAAATCGAATAACCAAGCCCGCGCAATGCTCCCGAAGAAATTCCCTGGAAGATGGAGAATACACAGGGCAGCAGCATATACATGGAGCGGATCCGGGCAAATTCCATCACTTCCGGACCCGGAGAATGGATGAACCAGCTGACCCATACATTCAGATAATAATGTGCCAGACCGCCCATGGATACGCCGAGAAGAATCGCATAGATCACACACCATTTCAGCGTTTTCCAGACACGGTCGTATTTCTTTGCACCGTAATTCTGACCGCCGAAAGAAAGCATGGTTTGATGCAATGCTGATGATACCGCATTGATGATCGAGCCTTCCGCAAAACAAATCACGGTCGATGCCGCAATCGCGCTGGATCCAAAGGAATTGATTGCACTCGCAACCAGCATGTTCGCCAACGCAAAACAGGAACTTTGGAGTCCGGCAGGAATTCCGTTGTACAACAGTTTCCGCAAAATCGGGAAGTCGATCCGCCACAATTTGCCCGGGTAAAAACGGCAGGCACCGTGTGTTTTCTGCAGGACGCGCAAGATCAATGCCATTGCCAGAAACTTGGAGAGCATGGTCGACAATGCAACGCCGAATACATCCCATTTGAAGACGATGACAAAAAGCATATTCAGGATCATATTGACTACGCCGGATATGGTCAGCAGGATCATTGCCTGTTTGGTATCTCCTATCGCCCGCAGGATCGCACAGCCGAAGTTGTACACCAGCATGGCGGGCATTCCCCACAGCGTGACGATGAAGTATAATAACGCCCCATCCATCACGTTATCCGGCGTCTGAATCAACCGGAGCATCGACTTGCCAAAGATGCATCCGATAATCACAAGCAGGATCCCGCAGAATATTCCCAGTGCAATGGAGTTATGAACTGCCCGGCTGGCTTTCTGACTGTCTTTCGCCCCTATGAATTGGGCGATGACCACGTTGATCCCGGTTCCCATGCCGAAGAAGACACACAGCAATAAACTGGATATGGCACCCGGCGCTCCCACGGCGGCAACGGCATTTTCCGCATTTTCTGAAAAATGCCCGACAACTGCCACATCCGTTGCGTGAAAGACCGTTTGCAACATGACAGTCAGGATTAATGGCAGATTGAATTTCCAAATCTGTATTGGAATCGACCCTGTGGTCAAATCCATTTTACTGGTAGCAGCCATTGTTTCTGATAACGGGGTTATTTAACGGTATTTACTCAAATTGCAGCATCCTGGATACGAATGACCTGACGGGTTCCTTCCAGTACGACTTCTGTATTCAAATCTGCTTCCCTGCCTGTAACATCAAGCAGGAAATCATCCAGATAATCCGGGCGGACTTTTGCGGACGGCGGGAAGATGGTAATATCGCTGTAACCGTTCAGCCAGGCTTTGATTTTGCCGGAGGAATAAGAGAATTCCATCATGCCTTTTGTGCCCCAGATATTGAAACGCCAGTAGCAGTTATGAGAATATCCCATGCTGTCCGGAGCAGAGTAGGAGACGTCACCCATGACGCCGCATCCGTTTTCCAGCGTGATCATGATCTGTGCTGCATCTTTGAAACATTCGCTTTCTTTTTCCATAGCCTGCCAGGTACGGGCGGCGATGACTTTGTCGATTTTCAAACCGGTGATCCAGGGGATGATATCCGTTGCATGACTGGCGATATCCGTAATGGTTCCACCGTGTTTGCCGGGTTCAAAATACCAGCCCGGGCGGGATGCGCGCATGAGCGGGTGCTGGGCGGAGAACTGGACTTGGAGAATATCGCCCAGGGTTCCTTTTGCAATTTCTTCTTTTGCGGTGTAGAAAAGCGGATTGCAGCGCAAGTCATACATGCATCCGAGTTTGAGACCTTTTTCTGCCGTCAGTTTTGCGATTTCTTCCAATTCTTCGGCGGAGGTACAGATGGGTTTATCGGCGATGACGTGTTTGCCCGCTTTCAGAGCGCGGATGACCAGGCTGCCGCGTTTGGTGTAATAATCCCCGATTGCAATGATGTCGCAGGGGACTTCCGCCAGCATTTGATCGTAGTTGGTATGGGTGATGGCGATTTCCGGATGACCTTTGAGCAGAGATTCTTCCGGCGCTTCTTCGCAGATCGCGCAGATTTCCAGCTGAGGATTGTTTGCCGCATTGTTGTACAGAGCAAAGATATGACTGTGACGGAATCCGGCAAATGCAATTTTCATTTTTGACATGAGTAACTTATCCTTTCCGGGTGCTGTTTTTAATAAAGTTGTTCAGAATCTCATCAAATTTTCCGCTGTCGATAGGCAGCTTGACGGACTGCTGTAATGTGCCGGACATGAGCATGGCGTTTGCCAGTTCCAGACTGTTGATCCCTTCCACGGCGGGTGCATACAACGGTGTGCCATTGGCAATGGCATCAGCAAAGTTTTCGATGATGTCGCGATGGGATGCATGGTCGATTGTGCCGATGGGGACTTTGATATCCCAAACGGTGGGCATTCCCATGAAGACATCGCTGTTTTTGCAGAATTGTGACATTTCTTCTTCGTTGCGATAGAAATAGAGGGTATCGTTTTCCAGAATGACTTTGCCCCGTTCTGCGGCGATTTCCAACCGGTTGGTTCCGGGAGCTTCGCCGGTGGAGGTGACGAATATGGCAGTTTTGCCATCGGCATATTCAAAAATCGCGCTGACTTCGTCTTCCACTTCAATGTCATGATATTTGCCGAAGAATACGGATGCTGTGATTTTTTCCGGCATACCGAAGAACCATTGCATCAGGTCGAGCTGATGAGGACACTGGTTGAGAAGCACGCCGCCGCCTTCTCCGGACCAGGTGGCACGCCATGTACCGGAATTATAATATTTCTGTGTGCGGAACCAGTTTGTGATGATCCAGTTGATACGGCGGATGGCTCCCAGTTCGCCGGAATCGATCAACTGTTTCAATTTCATATTGGCGGGCATTCTGCGGAGACAGAACATGGCACTGGCGATGATATTGGGATTTTCTTTGCACAGTTTTACAAATTCTTCCGCCTGGGATTTCTGTACCGCAATGGGTTTTTCCACAAGGACATGAATTCCGCGCTTGATTGCTTCCATTGCAATAGGCACGTGGAAATAATGGGGTGTGGCAATGATCACGCCATCGACTAAACCGGAATCCAGTAATTCTTCGCTGGTATTGAAGTGTGCGGCATCCCCCGCGTTTTCTTTCTGTCGTTCCAATGCTGCCGGATCAATATCGCAGATCGCGGTCAGTTTGCAATTGGAAAGCTGTTTGATGTTACCGATATGGAAACTGCCGATTGTGCCGACACCGATAATGCCAAGACGTATTGCTGACATACTTTTTTATCCTTAAATTATATAACTTTATAGTTTCTACGCATGTATGCGACAATAAATAATCTAATATAATCCCACAGCAGAAGAAAGTCAAATCTCAAAACAGGATAAATTTTATTATTTCCGGAAATAGACTGCGTCATTCCCGAATGCATTGAAATGATGTCGGATCGATCCCGCTCCGCTGCGCGTATATTCCACTTCCACCACATCCACACGGTAACGGATCCGTTCATGCCCTAACATGAACATGTAATACAAGGCTCCGCGCCGGATCCGGCGGCGTTGGGAACTGGTCAAGTTGTCCAGCGGGCGGAATTTGGATGGCCGGTTCAGATTCCGGCGGTAAAGTGTTTTGACTTCAACAAAGACAAGCGTTCCCCCATCCCGTGCGATAATATCCAATTCGGCACGCGGCGTACGGCAATTGCGCTGAATAATTTCCATGCCTTTATAACGGAGCATGGCTGCTGCGGCGTTTTCACCGGCATGACCCAGGCGTTTACACCATTTCTTCTTCCTCTGCATATACGGCATAAAAACCCCACAATACAGAATTGATGAAAAAAGACGATAAGATACTCTGACCCGCCTGTTCCCGACTGTTGATTTCCGATGCCACTGCATCGGCAGAACAGGAACGGAACGGGGCAAAAATGAATTGATCCGGATACGGTCCTTCGCTGCTCCGGGATAATGTCACCAGAATCGTTTCTCCTAACGGCACGATTGCCTGAAAACGATACGGGATTTTGCGGCGGACAGCGTGAAGAATCACATTTGCCGCCGCTTCCGGATCAGAAAGAATGTCCTCTTCGGGAATAGTCAGATACCGGTTCATTTGCCGTAGAAACAGATGGCACCGGGGATAGGTGCGGGTACGGGGTTCTTGCCGAAGAAGGCGATAGCATCCGCTTCATCCACCACGCAGTGCGGGGAGATTTCCAGAATACACTGCACTTTGCCCTCGGCATTACGGGGAATGGCAATGCCAGCCGCTTCCATGCGGCGTGCGTCACGATCGATCAGCATGGCACGGCAGGATTCGGCGGAGTCAACACCGGTTTTGTTTTTGGTCGGGCCGAAGATGTCTTCGCGGCAGCCTTCCAGAATCATGACTTTTTCCGCCAGCGGGAGAGCGTCGAAGATGAAGGATTCCAGTTTGACGGCATTGGGTTCTTCCGGCTTGACTTCCACACCATTGGCATCCATGTACGGAACTTTCTTATCGGCACGGTGCCAGGGCAGTTTCAGTTTGCCGTCAGCGGTCAGAGTTTCGACAAAGTCGCGGGAGATGATATGAATTGCCGGACTGCCTGCGAGGAAGTCGAGAGTGCCGTCTTCTTTCCGGCGTTCTGCCAGTTCTGCGGGCATATCGCTGTATTCAATAATCTGGCATCTGCCTTCTGACATGCAGAAATTGCCGAGTTTTTCATAGGGATTTGTTTTCGGCAGCATACGGCAGCTGATCTGGGATTTTTCCATGGCATGAAGTCCGATGAATAACGGGTCTGCTACCGGAACCAGCGGATTATCCACCTGGAAATAAGAAATGTATTCCACACCGGCTTTTTTCATTGCATCCAGTGCGCCGGATTTCCGCAAAGCCAGAAGGGTTCCGCCGTGACCGTTGGGAGACAATGCCAGTGAATCGGCACTTGCACGGAGCAGATTGCCGTCATATCCCACGGCAGGCATAAAGCCCTGTGTGAAGAAAAAGACCTGATCTTCTGCCAAGCCGAAATATTTATTTTCTGCAAAGAAACTGCGTGTTGCGGCATCATTGATCTCACTGGTCATGATGTACCAGGTCAGCGGCTTGCCGTATTTTTCTGATACACGGAGAATACCTTCCGCAAAATACTGGAACAATGTTTTGTTCAATACGGGTGTGATGGGATAAGTGCCTTTCGGACCATCGAAGCCGAGGCGTGTACCCTGTCCCCCGGCAACCGTCAAAGCGGCCGCTTTCCCTGCGGAGAGAATTTCTTCCCCTGCTTTGTATGCCTTGGTGTAAAGCAGAGCCTGTTCATTGTTTTTCGCCGGATAAGGGAAGAAGGGGGCCGGGCTCAGATCGGCGGGGATGGCAGTTTCCGGCTTATTCAGAACATAATCACGGATCAGAGTGGGCAGTTCAGTGAAGTCGATCTGTTCAAATTGTGCTGCAAGTTTTTCCTGTACTTCCGGTGCTGCATTGGCAAAATAATCGGCCAATACATCCTGATTTGCCTGCTTCAAAACATCAATCCAGTGATTCATAATCCTTATATCCTTTATTCTTGATTCAGTGTGATCAAATTATAATCCCGGCTGCCGAGTCCGAGCTTTTCTGCGTATGCCAGTTGTTCCCCGCCTTTGAATTTCAAACCGTTGCGGACACAGGCGTCATAACATGCTGCATCGGCTGCCACCGGGTCGGTCGAAACGAAAATCCCGATATTCGGAATAGCAGCAAGCATGGGGCGCGGTTCGCAGTCGCAACCCTTTGTGATGCTCATGGCAAAGTTCATGTAAATATTCCGTCTGCCCTGATGCGCTGCCAAGGCATATTCCACGAGTTTTTCCCGGAAATCGCTTTTCCGGAAAAGCATATTGCGAATCCCGCTCAGGGAGAGAATCGAGATGGCATGGCGGGAACAGGCAGAATAACAGGCACCGCATCCCAGACATTTGGAATGGTCGATCCAGGATTTCTTACCCGATCCTTTCGGTTCAATGTGAATAGCATCCACCTGACAGCGTTTCACACAGAGTCCGCATTTTACACAGAGGAAATTCATCAAACGCGGCTTGATACCCATGTGCATTGCCATTTTTCCGCCTTTGGATGCAAAGCCCATGGAAAGCTGTTTGATTGCCCCGCCGAATCCGGCAAGGCCATGTCCTTTGAAATGGGAAAGCACCAGCAATTGATCAAATGCTTCAAAACCTTTACCCAGAGCGCAATTCTCAAAATGTTTGCCGCCCTGAATGGAAATCAACGAACTGTCTTCCCCGGCGGTACCGTCAGCAATGATGACCGGCAATTTTGTGAATCCGTGATCGGCTGCCAATTTTTTATGACTTTCCGCATTTCGCCGGTTGCCCCCGTAAAGAACACTGGTTTCGATAAAGGAGGCGTTGACGTTTTTGGTTTTGAGCACGTCCAGAATGCCGTCATAACATTCCGGGTGGATATACGTCCGGTTTCCGCTTTCGCCGAAATGGACTTTCAGCGCAATGTCGGAAGAAAGTGTGATTTGTTCCTGCTGCAGAATATGTTCCAGCAGTTTTGCGGCAATAACAGAGACTTCTCCGTCAGAAGTTTTTTTATTCAGCGGGAGAAAATAAACATCGGATTTTTTCATGATTCAAACCGGAGGGTTCAGGAGTGTGATATTTTCGGCAGATTGCTGCCGTTTGTTACAGTATCCTTCTGAATTTCCTGTTCCGCCGCTTTCGGCTTCTGTCTTGTCAGCCAGCCGGATTTGTGCACGGTGAAAATACAATAAGGGGAAACCCAGAACAGCGTGAAGAAGCTGAAAATACCATACACATAGGACCAGACTGAATCCCCTGCATTATACCGCCGGGCATAGACAAATGCCGGCATGGTAGACCAGAAAATAATCGCAAATGCTGCGCCGATAATGAACGGGAGAACGCCTTGCAGCAGACAATAAACCGTATAGCCCAGGAAGATGACCGGTGCTGCCATCCAGAAAGTCTGCATGACCAGGTTGACCTGCATCCCCGTCAGATCATCGTCTGATGTATCGAACCGGCGGAATGCAAATTTTGCCATTGCAATATTTTCGCGGACATTGCTTCTGCCCCAGCGGATCAGCATTTTGCACAAGCCGGAATAAGTCAGCGGCATTTCGGTATAAACGGTTGAAGTCTGCTGGAAGACAACGCCCCAGCCTTCCCGCAGAAGAATGTTGGTGATGGCACGGTCTTCCCCGATATTGGCAGGTTTGCCGAGGAATTTTTCATTCACCCATTCCTGCATGTGGGGCATGATCGCTTTCCGGCGGTAGGCACTCAATGCGCCCGGGGTACACAAAACACTGCGGACAATGCTCTGCGCAGAACGCAGAAATTCAAAACCGAACACAAAGCTGACATCCAGCATTTTCGGAATCATTCCGGCATTGGTGTTCAATACACGAATATTTCCGGCAACCGCTCCCGCTTTCGGATCGCAGAGGAAGGGGGCGACAATCTGACGGATCGTTTCCGGCGTCGCCATGGAGTCACTGTCAAAAGTGACAACGATTTCTGCTTCGGTCATGCGGAACCCGTTGTACAATGCCCGGCGTTTACCACCGTTACGGGTCAGATTCAATGCCCGGATACGCCCGTTCGATTCCTGTTCGGCGCGCTGCATCCATTCCCAGGTATCGTCCCGGCTGCCGTCGTTGACCGTGATAATGTCGAGTTTATGCGCGGGGTAATCGCTTTTGAGCAAGCTCATCAAAGCGTGATAAACCTGTTCCCCTTCGTTGAACGCGGGAATGATGACGGCGCAAGTGGGTAAATCTTCCGGATTATCGGGTGCTTTATAAGGTTTATATTGTGCTGCCAGAAGGATCTGCCATGCAAAATAAAGGAGATTCGCCAGCAGCATGCCGAATCCGGCAAGCAGAAAAAGGAAGACACCGTAATTTGCTTCTGCAAAACGATACGGGACCATTGGCGCACCAAAGATCAAATAAAGTACGGACATCAGGATTATGATAGAAAGAAATACAATTCTTACCATACCCTCTTTTGAAATTTTTCTTTTTTCCGTGTTTTCCATGTCGACCTCATTACTTTTATCCTTATAATATACACCTGTTTTGCACTTTTGTCAAGCCTTTTTAAAAAAGGTAAAGCGCATACCGTTTACTGTTATAAGGCGTTTTCAGCGAGGTTTTCTGACAGAAAATTTTTTATCTTTTATTTTTTATTGCACCGTTTCAATTCATTCAATGTTTCATCGAATAATGCTGCCGCTGCATCCACCGGGGCGGATGTGGCAAAATCCACACCGGCATCCCGGATCACATCGATCACATCCCGGGAGCTGCCCGCACGCAGGAAATTCAAATACGGCTCTGTTTTGCCTGCGAGAATATCCTGGGAGAATTTGACAGCAGCCGCAATACCGGTTGCGTATTGATAAACATAGAAGTCATAATGGAAATGGGGAATCCGTGCCCATTCGTATTGAATTTCCGGCGTCTGTTTGACGGCTTTGCCATGATACAATGCATTCAATTCCGCATATTCATGACAGAGGTCGTCCGGTGTCAACGGCTCATCATTTTCGCATTTTTCATAAATCTTTGCTTCAAATTCCGCAAACATGGTCTGACGGAACATGGTGGCACGAATGGTATCCAGCAGATTGTTGAGCAACGATGCCCGGAATACCGGGTCGTCCGAATGATTCATCAGGTAATGATGAAGGAGCAGCTCATTGGTCGTGGATGCAATTTCTGCGGCAAAGATGGGGTAGGAGGCGTAATGATATTCCTGTGCCGTGTGAGAAAAATAAGAATGTAAGGAGTGCCCCAGCTCATGTGCCAGAGTGGAAACTCCGTCCAGAGTATTGTCAAAAGTCAATAATATATAAGGATTGGAGTCATAACAGCCGGAAGAGTAAGCCCCGGACCGTTTACCTTTACATTCCTTATAATCGATCCATCGTTCATCAAAAGCCCGCTGAAGAACCCGGCAATATTCTTCGCCGAGAGGTTTGCAGGCATTTTGGACAAGTGAGACTGCATCCTGCCAGGAATATTTCTGTTCCGGCGCAGCAGTCACAATCGTATTGCTGATATCATACATTTCGATCTGCTTCAAGCCCATACATTCCGCCCGGTAAGCGAAATATTTGTGATAGGACGGCAGATGTTTATGAATTGCCTCGATCAGGGCTTTGTAAACACGGACCGGGATATTGGCACCGGAAAGAGCCGCTGTCATTGCATTGGGGTAATGATGCAGTTTTGCGGAAAGAACATTGGCTTTCACCGTCGTTTCCAATACAGCGGCAAAGGTGTTGCGGAATTTTCCGTAAGTGCCGTGTGTGTTGCAGAATGTACTGCGGCGGGTTCCCCGGTCTCTGGATTCCATGAGTCTGCGGTAGGAGCCGTGGGTGAGGGGAATCCGTTTTCTTCCATTTTCTTCTTTGACGCCGGGGAATTCCAAATCGGCATCATTGAGCAGGGAGAAGATATGATCGCCCGCGCCGAAGAGTTCGGAACTCAAACCGAGGATCCGTTCTTCTGCTTCGGAAAGGGTATGCTTGCGTTCTTCTTCCAGTTGATCCAGCGTGCGTTTGTAAAATGCCAGAGCGGGATCCATGCGGAATTGTTCAAATCGTTTTTCATCGATCTGCATCAATTCTGGTTCAAACCAGGCGATGTCCCCGCTGATGGCGGCATTTTTTGATTCGATTCTGCCATACCGGGCGGATGCTTCACGGTCGGCAGTGTCTTCATCGTGTTTCAGATGAGCGTAAGTGTAGAGTTTTTCGATCAGACGATCCAGATCATCGGAAGCCTGCAATGCTTTGAGCAACGCTTCCGGTGAATCCCCCAGATGGCCCTTCCAGCGCATGAAATCATTCAGTTTGCCATCGAGCTTTTTGAAATCTTCCTCCCAGGCATCTCCATTTTGATACAAGGGCGTCAAATCCCAACAATCGGCGGTATTGAGTTCATTGCGGGAAGGGATCTTCATCTGATCATACTCCGTTATTCAAGACTTACTTATTTTGCGGCAGGAACAGCAGGTGGGGTGATTGCAGGTTTCTGACTGTTTTTTACTGCTGCATTTGTCAACATGTTGATGACGAAATCGACCGGGAATGTGGCTTGGAATTCGACGTTGTTTCCTTTGACATTCAGTTTCATCATATCTGCCAATGCTTTGTTTACGGGATCGTTTTTCAATGTTGCAATCAATGCATTGATCTGTGCATGGATCATTGCGGCAGCTTCCGGAGAGGCTGTTGCGGTCTCGGTCAACAGAATCAGGTTGTTATTTGCTTCTTTGATAACAATGGAGGCTGTTTTGATACCAGCCATTACAGGATCCTGCTGCATTTGCGGATCCAATTTTACAATAGCCTGAACGTCAATTGCGATAGCAAACAATGCTTTGCTGTCGATTTTCTTTGTCAAAGCAGAATACTGTTTCAGCGGTTTGAGCAATGTTTTATCAACCGGTTTATCTGTTGCAAAACGAACCTGGAGCATGCGGTCATTAATTCCGGTGAGGATAATCTGAACCACAGGTTTCTGCATACTGATCAGAACAGAATTTTTATTGACAACCTTTGTGAGTTCAATCTTCATTCCGGACTGCTGCATCAGAGCCAGAAGCTCTGCATTTTTCTTCAGTTCTGCATCAAGAGACTGCTGTGTGATAGTGTTGATATCCTTGAAAGAATCTTTTGCAGTACTGCGGATAATTGCTCCGCCTTCAAACTGAGGCATCGGGTTGCCGGCAGCAATTTTAAGAAAGAACAATGCACTTCCGCATTGCTTTTTCGCCTGCTCCATTGTCAGTCCATTTTCCTTCAGCATATCATCCACAGTCTTTTGCGTGGTAATAAAAATTACTCTCCGGATGAAGGTACTGTCCAGAATTGCAGAACCATCTACAGAACCGACAACCATTGCATCTGCGGGCATATAAGAGTTCAAATCCTGAGCGTAAGCTCCGACTGCAACAAACAATGCGACAAATCCAACCAGCCATTTTTTCATAAGTAAATCCTCCTGTTAAAAACTTATTTCAAAAGATAAACGGGCACAAATTCATCTCTGCGGTTCTGAGCACGGGCGGCATCATCTTCGCCCTGAACGGCGGGGCGTTCTTCCCCGTAGCTGATGGTTTTAATACGGTTTTCTGCAATGCCTTCTGCCATGAGGAAAGTTTTTGCAGCAGTTGCACGTTTTTCACCGAGACCACGGTTGTATTCGGTTGTACCGAGGTTGTCGCAGTTACCTTCGATTACGATACCGGCTTTTGCATTGCCTTTGAGATAATCGGCAACGGCTTTGAGTTTGTGTTCTTCACTCTGACGGATGGCATCCTGGTCGAAAGAGAAATAAACCGGTTCAAAATTCACGCCGGCAATGCGGGCACCGAAACCATCGGTATAAGCACCGCCGTTTGCACCATTGGCACCGGTACCCCATGCATCGACGCCGTCTGCACCGTTTTTATTGGCGCCGCCTTCCCCGCCCTGAAGACCGGCGAGGTCGATATTATCACTGCCGCCATCCTGACCGGCACCGGCTTTACCGGTACGGGCCATACCGTCATCGGGCTGATAGAACTGGCTGATTTCTTCTTCGCTGCTGGATTCCCACCAGCTGCAAGCGGAAGAAAAGGTGGCGATTGCCCCTGCGAGGAGCACGAAAGTGAGCTGTTTGATCATTTTCATAGTTTTTTACCTTTACTTTGAATTGTTGATTTAGATTCTATGGCAATTTATACCCATTTCATCAATTTTTCAATATTTTTTTTAAAAATAATTGACAAATATCAAAAATGGGAGTAAATTGACAGTATGTTTAACGTAGATGGGTGTCTCCGGACACCTGAAAAACAAAAAAATCAGTTTTTTGGAGTAAAAATCATGAGCTGTAAATGCGAACCAAGAAAAGACATTGACTGGGCATCTCTCGGTTTCCAGTACACACCCGTAAGATCTCACATCCGCTATACGTGGAAAGATGGTAAGTGGAGTCAGGGCACTCTGCTCAACGATCACAACATCACAATGTCTATCGCCGCAACCTGCCTCCATTACGGTCAGGCTGCTTTCGAAGGATTGAAAGCGTTCCGCTGCAAAGATGGCAGAGTCTGCGTCTTCCGCCCCGATGAAAACTGCAAACGTATGAACCGTACCGTTCATCAGCTTCTCGGTCCCGAAATCCCCGAAGAAATGTTCCTCGATGCCATCCGGACCGTCGTCGCTGACAATATCGACTACGTTCCTCCCTATGGCAGCGGCGGTTCTCTCTACATCCGCCCCCTCTATATCGGTACCGGCAGCCAGATCGGTGTTTCCCCGGCTGACCAGTATGATTTCCTTATCATGGTCATGCCCGTCGGTGCATATTACAAAGATGGTCTCCACGGCGTTCCCGCCTTGGTTATCGAAGAATATGACCGTGCAGCTCCTCTCGGTATGGGGCAGTTCAAAGTCGCCGGCAACTACGGTGCCAGCCTTATGCCGGCAAAGAAAGCCAAAATGCGCGGCTTCCCCATCCCCCTGTTCCTGGATCCCAAAGAACACAAATACATCGACGAATTCGGTACCAGTAACTTCCTCGCAATCTCCAAGGATGGAACAAAATACGTCACCAGTGATTCCTGCTCCATTCTCCCCAGCGTCACCAACATGTCTCTCATGCAGGTTGCAAAAGACCTCGGTCTTACCGTCGAAAAACGTGCGATCGAAGTCAGCGAACTGGCAGACTTTGCAGAAGTCGGTGCTTGCGGTACCGCAGTTGTGCTCACTCCGATTTCCTCCATCACATACGGCGAAACCGTATTCCAGTATGCAAACGAATGTGGTAAAGTTTCCAAACAGCTGTATGACCGCCTGACCGGTATTCAGTATGGCGAAGTGGAAGATACACACAACTGGTTGATGGAAGTCTAATCTTTCATCCGGAAAGTGAGGTCCGATTATGAAATTGACAGATGATATTATCAATGCATTGCATATCTGTATCGAAGACAGTTTTGATTCCGTCAACGATTTTGCCAGATTTGCCAATGTCAGTGCCAATACCATTTCCAAATATATGCGTCGCGAGACGAAAAATATTCAGGAAGATACCTGGGTGAAAATCCAGCCGCTTATCGAAGCATATCTCCCCCGCAGCGCATCCAAAGGTGGAGTCAAACATGATTTGGAACTCACTGCTGATCAGAAAATCCTTCTCGATGCATTTGATGAATTGCCGAAGGATGTTCAGTATCAAAAATTAATGGAAATTATTGAACTGGCAAAGAAATATCTTCTCGCCGCTCAGGCGGAGGAAGAAGAAAACGATTGACAGTCTTATTTTTTCAATTCTCCCCGATCCCTTTTTCCGGACCGGGGAGGTTTTATTTGCATTATCGTGACAAATGAAGGAATCCAATTATGCCTATTACAGATATATTGGAAAATAATGCTAAACTTTACGGAGATGATGTCGCACTCGTGGAACTCAATCCCCAGGAAATCAGTTCTACTCACCTGACCTGGCGCGAATTCTCTCTGATGGAACCCAGCAGACACGAATCATTCCGTTCCGAAATCACATGGGGTGAATTCGACAGAAAGGCAAACCGCCTCGCCAATCTGCTGTTGACCAGACACATCACCAAGGGCAGCAAAGTCGCTATCCTCCTCATGAACTGTCTGGAATGGCTCCCCATTTATTTCGGGATCCTCAAAAGCGGTGCCACGGCTGTCCCCCTGAACTTCCGTTATACTGCGGAAGAAATCAAATACTGTCTCGAACTGGCGGATGTGGATGTGCTCATTTTCGGCCCCACCTTCACCGGCCGTGTGGAAGCGATCTGTGACCGTATCCCCCGGGTGAAAACTCTCCTTTACGTCGGAGAAGATTGCCCCTCTTTTGCAGAATCTTATTACAACTTTGCATCCTATTGTTCCAGCAAATCTCCCGCAATTCCCCTTTCAGAAAGCGAAGATGCGGCGATTTATTTCTCTTCCGGAACAACCGGATTCCCGAAGGCCATTCTGCATACCCATCAAAGCCTGTCTTTCTCCTGCAAAGTGGAACAGAATCACCACAAGCAGACCAAGGATGACGTATTCCTCTGTATTCCGCCGCTGTATCATACCGGCGCAAAAATGCATTGGTTCGGCAGCTTCCTGGTCGGCGGGAAAGCCGTTCTCCTCAAAGGAACCAAGCCCGAATGGATCATTCAGGCTGTTTCCGAAGAACGTTGTACCATTGTCTGGCTCCTCGTCCCCTGGGCGCAGGATATTCTCGATGCTATTGACCGTGGCGATATCAAGCTGGAAAATTATAAACTTGATCAGTGGCGTCTGATGCACATCGGTGCACAGCCCGTACCGCCCAGCCTGATCAAACGCTGGAAAGCCATCTTCCCCCATCACGATTACGACACCAACTACGGTTTGAGTGAATCCATCGGACCCGGTGCCGTTCACCTGGGAATCGAAAACGTGGATCATGTCGGTGCAATCGGTGTGGCTGGTTATGGCTGGAAGACACAGATCGTGGACGAACAGCGCAACCCGGTTCCCCGCGGAACTGTCGGCGAATTGGCGGTCAAAGGTCCCGGCGTGATGAAATGCTATTATAAAGATGAAAAAGCAACGGCAGAAGTTCTTTCTCATGACGGCTGGCTTTATACCGGTGACATGGCGGAAGAATCTGCTGACGGCTTCATTTACCTCGTCGACCGCAAGAAAGACGTGATCATCACCGGCGGTGAAAACCTGTATCCGGTACAGATTGAAGACTTCCTGCGCCGCAACAATGCCATCAAAGACGTGGCCGTGATCGGCTTGCCGGATGCCCGTCTGGGTGAAATTGCCACTGCGATTATCGAAGTGAAGGAAGGTGCTTCTCTGACGGAAGCCCAGGTTCAGGATTTTTGTAATGAATTGCCCCGCTATCAGCGTCCGCGCAAGATTATTTTTGCAGAAGTCCCCCGTAATCCCACAGGAAAAATTGAGAAACCCAAGCTGCGCAAACTTTATGGAGCCGATCAGCTCGTTGCAAAGCAAAACGAAATACAATAAAGGAAAGGAACCATTACCATGGCTCGCGAATTCAAAAACGACACGGAAAAATTCAGCTACGCTCTCGCTATGAATATGTCCGCACACCTCCTCAAAATGCCGATCGAACTCGATCGTGAAATCATTATCGAAGCGGTAACTGCTCTCCTCCGCGGCAATCAGCCCGATATGTCTCAGGAAGATTATCAGCAGACCATGCAGAAATTCCAGGCAACTATGGAAGAAAAAGCAAATGCGGAAGCGCAGAAAGCTGCTTCTGAAAATTCCGAAAAAGGCAAAGCTTATCTCGCTGAAAACGCCAAGAAAGAAGGCGTCAAAGTCACTGCTTCCGGCCTCCAGTACGAAGTCATCAAAGAAGGCACAGGCAAAAAGCCCGCCGCAACGGATACCGTTTCTGTTCACTACGAAGGTACTCTCATCAACGGTCAGGTCTTTGACAGCTCCATCCGTCGTGGTCAGCCCGTCGAATTCCCGCTGAACCGCGTCATCCCCGGCTGGACAGAAGGCGTTCAGCTCATGAGCGTTGGCTCCAAATACCGTTTCGTCATTCCCTCCAACCTCGCTTATGGTGAACATGGCGCAGGCGGCGCGATCGGCCCGAACGAAACTCTGATCTTCGAAGTCGAACTCCTCGACATCAAGTAAGGTTTTATTCATGATGTCCCCGGAAAGGGAACTTTATCAGGCGATTCGCAACGGCGCTGTCTGGAACGAATCGCCTTATTTTTTCCAAAATAAAAATATGCCGCTTCATATCTGGTTTGTTAACAGCGGGTATGAAACGGTGACGTCCTCTTCTTATTGTTTCCACGGTCTCAACCGCGGCAGTTCCGAATTCACCATCTTCCAATATACCGTCGATGGGCAGGGCGAATTGGAATACGAAGGACGTCATTACACGCTCCAGCCCGGCGATGCCTTTCTCGTGCATCTGCCCCATGAACATTGTTACCGTTTTCAGCCTTCCGAACATGTGGATCACTGGACTCATTTCTACTGTTCCTTTACGGGCAGAGAAGCCAACCGAATCGCCCGTGCAATCGAAAATTCGGCAGGCCCGGTTCTCCATCTCAACGAAGATTCCGCCTGTGTGAAAAGCTGTCTTTCCATGATTCTGAATCTGAAAGAGTACGGAACAAATGTGACTGCCTACCAGGCATCGGCATGGCTTTACTCGTTCCTGATGGCAATGTATTCCGATGCCACAACAGCCGGAACGGTCAACAACGAGGAACACAATCCGGAATTTATTCTGAAAGTGCACCGGTTCTGTCTGGAACATCTTTCCGATCCCAACATTGGCGTGGAGGATATGGCGCAGCACTGCGGATACAGTAAATTCCATTTCTCCCGGTTATTCCACGATTATCAAGGCATTTCCCCCGGACAATATTTGCGTGATTTGCGTCTGCGTGCAGCGATGCGGATGCTTCAGTTTGAGATTCACAATGTGAAAGAAATTGCATCCTTATGCGGCTTCACGGATGAAAGTTATTTCTGCCGTTCTTTCAAACAGAAATTCGGTCAGACTCCGGGCATGTTCCGCAATCAGAAATAATCGATATCGCATTTCGTTAATGTATGTAATAAAGTATGTTATAATAAACCGTGCAAATTCAAAGTTGTACTTGAAATTTGCATAAATGATTATACGACGTTGTATATTAATGATTTATGTATAATATATCGATTTTTTTCTAAAATTTTCTATATTTTTACATTTGATGTTGAAAAAGACCATATTAAAAAAGTTTGTGCAAATTTAAAGTTAGACTTGAAATTTGCACAAAGCGTGATATTTTACTGAAGAAAGAGAATTGAGAAACGTTGATTTACCTTTGGAATTACTGGTGAAAAATAAAGGAGCTGTAGTATGATATCAAGAAAAATAACTCCGCATTTACTCGAAGTTGCAAAATTCTTTCCTGTTGTAACGATTCTTGGTCCGCGTCAGTCGGGAAAAACGACATTAGCCAGGATGGTGTTTCCAAATCATACCTACGTGAACTTGGAAGATAAAGCATCTCGTGATATTGCCATAACAGATCCGCGGGCATTCTTTGAATTGTATAAGCCTCCGGTCATTATTGATGAAGTTCAGAAAGTTCCCGAATTGCTGAGTACGATTCAGGTAATGGCTGATGCAACAAAAGAAAAAGGAACTTTTATATTAACCGGTTCCCACCAGCCGCAATTGCATGAGCAGATATCGCAATCACTTGCAGGACGGACCGGTATACTGAAATTGTTTCCGCTTTCCATAGAGGAGCTTACAGATGCAGGAATTTCATTGACGCGAGATGAATACATCTTTAATGGATTTATGCCCCGTCTGTACAACGAAAATATTCCGCCTTCTTTACTTTATCCGGCATATTATGAAACCTATGTGGAGCGTGACGTGCGCAAATTGATTAATGTGGGAAATCAGCATGCGTTTGAAGTTTTTTTGAAATTGCTTGCCGGTCGTGTTGGGCAAGTAATCAATATGAGTGATCTTGCAGGTAGTGCCGGGGTGTCATCAACAACAATAAACAATTGGCTGTCTGTATTGGAAGCCAGTTATATTGTGTTTCGTTTGCCATGTTATTTTAATAATTTCGGAAAACGTTTGATTAAAGCACCGAAAATCTATTTTACTGATGTCGGACTGGCCGTGTCGCTGTTGGGGATTGATTCATTGTATCAGGTCGCACGCGACCCGCTGCTTGGTGGACTTTTTGAAAATCTTGTTGTTATGGAAGCGGTAAAAGCCAGATACAACCGTGGTAAAACACAGCCGGAACTGTATTATTTCAGAGTGCAGGGACGTGATGAAGTTGATTTGATTATCAATGAAAACCGGAAATTGATACCTGTGGAAATCAAAGCTGGTATGACTTTTGATCCGTCATTTGCAAATGAAATCCGCTCTTTTATGACGTTTTCCGATGATTGTATCAACCCGACAGTTTTTTATGCCGGAGATGTTGAAACTGAAATCAATGGCGTTCATTTTGGCAATTTCAAAAACATCAGCAAACTTTTTGCATAACGCAAAATGAGTGAAAAAAGGGATGGTAGAGGGGCAAAATGCAGATAAAACGGTATTTTTCTTTAATTTTTCTTTAAAATAATGAAAATCCGGATTTGCATATTTTGTTTCGTGTATTAAATTAAAGGTGTACTATTGTCGTTTAATCAATATTAATAAATAGCAATCAGAAGGTAATTTCTATGGTCATTCAGAGAATGAACAATGTGCTCGTCAAACACAGTAAGATCTTGTTTGGACTCTTCACCGCAGTCATCATCGTCTCTTTCGTCTGGTTCTTTACACCGGGCGTTGACGGTTCCGTCTTCTTCGGCGGCGGTACAGGCGATAAATCTCAGTACGGAGTATTTTTCGACGAACCCGTAACCTATGGCGATATCCGTGCCGCCATGCGTCAGCTTTCCCTGATCAATTTCGGCAACGATATCAATCAGGATCAGGCATTTATTTTTGCAGTCCGCAAAAAAGCCGCTGATAAAGCAGGCGTGAATGTTTCCGATAAAGAATTGGCCGATGCCATCCGCAGTATCCCGTTCTTCCAGGAAAATGGTAAATTCTCCAAAGCTCTGTATGAAAACTTCCAGAGAAAACAGCTGGAACCCATGGGCTATTCCTGCGCTGACTATGAATCCGCTCTCCGTGAAATCATGCGCGCAGAAAAACTCAGCTCTGTTGTTACAAGCAACGTCACTCTTTCCGATGCGGAATACGATCGTATGCTCAAAGAAAAATTCGAAAAACTTTCTTTCCGCTTTATCCAGTTCATTCCGGATACTCTGACTGGCGAAGTGAAATTCAAAGAAGCCGATCTCAAAGCATTCTTTGAAGCCAACAAAGCCAACTTCCTCCCCCCGGTGAAATTCTCCGGTATCGCGGTTGCCGCTCTCAATGCCGACTACAGAAAACCGGCAACCGAAGCTGCCGTGAAAGCACATTATGATCAGAACAAGGAGCAGTACAAAGGCAAAGACGGCAAAGTCAAACCCTTCAGTGCCGTTAAAAAAGAAATCGCAAAAGCTCTGACCGATGCCGACGTTTCCGGCTCCGATGATGCAATGAAAAACTTCCGTGCTGAATTGGTCAAAATCAGAAAAACCGATGAATTCAAAGCTAATCCGGAAGCTGCTTTCCGCGCTCTCGCAGCCAAAATGAAAATGAAACTCATCCCGGTGAAAGATATCACCGTTGAAACTCTTGACGGCAAAGTCGATATGGCTATCGTCCGCAGCCTGACCACATTGAAGAACATCGGTTCCATCACCAATGCAGTCCGCGGCGATAAAGGTATCTACGTCACCATGTTGACCAAGTATGACAAGAAGAATGACACAACCTTTGCGGAAGCCCGTAAAAAAGCAGAAATTGCATTCCGTCTTCAGAAAGCCCGTGATCTGGTTCCTGCAGCCGCTGCAAAATTCCGTGCTGATATGGCAAAATCCAAAAATCCTGCAAAAGATCTGGATGCTCTGGCAAAGAAACATCACGGTAACGTGATGAAGTTCCCGGCCGACGTCACACGGATCATGTTGGAAAGCAATCCTAATACAGCTTATCTGCGCGGTATTCTCTTCGATACAGCCGCCGGTAAACTTTCCGTCTCCCGCAAAGAAGGCAGCGTGGAAGTGATGGCATTCATGGATGCCCGCAAACCTGCCGACGCCAAAGAATTGGCAACCATGAAGAGCAATGCTCAGATCCGTGAAATGTTCCTGGCTGAAAAACGTAACAACGTGATGCTGGAATACGAACACTGGCTCATGACCAACTGCCGTATTACCGTTCCCACAGGCAAACAGCAGGCAGCTCAGTAATTATAACAAGGACAGTCGCAGATGATTCCGCTCCGCATAGGTTTCGGCAACGATATACATCGGTTTGCTCCGGAGCGGGAATTGTTTCTCTGCGGCTGTAAAATCCCCTGTCGTCTCGGCGGTTTGCTGGGGCACAGCGATGCCGATGCGGCGATTCATGCGTTGATTGATGCATTACTCGGTGCATTGGCATTAGGGGATATCGGACATTTCTTCCCGGATACGGACCCGGCATACAAAGGGGCATCAGGGGAATTCCTTCTTACATCCGTTCTGAATCACGAAGCCTTCCGCAATTGTCAGCTGGTCAATCTGGATATGACCATTGAAGCGGAAGAACCGAAATTATTTCCACACATACGATCCATGCGCGAAAATCTTGCACGAATCATGCAGACCGACGTCAGCCGCATTTCCATTAAAGCGAAAACGGGCGAAGGTCTGGATGCCGTGGGACAGCGTCAGGGTATCAAAGTGAGTTGTGTGGTCCTTTTACATGTAACCCAATAAAACACCAATATAAGGAGTAAGAAAAATGGCAGTAAGTGTTTCAACAAAGATTGAAGGCAAGAAAGCCAAATTCAAAGGTAAAAAATTGCGTGTTGCAATTATCGGCTGCGGCGGTATTGCTCAGACACACATGAAAGCCTATCAGAACATCCCGGAAGTCGAAATCGTTGCCGGGGTTGATATCCTTCAGGAACGTCTTGACGGCATGCACGAAAACTGGGGCATTCCGAAAAATGCTCTGTTCAAAGATTGGAACGAAATGCTCAAGAAAATCAAACCGGATGCTGTTGACGTCTGTACTCCCAACGGTGTACACTGTGCTCCGGTTGTTGATGCCTGTAACTTCGGCTGCCATGCTATCGTTGAAAAACCCATGGCTATGACTCCTGCTGAATGTGAAAAAATGATCGCAGCTGCAAAGAAGAAAAAAGTGAAACTCTCTGTCGGTTTCCAGCAGCGTTATCGCGACAACTCCAAAGCTCTGCTTCAGGCTCGCGATGAAGGCCGTTTCGGTAACATCATGTTCGTCAAATGCCAGGCTCTCCGTCGCCGCGGTATTCCGAACTGGGGCGTATTCGGTCAGAAAGAACTCCAGGGTGGTGGCCCGATGATCGATATCGGCGTGCACATCCTCGAAGCTGCTTACGATTTCCTCGGTTCTCCGAAGCCCATCGCTGCCAGCGGTAACTGCTGGACATACATCGGCGACAAGGCGGAAAAGACAAAAGTCCGCAGCAGCTGGCCCAACTGGGATTACAAAACATACACGGTGGAAGACCTGGCAATCGGTCAGATCCGTTTTGATAACGGCGCCATCCTTCAGATCGAATCCAGCTTCGCAGCTCACATCGGTCAGAACGACGTCATGAACTTCACCGCTATGGGTACCGAAGGCGGCTGCTCCTGGGAAGATGCCGTGATCTACACTGACATGCACGACACCATGTTCAACATGACTCCTGCCTATCTGCCGCCGATCGACTGGCTGGATATGTTCACACGCAAACTCCAGAACTGGGTTGATGGCTGCTTGAAAGGCGCCCCGCTGCGTGCATCCGGTGAAATTGGTCTTGCCGTTCAGAAAATGCTGGATGGTATCTACCGTTCTGCAGCAGCCGGCAAAGAAGTTACAATCAAGTAATTTCGCCGTCTGAATTGACGCATAAAAAAGCTGTCGTGAGAGTGATCTCCGGCAGCTTTTTCTATTTTAAAGGTGCAATTTGCCGGACAATATAAAAAATTTCATATTTTTCTGCATATTTTTTCATGATTGCGTTTGAAAAGTTTAAAAACAGGGAATATCTTACCGCTGTAGCAAAATAATGATTTTTTAGAAACAAGGTTTTTTATATGGCTTTATATTATCTGCTTTTAATTCTGATTGCAGGGTGTGCAGCGGTATCCATCGTGGTCTCCATCTATTTCCGGGCCCGCGCATTCACGCTCAGCAATCAATTGCAGAAAGCAAAACAGAGTATGGCGGAAGGAAACGTTTTCTCCGACCTCTTCTCGAAAAATGTGCGTACCCTTGGCGATTCCGTCAACTGGATGAATATTACCGCCCGTTACGTTGCCGATGCCGTCGATGCCGTCGGTTTGTGCATTTTCCGCCTTGATGAATCCAAACAGAGTCTTACGCTCACCGGTTCCGCAGGGCGTATCCCGCGCAATTTGCAGACGGTGCAGAGTGTTTCTCAGGAAGGCAGTCTGAAAGATCCGGATACCGGGGAAAAGCAACTCACGGTGTTGGAACAGGTTATTTTCCTCCGTAAAGAAATTCTCCTGGGCAGCCGTCAGGAAGCGCAATTGAATCAGATTGATATCGACCCCCATTGTCATGTGAACACCATGATGGCGATTCCGTTGACCGCAGATGGTCAGGTCGTCGGCATGGTTTGTGCGATCAACCGTTTGAAACGGAGCGGATTGCCTTTTGACCTGGACTTGTTCCGCCGTCTGAAATTGATGTCATCCCACATTCTTCTTGCGCGTAACATTATGCGTGTTTATGAAAATCTCAGCGAACAGCAGCGTATTTCTCAGGAATTGCGTTTTGCCCAGCTGCTGCAGAAATCCCTGCTGCCCCGGGATATTCCGGACTGGGGACAGTTCCAGATCGATGCCACTTCCCGTTCTTCGAAAGAGGTCAGCGGCGACTTTTACGATTATGTGGAAATTGATAACGACCGACTGCTGGTGGTCATCGGCGATGCTTGCGGCAAGGGGATTCCTGCCTGTATGATTATGGCAATGACCCGCAGTTTCATCCGTTCCAACGCCAGCCGTTTTACCACCTTGAAAGACATGGTGCTGGAATTGAATAAGAACTTGAATCAGGACATGGGTGACGGCCGTTATATCACATTGGGAATGTGTCTGTTGAATAAGAAAGAATCCACATTGGAATATATCCGGGCAGGGCATACGGAAATGCTGGTGTTTGTGCGGAATCATATCCGCTGCATCAGTCCGGAAGGCAGCGGTGTGGGGCTGATTCCCAACGATTGGGCGGAGTTCGATACATTCTGCATGGAAATGACGCCGGATATGGAAATTCTGTTGTTTACGGACGGTATTAATGAGGCGACCAATCCCAAAGGCGAATATTTCGGTATTGACCGGATCAAAGATGAGTTCCTGACATCCTGCCGGGAACGGGAACAGCCGGGCGATACCATTGCCAGAGTCATGGGCGCGGTCGATGAATTTTCACAGGATCCCAGTTCCCAGGCGGACGACCAGACCGTTGTCATCATTCGTCACGGGTAAAACATGAGAGAGGATACAATTATGATGCATAGAAAAACATTTTTGACATTTACCGCAGCGGCATTGGTATTGTTCGGCATGACCGGCTGTTCCATGCTGATCCGTCAGAATCCTCCGAAGACGGCACCTGCGCCGGCGAAGAAGCAGGCAGAGGCATCCGGGGAATTGACGGCGGAACAATTGTTAGCCATGACTCCGGAGCAATTGGAGAAGTATCATGCCGAGAAGCGGGCGAAGCAGGAAAGAGAAGATGCCGCGGCACAGAAGCGCGCTGCCAAGCAAACTCCGGCAGCCAATAACCGGAAGGGCGGTCAGGAGTTGGTCGATTCGTTCATGACCGACCGTCCGAGCCGGGAAAAACGGCGTAGGCTGGGGGATGTCTCCCGTCAGCTTGATTACAGTGAGACCTCCATTTTTCCGTGGCGAGACGGCAGACGGAGTGAATCGTTAAACAGAAGATATTGATAAACATAGAATTATAAAAGTGACGTTAATTTGACGGCAAATTGACGGAACCGGAAAGGACTCAATTATGAAGTACATTGTGACAGGAGCCTCAGGATTGATCGGCAGTGCGATCATCAGTGCATTGAACAAGGAAGGCGAGACCGATATTCTTGCGGTTGACCATCTGGGCAGCACCACGGAAAAGTGGAAAAACCTCCGCGCTTTGCGTTATACCGACTATATGGAAAAAGATGAATTCTTTGCCATGTTGCAGGAACCGGGTGCGATTTCCGGCAGAACCAAAGCCATTATCCACATGGGTGCCTGTTCCTCCACCACCGAAACAGATGCATCTTATCTGATCGAAAACAATTACAATTGCACCAAGCAGCTTGCCGCATTGGCTACGGAACAGAACATCCGTTTTATTTATGCCTCCAGTGCTGCGACTTACGGCGATGGCGAATACGGATACAAGGATGATGAATCCCAGATCGAAAAACTCCGCCCGCTGAATATGTACGGTTATTCCAAACAGATGTTCGACCTCTGGGCAAAGCGCAACGGCATGTTGAACCGCATTGCCGGAGTAAAGTTCACCAACGTGTATGGTCCTAACGAACGTCACAAAGGCAACATGCGCAGTATGGTTATCCGCGCCTTTGAACAGATTCGCGATACGGGCACGGTGAAATTGTTCAAGTCCTGCCGCAGTGATTATGCGGATGGCGAACAGAAGCGCGACTTCCTTTACGTGAAAGATGCGGCGAAGATGGTACTCTTCCTGCTGAAGCATCCGGAATTGAACGGCCTTTACAACATCGGCAGCGGCAAAGCCGAAACCTGGAATGAACTGGTAACTGCTGTTTTCGCCGCCATGAACAAGCCGGTCAAAATCGAATATGTTGATATGCCCGAACATTTGAAAGCGAAATATCAGTATTACACCTGTGCAGATATGAGAAAACTGCAGGACGCCGGATATGATGAACCGGTCATGTCTCTGCGGGATGCGGTTGCGGATGACGTGATTCGTTATCTGATTCCGGATAAATACCTTGGCGACTGGGAGTAAGAACATAGCCTGCATCATACGATCATCATAAGAAAAGGTATTGAATATGGCAGAAAATACCGGAGCGACTGTGGGGAAAAAGGATGAATTGACTGCGGCTTACCGGCGGTATCACGGAGCTCTTTGTGCTTGTTTGCCGGTTTCCACGGGGCAGAAATTGTATTATCTGCTGCTGATTCTGCCGCTGTTGATTCTGCTCCTGGTCTACCGCTGGGATTATTTTCTGTTTTTTATCACGGTTTACTTCATGGTGATTTACGCCTTTGCCGCAGTGCTCCGCTTCGGTTCTGCCCTGCGGTCCATGGGAAAACATGCAGAAATCCATGTGACGCCGGAAGAAATGGCATCCATTCCCGATGAGGAACTGCCGATCTATACCATTCTTGTCCCGCTGTATCACGAAGAAGCGGTCGCAAGAAAGATCCTGCCCCGTCTTGCCGCATTGGATTATCCCAAAGAAAAACTGGATGTCCGCCTGCTGCTGGAGGAGGATGATGACGAAACTGCCAATGCGTTGGCAAAAGAAACCATTCCCCCGTGGTGTACGGTTGTCACCGTCCCCGATGGTCAGCCGCGGACAAAGCCCCGTGCCTGCAACTATGGTTTGCGGGATGCCAAAGGCGAATTTCTTGTGATTTATGATGCGGAAGATGCACCGGAAGCGGATCAGCTGCGGAAAGTCCTGTATATCTTCCGCAAGAATCCGGATAAACGGTTGATCTGCGTGCAGGCAAAATTGAATTTCTACAATGCCCGCCAGAATCTTCTGACCCGTCTTTTCACCATCGAATACAGTACCAACTTTGACATGCAGCTGCCCGGACTGGTCAAATTCAGCCTGCCGCTTCCTCTCGGTGGAACATCCAACCATTTCCGGACGGAAGAGTTGCGCACGCTGCAGGGGTGGGATCCGTTCAACGTGACGGAGGACTGTGACCTTGGGATCCGCATTTATGAAAACGGCTATCACACCACGGTTGTGGAATCGACCACGTGGGAAGAAGCGAATCCGCATCTGGGCAATTGGCTTCGTCAGCGTTCCCGTTGGGTGAAAGGCTTTTTCCAAACGCATCTGGTGCATTACCGTTCTCCGCTGCAGACCTTGAAACGTTTGGGTTTCTGGGGATTCTTCGGATGTTATTCCTTTGTCGGTGCTTCGGTGCTGATGATGCTGGCAAATCTGCTTTTCTGGCCGGTTCTGCTGTTGTATGCGATCCTGCTGACGGATGCCATGCTTGCGGGGGAAAGTCTGGCATCGGTTGTGATGGGCCCCCATACGGAAGGCACGCTTTATTCCGGATTCCACATTGGCAACTGGCATATCAAAGCCTGGCCGCTGTTCTATTCCGGACCGCTGGAAGACCCGCTTCTATCCCATCTTTCGCAAGTATTTTTTGTGTTGAGTATTGCCCTGTTCCTGATGAACTTCCTGCTGATCTATGTTCACGGGGCAGCATGCTGGAAACGTAAATTTTATTATCTGATACCTTATGTATTGCTGATGCCCTTCTATTGGTTCCTGATTTCCCTCGGAGCATGGAAAGGTGTGCTGCAATTTCTCCATAAACCATTCCATTGGGAGAAAACGCGACATGGACTCGATGAACTCCCGTCAAAAACAGAGGATGAAGCAAAATGAAGAAACGCTGTTATTTCAATCTGGTCGAAATGATTGTTGTGATTGCTATTATCGGGATTCTTGCCGGGCTGATTTTTCCCATTGTCGGGCATGTGAAAGAGAAAGGCAAACGCACTGCCTGTATGAGTAACCTGCGTCAGCTGCAAGTTGGTGTTTCCACCTTCCGTGCAAACAGAAAAGACCGGTATCCGGATTGGCTTTCCAACCTGTACAACAAGGAAATGAAGAAAAGCGCAAAAGTCTATCTCTGCCCCAACGATCCGCAAGATAGTGGAAGGTCCGCCAATCGTGGTAAGGGCATGTTCAATTATACAGAAATGAGTTCAACCTTTGATGCACCGGGAACCACTTCTTTAGGCAAACAAACGCCGTCGGATATTGAAGGGCTCCATGTCAGTTATGCTTATGAATTCTGCGGTGGCGTCTGGCCTTCTTCCTGGACGGAAGAATACGAAGGTATTACCGCAACCGGCACATCCTGGCAGCAAGTCAAATTGAATCTGTTGAAAAACTGCAAAGCTGCAAAGAAATCCATTGATACCCGTCTGCCCATGATCCGCTGCAGCTGGCATGCGGAAGGGAAAGGCGCAGACAGTATGGCACCTTTCCTGAACGTCTCAACAACCGGCAACAGCTATCTCAGCCGTTCCGACTGGAAAAACGGGGTTGACATTTGAAAAATCTTCTGCTGAATCTGCTTGTTCTGTTTCTCTGTCCGGTTCTGTTGTACAGCAGTACCGGTGAGGTACAGTATTATCTCGTTTCCGGAGATGGACCGGAGACGGAACTGAAGCCCGGTAAGGATGGGACGGTGACGGGGCAGCTTTCCTTCCCCGGCGGTTGCCGTGTATTCCGTTTGCGGGATCGTCAGGTATTCCGTGCAGACCGCAAGCAGTATTCCGCACACACGTTATCCTTTGATGTGGAACTCAAAGGCAATTTCCGTCAGTACGTCAAAGCCTGGATTTACGTAAAAGATAAAGATGGCTTATGGTATCAGACGGAAAAAGAATACCGTATTTACCCCGGCGAAGCGACCCGTGTGGAAACGGTGATTTCCGAACGGGGCAAATACCTGCTCCCCAGTGGTCACGGGCAAGCCTGGAATGCAGATATGGCATCCGGAATTTTTGAAGCCGGACTGGTGTTTTATTCAGATGAAAGAGCGAGCGGGACGGTGATCGTACGCGGTCCGGTCTTCAGTGGAAAGCGCAAACAGCCGGTATTGAAACTGTTGAACTGGAAAATGCCGGAAACGGCAGTCAAATACCAGATGTTTGAATCCACATTTTCGCTTTCCAGAGAATATTTCAATGCTTTTGACCCGGATGAAATTCAGGTGGATTATGAAATTGATTATCCTTCCGGCCCCCGCTGGTCGAACCGTCAGATCCTGAAAAAACATTTTCTGCATCCGTATCTGACCTCATTTTTCACTTACTGGAAAGACTTGAAACTGCCGGGCAAAACGGATATCTACCCTGCATTCTTTACGCAAAATTACCGTCGTACCAAATATTTTACCAATGAAGTTCTGACCCCTTACGGCAAGCCTCATTGGGCATTCCGGATGACTCCGCGGGAAGCAGGGAATGTCCGTGTCCGTCTGCGCGTGATCGACCGTTCCGGAGAGAAGCCGGAAACGTTGTATTCGGAATGGCGCACGTTGACGGTGAAAGAAGCCGGGGAACGGGGTTTTGTCCGTGTCCGCAGCATCAATCCCCATTATTTTGAATTTTCCAACGGGGAATTTTTCTATCCGGTCAGTTTGAACATTCATACGAACATTGACCGCCGCAGTGAGCGTGTTTACCGCTGGGGATTCCTGCCCGATTCGGGAACCTATGATTACGATGAATATTTCCAGGCATGTTCCGCAGGGGGCATCACGCTTCTGGAAATCTGGATGGCATCCTGGACTTATGCGTTGGAATGGGACAGTGCCCGAGCCGGATATTATGGTGTCGGCAGATACAGTTTGCGCAATGCACACCGTCTGGATCATCTGTTCCGTCTGGCGAAAAAGTACGGCATCTATATCAACCTTGTTTTTGCGCCACACGGGGAACTCTCTTTCAGCAACGATCAGGAATGGGATGACAATCCCTTCAATAAAAAAGGCAGATTTGCCGAAGCCAACGGCGCAATTCTGGACAGCCCCAATGAATTCTGGAGTAATTTTGATGTCTTGCGTTATACCTTCCGCCGCAACCGTTACATTGCCGCCCGCTGGGGGGCAGATCCCCACCTGTTCGCCTATGAATTCTGGAGCGAAGTTGACCTGGTCAATTCGGGCAGAACCCATTATAACAGCGGATACATGTATTACTGGCATCAGCGTTCTGCCGAAGAACTGGCGGCGATCGACCCGGGGAATCACCTGATGACGACCCATGTTTGCGGGGAAGGCGGCAATACAATAAATTGGAAAGAGTTGTGTATCGAATCAGATTTTGCGACACATATTGTCAGTGATGCCTACCGGAGCGGTATCATTTCGTTCCCCGACCAGCTGAAAAAGCACATGAAACATTTCTACTCCTATAGCAAACCGAGTCAAGTGACGGAATTTGGCGGCGGCTCATTCGGCTCTACCAATTCTATGGTTGTCGGCGACATTCATTCTGCACTTTGGGCATCGTTTTTCTACGGGCAGAGTGCATCTCCCGCGTTGTGGTGGCACGATGTGATCCACCTGAAAAACCTTTATTTCCATTACAAAGCCTTTGCCGATTTCAATAAAGGTTTCGATCCCGGCCCGAACCCGGTTTTATCGGAAACGGAAGTGCCCAACTGGATTCTGCCGTTGAATGTATTGCATCACCCGGATGCCACGCGTGATCCTCAATATCTGCGTAATGCCATGGTGAATTATCATTGCAAATATATGCCCGGATGGATTTTGAGTGGTGCGCCCGGTGGAACGGTTCGCAGTATTTCCATGGCACCGGACCGCAAACATGCCCGCGGCTGGGTATTTTATCCGCCCCATGTACATTGGTATCCGCTGGACTTTGACAAGGCAGTCAAGCAATACTCTGCCATGTTCCACTTGAAACTCCCGCTTGATCCCGGGAATTATATTCTCGACTGGTACGATACACGCAGCGGAAAACGGATTTATCGCCAGAATGTCAAACTGGATGGCTTGCCCCGGTATTTCCCGGTCCCGCCTTTCCCCTGCGATATTGCATATAAACTTTACCCGGAACAGGAGGTCGCACCATGATCCGATATTGTTCCCTTTTTCTGCTTCTTACGTCCTTCTGGCTGCATGCGGCGGAAGATCTGGTATTCTGGCATGACCCGGCGGCGGCGTTCCGTATCCGGGTATTGCAGGAAGCGTCAGACGTCCCTGCGGTTTTGGATGACCGTCACCTTTGTCTGCCGGTTCCGCTGAAGAACAATGTCCGTGCTTATGATGCGGATGGCAACCTGAAACCGGCGCATTATTTTGCCAGTGGAGCTGTCTTTCTCCCGCCGGTGAAGAAGGCGCAGGAGTTGTATCTTTATTTCGGTTACACGAAAAAGATGCCGAATCCGTCTTTTTATGGTTTGGAATCCAACAGCCGTTTAGCCATATTCCAATCTGCCCACATGCAGGTATATCATACAAAGGAATGGCGCAGCTTTATGGTCCGTACCCGCCGGGAACGGTTCAATAATTATGTGAAATATCTCAGATTCAATCGCTGCACCAATAAAAAATGTGGTCATATTTCCAATACGGTACGGAGATGCCGTAATGCCATGTTCCCGTTCTGCGGCAGAAATATTATGTTCCGTCAGAATGAGAAATCGCTTCTGTGGGCGAAAGATCCGCTGCTGCCTTACCGCATCACCTGCTGCCGGGGCATTCTGCTCCGCCCGGATTTTGCGCTGATGCCCGGCAATCATAATCTTTGTCATTTCAACCGCCTCAGTTCATATTTCAACCGGTTTACCGGGGAACGGAAAAAGATGAGAGAGGATATCAAGAAATACCGTGCCACGCCGCCGGCTCAGGGCATGGAGGAATCCCTGCTGAATATTTCTGCTCTCACCATGCAGCGCGGCGTATTGGATTCCGGTCAGATTTATATGACACGACGTCCGACGGATACCGGCTTGCGTTCTCTGCTTTATTTCCGCGGAAAACTCTATGTCCCTGCAACCGGTAATTACACATTCCGGGTCAGCACCAACGCCACCCATCTGCTCAGTATCGACGGAAAATGTGTGATCCGCCGTTTTGCCGAAGATATGCCGAAGCAAGGCGCAACGTATACCGATCATACCATGAAGTTGGAAAAAGGACTCCATGAATTCCTGCTCTGTTATCACAAACAGAAAGTCGGAACCATGATTTATGCCGCATGGAAGAGAGAGAATGCGCCGGTGTTCGAAATCCTTTCCGAAGAAAACTTCTCCCCCGGACTTCCGGTCATTCCGCTGGCGATTGAATCCCAGAGCGGCTTGCGTTATCCGGTTGTGAAATTCCAGGATAAATTTATGTTCTATACCAGCAAATTGGGACGGAAAGTTGTCCGGCTTTTTGATGGCGATTCCCGTTACCTGTTTGAAGGCAAGGAATACCCCTCCACCAGCAATCTGTTCCTGACGGAGCCGGAAATTCCCGGCTTTACTCTGCTGCCTTCCGACCCTGCTTTTGCCCCGATGAAGATTGCACCTCACCCGCGGAAGACGGAACGTATTTCCCTGCCGGTCTCGCTGGATCTGCATCTGCATCTGCCCGACTTTATTTATGATGATGAAAAACTCAATGGTACATGGGAAATCCGGCATCGCCTGCCGTTCCCGGTCAAACCCGTGCTGACCCGTCTGCCGGAAGGACAATCGGCCGAGATTGATCTGCCTGCGCATCACAGCGGTGGAATCGACCGTTTCAGTCCTGATTTTCTGTTGAAGAAAGATTTTCCGTTGTGGAATACCGGTTTCCGGGATTTCCAATATCAGCTGGCATTGCCGGGTATGACGTTCAAGACTCTAGGTGTCCGCTATCTGCGCCCGGGCACGAAAGAAGCTTTTACTTATCATTACGGCAATTTCTATGCGGCGAACGGGGATAAAATCATCTTTGTGCTGCATCGTCCCCAGCTGCACGAATTGCGTAAATGGAGCCTGCCCCGTCAGCTTGCGGGCGGCTTGAAAAAGACGCAGAAATTGTGCATTATCGGTGATCTGGAAGAGAAAGTGAAAGATACATTGCAGACCACCTTCCGCAACGCCGGTATTGAGTTGAAACTCATCCCCATACGCCCGGGCGCGGAATCGGAAGGCAGTCCTCTGCCGGAATCCCTCTGTTCCATTTCCCAATCGTTGGAAAAGGAAAAGCCCGACACAGTTCTGATTATTCCCCCGGCATTGAGCAGAGCGCGCAACCACTCCATGCGTTCGGAATTGCGGTGTATTGCGTTTCTGCTGGAACAGGCGCGGAATATGGACTCCGTGCGGCGTATTATGTTGACGACTCCCATTCCGGATGGTGCGGATATGCAAAATGATTATGCCGTTCAGCTCCGCAGTCTGAAACGGGATTATGGCGTATTCTGTCTGGAATTGACGGCTTATCTGGCGAATGCAGAGCCTGCGCAGTTTGACCGGAAAATAACCGAATTTTTACTTAAGGAAATGTGATAAAATGGAAAAACCATTAGCTTTTCAAGAAATCAAAGAACTGATCCGCGGTGCGGTCTCCATCACCCAAACTCCCGATGGCATTTGCATGCAGCGGTTTACTGAAGAACAGCTGCACGTTTATGATAATAACAAAGACTTTCAAACGAAAGCCCGGGCAACTTCCGGCATGACTCTCGATTTTATTACCGATGCGGCCCGGATCGTTATGAAATATAAAATCGGCCCCGGTTCTTCCCGCCTTTTTTCCAATATCGACGTAACAGTCAATGGAAAATTGGCGGCGTTTCATTGTGTCCCGGACTTCAATACGGAACCGGAAAGTGTGCTTGATTTTGCCCTTGACGGCAAAGAAAATCATATCCGCATCTATCTGCCCTGTCTGACGCAGCTCGTGATGCAGTCCCTGACATTCCACGATGCCGCTGTGCTGAAACCCGTCCGCCGGGAAAAAATCATGCTTGCATTCGGCGATTCCATTACGCAGGGCTACGATGCACAGCACCCCATGGGCACTTATGCCATGCTGGTTGCCGATGCCTTCCATGCCGATCTTTATAACAAGGCGATTGGCGGCGATCGGTTCTGTACGGCATTAACCGAACCCAAAGATGATTTTGACCCCACATTTATCACGGTAGCTTATGGAACCAATGACTGGAATTGTGCAACGCTTGAGGCTTTCCAGTCCAACACGGTGGGCTTTTTCCGGAATCTGGCTGCAAACTATCCGGATAAACCGATTTTCGTCATTCTCCCCATCTGGCGGAAAGATAAAGACAGAGAAACGTTGTGCGGCACTTTTGAGTCTGCCCGGGATTTCATCCGGAAAACGGCAGAAGTATACCCCGGCGTGCACATTATTGACGGATTGGAATTGATGGCGCATGATGTCGCCCTGACCAGTGACGGTTATCTGCATCCGAATGATGAGGGCTTTATGCAAATGGGGCGATCCCTCATTGAGAAGATCGCCCCGGTCTTGAATTGATAATTCAGATTATACGGTTTCTTATTTACCGAGTTTTTTCAGCGCCACCTGTACGGGTGACGCTTTTTCTTCGCCGTTGTTATTGCCGGCTGCGGCAATTTCTTCCATTGCTTCGAAGAGGGTTGCACATGCGGTACGGTAATCCACTTTGGCGATTTCCACCAGCAGACGTGTTCCGCGGTCGAGCAGTTTCTTGTTTGTGCAGTCCACAAAGCTCATCCAGTTGCCGGTGACGCGGCCGAGACGTGCCATGGTACCGGTGGAAACAGAGTTGAAGAAGAGTTTTACTGCCATATTGCGCATCAGCGGGAAAGCACCCGGGAATTCCGGCACTTTCAACACAAATTCTGCATCATCGCCGCCGCCGATGGAGATACGGTAATGACGCGGGAATTTGGCTGCTGCACCGTCGAATGCCTGTTCCAATGCGGTGTCGGATGCGACCGTTTTCAGCAGAATTGCCATATCGTCGGAAGTGACAACGCGGTCTTCCACCATTTCGTTACCCACCGGAATCTTCAGCAAATCTGCGCTGGAGATCATGGGCGGATTTGCCTGAATCTTATCCGCGGCATCCATGGCAGCGTAATCTGCAACGGTCCAGGCGAGACAGCGGAGCGGACGGCGCATTGCATAATTCCAGGTTGTTTCTGTGGTGTACAGCGGATTTTTGACGAATGCCCAGGGACGCGGAGATGCGGTATCATCGCACTTCCGGAACGGGGGCAGCATGAATGTGGGGGAACGTTCCGTTGTGTCGGTAAAGATATCCAGAAGGCAATCGTTGGCGAAGTAAGTGACATATCCGTGTTTGCGGTAGAGGTCGGCTTCCATTTCGATGTATTTTGCCATGACTTCGCGGTTTTCCGGCAGTTCCAGAGCGGTCAGGAGTTTTTCAAATTCAGCGGCATAATCCGGAGCCTGCTGGCCGTTCAGTGTCAGGAATACCTGTTCCAGCATGGCGCCCGCAATCAACTGTTCGGAGGTTGTCGCCTGCATACGGGTTGAACCGGCAAGTGCCATGGGGCAGCAGAAAAGATCAAGCACGGTCACGCCCGGATCCTGAATAACTTTCCGGGAGCGTTCCAGATGTTCACTCAAGATATCGGCGGGGTTGTTGAAGAGAAAATAAACTTTTGCGCCCCGTTCCACGGATTCATAAATGGTGCCGATCACGCTGGAAGTTTCGCCGCCTTCGGAAATTGCGCAGAGCATATCATTTTTTCCGATGTTGGCATCGGCTGCCTGACGGCGTCCGAATGTGATATAATCTTCAAAAAATTCCACGCTGCGGACCAGAGCAAAATCGCCGCCGGTCATAATGCTTTCCACACCGTTGGCATAGTTTTCCATGCCGGGAGTGCGGTTACAGGCATTGCGCCAGAGACATTCCAGCAGAATACTCAAACGTCCAGTTGCGCCGCAGCCGGAGAAAATGATGCGTCCGCCGTTTTTGATTGTGTTCAAACCGTCATTGAAGAAGGCCGCGAATTCTTTGGATGCCAGAACCCGTTTTGCCATTTTCAGAACATCACGGTCTGCTTTCTGCAGAGTGGCAACCCCTTTCACCGGATCGGTCTGGAAATCATCGCCCAGAGTGACGGTGTCAGGATTGGATTGTTCGGTCGGGAGAAAGCCCAGATGGAATTGTGTTTCATTGCGGATAAAATCATCCGCTGCTGCAATTGCTGTTTGTGACATGTTGATAACTCCTTAGTTATTAGAATATGTTTCGTTGTGTATGAAGAATCATCATGATTTCCCGTGCCGTTTCCGCCCCCAGCCGGGCAATCTCATCCGCATTTTGTTCCTGCCGGACGCCGTACCCGAAAGCGGCAGGCGGGTAATCCTCGCAAAGAACCAGATGACCCTGCACGGTCAGATCCCGTTCCGTACCCCGGTAAAAACCTTTTTCTGCCAGAAGATCCAGTTCATCATGCATGCCTGCGGAAATGTACGGCGTCCGCTGTTTCCGATCCATGGCGGCAAGAAGCAAACGGGAAGTCGGCATCCCGTCATCCAGCGGAAAACGGAAATCTTTCCAGATGTGATGAATCCCGTCACCGCCGCCGCAAATCCGGATCATGACCCGCCCGCAGGGATGATATACGGAGAAGTTCACGATTGCTCCGATGGTCGAGGCAAAACGGTTGAGAGGCCCTTCCGACGCTTTGGAGAGACGGCTGTATACATTATTGCGCAAGGATAAGGCACTGCACATGGGGCCGGGACGGTATCCGCTTTTTCTGGTTACTTTTTCCAGATAACCGAGTTCTGTCAATTCTCCCAGAATGCGGGTACAGGTGACCGAATTCCACCCGGTTGCTTCGGCACAAGCGGTGGGTGTCACCGGCACGCCGCCCTGTGCAACTACGTATTCAAGCAGATCAAAAGCTTTCTTGAGAGATTTCATATTGACCTTTATAATTTCATATTGTGATATTATGATTTTATAATATAAAATATCACAAAAAAACAGAAAGTCAAGCCCCCTGTGCAGATTTATGAGGAATATTTTTAAGAATAGTTCCAAATTTTTAAATTAGATAGAGATTCTGTATGCGATATAACGTAACGTCCGGAAAAACATTGGTCAATCAAAAATCAGCCCCAACGGGGCGGAGCAGTGTAGCCCAGGGTGAAGCGCAGCGCAACCCTGGGGAACAGCGCATAAGAACTCGCATTATGACAGCCTCCGCGTTGACGGCGTTTCGTAAGAAACTGACGGCATCATGGAGGCAATGATGTTTCCGGATACCTTTATCCAATCATTTTTTCCAGAAGGAAGGCAGGAACAATACCAGAATCGTAAACAATTCCAGACGCCCCAGAATCATCTCAAAGGATAAAAGAACCTTGGCTGCCGGCGTCATCCAGGAAAAGGTCATACTCGGCCCGATATTCCCGAAGCCCGGCCCGATGTTGCTCAAACAGGAAATGGAGGTGGAAACCGCTGTGGCAAAATTCATTTCGGGCAGGGGACAGAATACTGGAATCAGAAATGCGAATAACAGGAAGGTGCAGAAAAACAATACCCCGAACCCTACCGTTCGCTGAATGGCACTGTTTTCCAAACGGATTCCGTTCATCCGCACGTCCGGTAACAGATGGGGGAAAATACAGCGTCTGACTTCTGTAATACTGTGTTTGAACAGCAATATTGCCCGGATACATTTCATGCCGCCGCTGGTCGATCCGCCGCAGCTGCCGGGGAACATCAGCAGAAACAGGATCAAACCTGCTGCTGTCGGCCAGGTGCAGTAATCTGCCGTGGAAAAACCGGTGGAGGAGATAATGGAGACACATTGGAACAGTGCCGCCCGCAGAGAACTCCAGAAATTCCCGTTGTATGCAACCTTGGAAATGGGATCAGCCTGTCCCGGTGTGAACGTCAGGAACAACGTAATGATCAACGTTGCGATCAGGACAATATAAAGATAAATGCGGAATTCCTCATCTTTCCAATACGTCAGCAGTTTGCCCGATAACAGACGGATGTGCAGCAGAAAGTTACATCCGGAGAGGAACATGAAAAGGGTGATAATTCCCTCAATATACATACTGTTGTAATAAGCAATGCTGTTCTGCTTTGTGGAGAATCCACCGGTCGCTACGGTCCCGAAAGAATGGCAGACGGCGTCGAAAAATCGCATCCCGCCCGCCCACAGCAGCGTGGTTTGGATCACCGTCAGCCCCAGATAGACCAGCCACAGAAGTTTTGCGGAGGAGGCAATACGGGGCGCAATTTTGCTGTCGGAAGATTTTACCCCGGTCGTTTCCGCATTGTACAACGCCTGTCCCCCGATATTCAACAACGGCAGAATGGCAATGGTCAGAACCACGATCCCCATACCACCCAGCCAGTGGGTCAGGGAACGCCAGAAAAGAATTCCATAGGGCAGACTTTCCACCCCTTCCGGCAGAGTATGGCCCGTGCGCAGACGCAGGGAGGTATCAATTACGCTCGCCCCCGTGGTGGAAAAGCCGGACGCCGTTTCAAACAGCGCATCATACCAGTACATGTCAGAAACCACCATGAACGGCAGTACCCCGGTAATGGAAACCACAAGCCACCCCAATGCCACAATGGCGAATCCGTCACGGAATCCGAATTGCCGTTCCGTATCGCTTTTTGTGCGGGTCAGAAGGGCGCCGCATAACGCCAGTAAAAACAGAATCAAACCGGTCAATACCAAACCGATACTGTCTGAAAGCGCATCACGCATCAGAAATGAGACACCGCCGGAAAGCAGCATGGCCAATCCGTTGACGCCTGCAATGACGCAGATCAGGTGCAGTATGATTTTCCGGTTCATGTAGATTTATCCTTATCCGGGGAATAACGGTTCGATTTCGCGGACACCTTCCCGTGTCACAATTGCCACGGCTTTATCATCCGCCTGCAGACAGGTATCGCCCGCAGGAATAATCACTTCTCTGCCGCGGAAAATCAGCGAGAGAATCAGCGAGGACGGCAATCTGCAATCTTTCAGCATCTTCCCGCACAGCGGAGACTTGGGCGATACACGGAATTCGGTCAGATGAGCACGGAAACGCTGTAAAATCGCATCCGCACGCATCGCCCCGGCTTCCAGTTGACGCAGAATGGAGTTGACGGATACCAGCGTGGCACTCAAGCCGCAATCAATCATTTCCATCGCAGGAACGATCCAGATGTATTCCGGCTTGTGCGTCAGGCAGATCACCTTGCGGGCACCGAGACGTTTCGCCAGAATGCAGGATAAAATGTTATCTTCGTCATCCGGATCCACGCTCACAAAAGCATCCGCATTGGCAATGCCCGCCTCAAGCAGAATATCTTCGTTGGTCGCATCCCCTTCCAACATCATCACGCCGGACGGCAATTCATCCAGCAGGTGTTCCCCGCGCTGACGGTCCGGTTCGATGAAATGGACATCGAATCCCTGCTGCAATGCTTTTTCCGCCAGAATACGCCCGGTATCATCGGAACCCGCCATGACAAGGCGCGGACGCAAGCCCATATCGCCGGGTGAAAGCCAATCCAGAAACGCATTGAGACTTTCCGTTTTCCCCGCCACATAAACTTTATCGCCGGGAGCAAAAATCGTATCACCATGAGGCACAATCAATTGATTGCCGCGCAAGAGAGCGGAAAAACGGATGCTTTTCAGCATTTCCGGGCCGGGAATGTTTTTAATGGAAACACCCGCAAGAATGGAGGAACGTGTGATTTCGATCAGAATCATCTGCGCTTCATCAATACTGAAACGCAAACGTTCCAGCAGAATGTCACGCCGCAGGATCGCGCATACCTTTTCCGCTGATTCTTCCGGCGGAGAGACCGTGTTGCGGATCCCGAACGTGGCAGGCACAATACCATCTTCCGCAGAAAATGTCTCCGAACTGTATAAACGGCAAATCGTCTGTTTGACGCCGAGTTTCGACGCCAGCTGACATGCCAGAATATTCGTCGCTTCGTTCCCGCTGACAGCAAGAAGGGCATCCGCACTTTCCACCCCGGCTTCTTTCAAGGTCGAAATACTGGTGCAGTTGCCTTCCACTGTCATGACGTCAAGCTTGTCACTGACCAGCTTGAGTTCATCCGCGGAACTGTCAACCAATATTACGTCATGCTTCCCCGTCAATAACGTGGAGGCAAGCAATCTGCCAAGTTCTCCCGCTCCGGCTATGATGACCTTCATGGCATCCACTCCCTGTTATTATACAAAATCAAATTCAGTCGCAAACAATTCCGCGATTTTTGCACAGGCTTCCGCTTCCTGGGGGCCTGTTACGGATATCTCAACTTCATCCCCAAGCTGCAAGCCCAGGGACAACAAGTCAAGAATACTGTTCAACTCTGTTACGCCGCGTACTGTCCGGACCGAAAATTTACAGCCGGGAAATGCTTCCGCTGCCATCATGATCGCACTGGATGGACGGCAATGGATCCCCGCTTTGTTGCGAATCGTTACTGCCTTTGTTTCCATTGTCTTTTATTCTCCGGCGATGATTTTTTCGACTGCTGCGGTCAATTCTTCTGCAAGAACACCGGTCAATCCTTCGCCAATCTTGCCGCTGTCACATGCCGTCACAAAGTCGGGAGAGAGCGGAAGACGTGCCAGCAAAGGCAGTCCGTTGGAATCCGCAAGTACCTGGCCGCCGCCGTTACGGAAGATTTCATGACGGCTGTTGCAATCCGGGCACATGAAATAGCTCATGTTTTCCACAATACCTGCCACCGGTACTTCCACCTGACGGCAGAAGTCGATGCATTTACGGCAGTCGGAGAGAGATACTTCCTGCGGAGTTGTGACCACTACGGCACGTTTTTCGCCGGGGATCATCTGACAGGCAGACAACACTTCGTCACCGGTTCCGGGCGGGAAGTCAAGCACCAGATAATCCAGTTCGCCCCAGTTGACTTCTTCCAGCAACTGTTTGAGAACACCAATCTTGGCAGGACCGCGCCAGATCACAGCAGCATCTGCATCATCCACCAGCAAACCGATGGAGACCACGCCGACGCCATATTTTTCGCCGGGGACGATTCCGTCATCATTGCCGCCGAGACGTTCATCTTTCATCCCGAACAGTGTGGGCTGACTGGGACCATGGAAGTCCACATCCAGCAGAGCTACTTTCTTTCCAGCCTTGGCAAGCAGAATTGCCAGAGATGCGGCAACGGTACTTTTTCCAACGCCACCTTTACCGGAAAGAATCAACAATTTGTGCTTGACATCAAGCAACCGGGATTTTTTACCATCGCTGCAGCTGCCGCTGCAGGAACTGCAATTTCCAGAACATCCGCCCATGATTTGAGTACTCCTGTATAGGTTATGTATATATAATATAGTAACTCAATACTATACCACAGTTTTAAAAAAAGTCAAGTTTTTTGCGGGTGGGTAGTTTTTACTTCCGGTGTGATTTTTTTGTGCCTCTTCATACAGAGTTGACGTTCCCGTTCGGCAATTTGTAGGGATTTCGTTCGGCAATTTGTAGAGATTTCGTTCGGCAATTTGTAGGATTTTTGTTTTATACGGAGAGGTACGGAGTTTTACGGAGAATTACGGAGGATCACATCAGAAACCAATATCGTATTTGCAGTCTCCTTTGTTACGGCTTCAACTTAAAAGCCTATGACTTTTCATGCACCCCTCCGTAAATCTCCGTACCTCTCCGTACCCATCCGTACAAAAAATCCTCCCGTTGAAAAAAACAAAAAAAACGGCCCCCACATAGGGGCCGCAATCTCACAATCATAATTTTGTTTGCCGGGAATCCGGTGCGCACCGTAAATCCCGTCAATTAAGGTTTGATTATTCAGGAATAACCAAGTGTGCTTCAACGTTGGCTTTTGTGATGCCGTTGCTTGTAGCAATTTCGTTTGTCCACTGAGCACCACCGGGACGTGTGACGGAAGAGTCGATGCGGAGGTAAGCACCTTTCTTGTCATGGTTCCATGTGCCAGCTGTTTTTGTCTGAGCGTCAGCAGCGATCACAGAAGAACCACCGCATGTGGATGTGGAGATAGCACCCTGAGCTTCTCTTACGAAGTAACCATAAGAGATGGATTTGTTGGAGAGAGCTGCACCAGTTGCAGCAGCCTGCCAACCAGCTGTTGTTGTGGAGGGGCAGAGGTAGGATTTGGGTTCATCGAGGCCGTTCTGGCGGAGAACTTCAAAACGTTCTGCAGAGTGACCGGCAGTACCAGAACCAGTTGCTGCAGCAGCTGTTGTACCGATCGGCATCTGACCGTAGTCGTTTTCATAGGTAACGAGAGCGGTACCGATCTGTTTGAGGTTGTTTGTGCAGTTTGCCTGTTTACCAGTTTCTTTAACTGCGCCGAGAGCGGGGAGAAGCATACCTGCGAGGATCGCGATGATAGCGATAACAACGAGGAGCTCGATCAATGTAAAACTTTTGTCTTCACGTTTCATAGTTAATTTTCTCCGTGTTAGATTTTTTGTTTTTTTGATTGTGATTTTTTCTTCTTGTGAGACTTCTGCTGTTAATTATACACGATAATTTGAAAAAAGCAATAGGTAAATCCAAAAAAATTGAAAAAAAGTGCATTTTTCTGTAGAAAAAAATTTTTTTGGTAGTATTTTCCCTCTTTAAATAAGGATATGTTATATGACGGATAGGTCGGATAGGCCGGATAGGCAATATAACTTTTTCTTCCTGCCTATCAGGTTTATTCCGGCTTATCAGGCTTATTCTCCATTAAACACCCGATTACGGTGACAGCACTCCTCGTCGTTATCGCTATCATCGCGATCCTCGCAGGTATGCTTCTTCCCGCCCTCGGCGCAGTGAAAGAAACTGGTAAACAGGCAAACTGCACAAACAACCTCAAACAGATCGGTACCGCTCTCGTTACCTATGAAAACGACTATAACCAGATGCCGATCGAAATCACAACAGCTCCGACAGCAAATGAACCTGCAAAATCTGATGATCGTTTTGAAATCCTCCGTCAGAACGGTCTCGATGAACCCAAATCTTACCTCTGCCCCTCCACCACAACTGCCGGTTGGGCTGCGCAGACAACTGGTAATGCATTGAATGAAAAAACCATTTCCTATGGTTACTTTGTGAATGTCGGCGTTGGTGCCATCTCCACCTCTACCTGTGGTGGTTCTTCTGTGATCGCAGCTGACGCTCAGACAAAAACAGCTGGTACATGGAACCATGACAAGAAAGGTGCTTACCTCCGCATCGACTCTTCTGTCACACGTCCCGGCGGCGCAATGTGGGTTAATGAAATCAAAACCAGCAATGGTCTTGCAGATATTGCCGCTGTTGATGCCGCTCTCTTGATTCCTGAAAGCGGTGCTGGACAGGAAGAAGAAGACAAAGATTAATTGCTTCTGCAAAAATCCCGGTGCGCACCGGGATTCCTGGCAATAAATTAAATGATTGTGAGATTGCGACTCCCCAGGTGGGGGTCGTTTTTTGTTTTAAAGAAAGATGGCAAAACAGGTACGCACCCGGCTTCTTTGTAACGGAGAGGTACGGAGATTTACGGAGAGGTACGGAGGATCACACCAGAAACCGATATCGTATTTGCAGTCCCTTTATTACGGTGCAAACATTTATCCGGTCGAATATCCTCAACTGGAACCGATATCGTATTTGCAGTCCCATTGTTACGGCTTTAACTTAAACCTTCGACTTTTCATGCACCTCTCCGTATCTCTCCGTACAAAAACGCTGGGCTGATTTTCCGTTTTATCAATGCTGTTCCTGTGCAAAAAAAATACAAAACATATTCACAGATATCCCATATAATCCCCACAAAAAATACGTAATATGAAATGATCCCGTCCGTAATAGCATTGATAAACCGGATAACAAGCCCTGTAGGGGCGGAAAGAGTCAAACAGCCCAGGGTAAGCGTAGCGCAACCCTGGGACATATCGCATAAAATTTGGGGTAAAGACTGGCATCGCCGTTTGGGGCGTTCCGCAAGGAATGGCACATACGGTGATGCCATGAGGTCTCGGATATGTCATTGCCACCACGATGCCGTCCATTTCTATCGAAAGGCCGTCAACGTGGCGGCT
>JAZUCU010000005.1:0-47064 GCA_045639325.1 Victivallales bacterium
CACCCTGGGCTGTCTGACTCTTGCCGCCCTTACAGGGCTTGTTTTTTGATTGATCTGAGTTTTTTCGAACAGCTGAGATGTTGATTAAACTTAAGATAGCATTCCTGCTCATAAACAAAAATCTGACAAAATCACTTTTTCAATAATCAATTGTCTCCCGTTCAAACGGAATGAAAATACCTGTTTTTTGAAAAATTATGGGATATCTGTGAAAAAAATGAAAAAAAATACCGGAAAGTCTGTCAGAAATGGCTCATGAATTGTACTTATATTGCGGAAACAGTTCTTTTTACTGGAAAATTAAAAATCAACATCTCTGCTGCAGGATTCGGAGGGGGCTCCTGCAACAGAGATATTTTTTTATTCGAATCAATGATAGAAAAAGCGGTGAGTCAATTGATACGCACCATCCGCATCCGCCATCACACATTCGTGACGATACCAGTCGCTCCCGTAAAGCACGCGGAACGACGGCTGATTGCTATGGGTGCAGGTCAGAAGAACCGGAGAAACACCAAGTTTATGCATTTCATCAAGAATCAACGTATTGACCCGGCGCGCCAGTCCGCGTCCCTGCATGGACTTCCGGATAAAAATCCCGGCATGCCCCCCGTATTCGGCAAGACATGGCGGCAATTTCCAGCGCAAATTCACAGTCCCGGCATAATGTCCCTGATAAAGAATCCACAGAGTGAGGGAGGGCACATAGCCCGGCGGGAGGTCGATCCCCTTTGCGTGAGCTTCGTACGTAGGAAAAATGGTATCCTTCCAGGAATCAAACAATGCCGGGTCGTGGAGGATATACGGATTATGTACTTTCCCCCAGGTTTCCCGGCAGGCTTCCAGATATTCCGTCAAAAATGACGGATCCGGTTTTATTAATTCAATTTCATTTCTTTGCATCAGATTTCACAGAAGCGGAATCAGTCTTTTTGACGGATGCGACATCGTCTTTTTTCTGCATATCGTTATTTTTCTGACGAAGCTGTTCCAGTTGGATTTTCTGCTTTTCCGTTTCTTTCTTTGCGTTCTGCAAACTCTGTTCAGCATTCTTGCGGGCATCTTCGGCTGCTTTCAGTTTCTGCTTCAGCTGTTCCATTTCTTTGAGACGGGCCAACTGTTCCGCAGCAAAACGATCCCGTTCCGCCGCCTGCAGTTTTTCATAAGATTCCTTGTTCTCTTTCAAGGCTTTATCGAAGGCTTTCTGCTGCGCCGGAATATCTTTGAGGATCTGCTGAAGATTTTTGTTCATGGCATCGGTTCCCGCCTGAAGAGCTTGAGTGCGGGCGCGCAAATCCTGAGTTTTTGTCTGCAATTCCTGAATGGATTTATCTTTCTGCATGGATGCCTTGTGCATTTTTTCCGTGAGCTGCCAGAAGTAATGACCGCCGAGGAGAATGACAAGGATCAGCAGGATCGTCAAGAGGCTGAACAACTTGGCGCGGGTACCATTCTTCTTTGCATTATCTTCGATATCATCCATTTTGGTAAGAATATCCCGGAAGCGTTCTCCGAGCAGACTGGTCAATTCATCAGTCTGCTGTTTGACCGCCAATGCATATTCTTCAGCGGAAATCTGGGGATTCATGGGCTGAGGAAGAGTTTCCGTGACCGTTTCATTCAGACCGGTGTTATCATCCTGAGCTGCTGGCTGTTCCTCGACAACTTCTTCCGCAAATTCCGGGTGAATGGCATAGATAGCGGCAAGCTCCTGTTCAATCTCAAAAGAGGATTTCATTGCAGCGCGCAATTCGGAAACTTTCAGCAGAACAGAAAGAGTGTTTTCTGTATAAACGCGGCGCTTTCCCTGCATGACAAAGCCAATATAGGTGGAATATTTCCCCAGCCAGTCATTGATTGTTGTACGCGGTACTCCGACTTTCTCCGCAAGTTCCATTACCGTGTAACACTTTGCTTCTGTCATTTTGTAACTCCTTTTAATATATTTCGTATCATTTCAACATCTTTGCATATTTGCTGCATCAGAGCTTGCGGATCCGGGAATTTCCGTTCTGAACGAATAAATCCCATCACTTTGACCGACACATTGCGATCATAAAGATTGCCCTTAAAATCAAGCAGATGCGCTTCGATCCGCACCGGCCCGTCCGTCAGAAAAGTCGGAGCTTTCCCGATCTGCAATGCCGTGGCATGACGTACGCCATCAATTACAGTGAATGCGGCATAAACACCGCAGGGGGGAAGTACCCCGTATTTCAATTCAATATTCGCAGTGGGATGTTCCAATTTTGTACCGGCGATACCGAATCCGGAAACAACTGTACCGTAAAGAGTTACTTCTTTCTGCAAGTATTGTTTTGCTTTCTCCAGATCGCCGGATGCAATCGCCTGACGGATGGAGCTGGCGCTGACGATTTCATCATTCAGGACCAATTCCGGTTCCGATTCAAAGTGAATTCCGTGTTTTTCCCCGTAAGCAGCGAGCACTTCAATAGTGCCGTGGCCTTTTGCGCCGCAATGAAAACGGCGTCCGACGCAGAAACCGCACAATTTCACCGGAGAATCCTTAAGGATATGATCAAAAAAATCTTCCGCCGACATCGCCGCAAGTTCGGCGGTGAAGGGAATGGAGACCACAGCTTTGACACCGCAGGATGCAAGGCGGGCGGCCTTTTCTTCCGCCGGTAACAAAAGAGTCGGCGCATGGGCAGGATCGACAATGACTTTCGGATGAGGTGAAAAAGTCAGGACGACCGGCACAGCATTGAGTTTTTCCGCCATATCCGTGAGACGGCAGAGCAAATGACGGTGTCCGCCGTGGACTCCGTCAAAAATTCCGACAGCCATACAGAAGCGTGTAATACCATGCTCTGCCAGGGCTGAAATTGAGCTTACAGTAATAGGAAGTTGTTCCGTCATTTTATCGTCAAATCTCCTTTGTGGAGATAATATAGCACATTATAGGCAAAAATGCAAATCCGTCATTTTAATTTTTTGACGGAATTGTCTTGAGGATGGCAAAGAGACGGGAAAGCTTACTTTCCGGCGTCAATTCCTCCGGCACTCTGGGCACCATACCATCCGGTTTGAGGAATGCTGTGCCCCGTTCCAGATACGCTCTGCCTTCATAAACGGAAATCGTATCCAGATTCTTTTCCCCCGCCAGGATACGCAATTCTGTTACAGCAAGATAATTTTCCGCCGTCGCGGGAATGACACCGAACCGGTCGACAAGTTCTTCCCGGCAGATTTTCACATCTTCCATCGTCCGGCAAAGGGAGAGTTTTCTGCAAATCCGGAAGCGCATGACGGGATTCGGAATATAATCCGGCGGAATTGCCGCGCCCAGATAGCCTTTGGCGGGCAGATATGCAAATTGGAGGAAATCCAGATTGAGGGCGGTCTGTTTTTTCGGCATAATCTTTTCCTGTCGATTGAGATTGGCAACACAGTCACGCAAAAGTTCGCAGTAGAGATGGAAACCGACCGCATTGATTTGACCGCTCTGTTCCGCGCCAAGGATACTGCCGGATCCGCGAATCTGTAAGTCACTCATTGCCAATTGAAAACCGGCTCCAAGCTGTGTATATTTCCGCATGGCGGCAATTCGTTCCCGGGCATTGCCGGTCAGAATTCCGGACCGGGGCAGCAGCAGATAGGCATACGCCTGTCTGGTCCAGCGGCCGACGCGCCCGCGCAGCTGATACAGTTCCGCCAAACCGAACCGGTCCGCCCGGTCAATGATGATAGTATTGGCATTGGGGATATCCAGTCCGGATTCGATAATGGTTGTGCATACAAGGATTTCGATCTTATTTTCGATAAAATCGCTCATGACGTTTTCCAACTGTTCTTCCGGCATCTGACCGTGTCCGATTCCGACCGTTGCTTTCGGGAACATGGCTTTGATCTTTGCTGCGGCTTCTTCAATGCCCTTCACCCGGTTGAAAAGATAATAAACCTGTCCACCGCGCCCCAATTCACGGGCAATAGCATCCCGGATCATTTCCGGGCTTTCGGTGCCGATGACAGTTTGCACAGGCATCCGTTTCACCGGGGCGGTCAGAATGGTGCTCATATCCCGCATACCAGCCATAGATAAATAAAGGGTACGGGGAATGGGCGTTGCGGTCATTGTCAATACATCAGTTTCCACACGCAAACGTTTGAGCCGTTCTTTGTGGACGACCCCGAACCGCTGTTCTTCGTCGATAATGATCAAGCCGAGATTCTTGAATTTCACATCTTCCTGCACCAGACGGTGTGTGCCAATGACGATATCCAGCGAACCTTCTTCCATCCGCTTGAGAATTTCCGCCTGTTCTTTCGCGGTGCGGAAACGGCTGAGCTGTTCAATCAATACGGGGAATCCGGCAAACCGTTCCAGAAAACTGTAATAATGCTGCTGCGCCAGAATCGTTGTCGGAACCAGAACAGCCACCTGTTTACCGCCCATGACGCATTTGAACGCGGCACGCATGGCAAGTTCCGTCTTACCATATCCCACATCGCCGCAAAGCAAACGGTCCATCGGCTTGGTTGACTCCATATCTTTCTTGATTTCTTCCGCTGACCGGAGCTGATCCGCCGTCTCACGGAAGGGGAATGCCTGTTCAAACAAACGCTGATCCAAAGAATCTCCGGGGAACGGTTCCGCCTGAATACTGGTACGCAACGCCTGCATGCGCAACATTTCATACGCCATATTCTGCACTGAAACGGCGGCGGCGGCACGGGTCTTGCCCCAACGGGAGGATTTGACGTTGCTCAGCGCCACACCTTTTTTCCCCGCGCCAATATAACGGGACAGCAAATGTGCCTGCCATAACGGGACATGCATCACCATATCATCCGCAAATTCCAATGCAATCATTTCCGCTTTTGCGCCGCCGGATTCCACAACTTCCAAGCCTTTGAAAATACAAATGCCGTAATCCAGATGAACGGCATGATCACCCTCATTCAAGTCCGCAGCACTGTCGGCGATTCCCATCGACCCGGTATCGGTTGCTTTTTCATCATCAACCGGATCGGCGCCGCCTCTCATGCGGACGGGTGACGCAAAGACTTCCTGTTCCGTCAGCAGGAGCAGTTTTTTCCCGGGGCAGAACAAACCGCCGGGGAGATATTTTTCTTCCAGAATGACGGACGGCGTCTGATCCAGCTGAGCTTCCGCGATCCATTCCTGAAAATGCTTTTTATCGGCTTCCGACCGGCAGAGCATGACACATAAATAATTGTTTTCGAGGACAAGCCGCCGGGCCGTTTCCTGCATCCATTGGCGTCCCAGTTCCGTAAATGCTTTTTCGCCGCCTTTAGGCAGGGCTTTCTCCAATTGTTTGTGCATGGAGAAGAAAGGCGGGGTTGTCACCTTCTCATGCAGTGCGGCTTCCACATCGTCATAGAATGGCACAACTTTTTTCCTGAACGACTGAAGAAATCCATCCCATTGTTCCAACGCTTCGGGCGAAAAACGTTCCACCTGCGTGCGCAAAACCTGAGGAAATACGGGAACCAGATAAGGCGACCAGTCTTTCAGATATTCGCTGAATTCACCGGACTCCAGAAATTCGCTGCCGCTGCCGGACCGCAAAATAATTTCGTAAGACTCCACCTGCCCGATACTGCGCTGATCTTCCGGCGTAAATAAACGTATGCTGTCAACCTCATCGCCGAAAAATTCGATACGTGCAGGATGCTTCGCCGAGGGAGAAAAGACGTCCAGAATACCGCCGCGCCGACTGAATTCGCCGGGCACATAAACTTCCAGTTCGTCGTCATAATCCAGTTCCGTCAATTTCTTTGCCAGGTCCGTCACTTCCAGCGTATCGCCGCGACGGATGGTGAAAGAACGTTTGCGCATTTCCTTTGCCGAGGGAACCGGATTCAGTACTGCCGGAACCGATGCAAATAACACATCCGGCGGCTCCTGTAACAGCTGATACAATGCTTCGGCACGGGAACAATCGGTACCGGATGCACTGTGTAAATCACGCGTTCCATCCGGCAAGAGAAGAACCGAAAGTTTATGATTGGCGGCAGCTGTCCAGTGACGGAACGCATTACAGGCACTTTCCGCCGCCGCAAGCGTGGGGAAAATAGCCAATAAAGGCAGATGTTTTTCTCCGGATAATGCCAGAAGCAGGGGCGGAGCAGACAACTCATCCACCGGCCCATACCCGCTGGAAACGGGACGGACCGGAGTAGAAAAAAGTTTATCTCTCCATCCTGAAGCACTCATAATCAGGCAACAAAGCGTTTATACACGCCAAGGATAAAGAGTGAAATAATCAGAACAGGCAGAATCCATTTGCAATAAATCTGAATCCATGCGGGCATTTTCAGACCGGTCCCCGCATTGGCTTCTTCCATGAAATTCTTCCAGCCCCAGCCGGATTTCCAACAGCAGAACAGTACCAGATAGAGACCGCCCAGCGGAAGCAGGATATCGCTCAGGATATAATCTTCAAAGTCGAGAATGGTAGAGCCATCACCGAGCAGCTGAACGTTTTTCCACAGATTGAATCCCAATGCGCAGGGCAGAGAGCCGATAGCAATGGCAATAAAGCAGATAATAGATGCCTTTTTCCGTCCCCAATGCCATTCATCCACCATGAACGCAATCAGGTTTTCAAACACCGCAATGACCGTTGTCATAGCCGCCGCGCAGAGGAACAGGAAGAAGCAGATACCCCAGATCCGTCCGCCCGGCATGTGATAAAATACCGCCGGCAAAGATTCAAAAATCAAACCGGGACCGCCGTTGGCAGGGATATTGTAACTCATACAGGCAGGGAAGATGATACAACCGGAAAGCAGTGCCACAATGGTATCCAGAACAATAATCTGTGCAGATTCACCCGTCAATGACCGGCTGCGGTCGATATAACTGCCGAAGATGGCAACGGATCCGATTCCGATACTCAAAGTGAAAAATGCCTGTCCCATTGCGGCAGGGATTGCCTGGAATGACATTTTGGAGAAGTCGGGATAAAGATAGAACTCCATTGCCGCCTTGGCTTCCGGCAGGAACATACTTTTGAAACTTAATACGAAAAGCAGAATGAACAAACCAGCCATCAGGATTTTCGTAACCCGTTCCACGCCTTTCTGCAAGCCGATGTAACAGACTAAACTGCCGGCAATAACCACAAACAGCATGGGCAGCACGTTATTCATGGGACTGGCCAGCAAGGCGCCGAAAACGGCACCGGTATCACTGGGTGTTACTGTTTTCATGGAACCTGTGATATACATCCAGGTATAGGACAGAAGCCAACCGGCAACTGTGGTATAATAAATCATCAGGATTACGGACCCGCTGAAGAATACCCCGCCGGGCAGATGCCAGGGGAATTTACTTTTCGGCAAAGTCTTATAAGCACCGAAGAGGGAACGTTTCGCCGCTCTTCCAACCGCCAGTTCCATGGTCATAACCGGCAGACCGAGAATCACCAGGAACAGCAGATACAACACCACAAATGCAGCACCGCCGTTTTCGCCGACCACAAAGGGAAACCGCCATACATTCCCCAAACCGATGGCACAACCCGCGGTCAAAAGAAGAAAGCCCAATCTTGAATTCAATGTTTCACGTTTCATAATCTATTATTCCTCATCAAAAAGCCAACTGGAAAGATAACGCTCACCGCTGTCCGGGAGCAAGGCTACGATCCGTTTTCCACGGAATTCTTCCCGTTTCGCCAATTCCAATGCGGCAAACAAGGCGGCACCACCGGAAATGCCAATCAGAATTCCTTCCTGTTTCGCACAGGCACGGGCCGTTGCACCCGCATCTTCCCAACCGATCGCCATCACTTCATCAATAATTTCACGGTTCAGGACGGACGGCACAAAATTCGCGCCGATCCCCTGCAGTTTATGGGGGCCCGCCTCGCCGCCGGAAAGCAGCGGAGCATCTGCCGGTTCCACCGCAACAATATGAGTTGCAGGTGCGTATGACTTCAAAACTTCACCGACCCCGGTCAGCGTTCCACCGGTTCCGACTCCGGCAACAAAGGCATCGACTTTTCCACCTGCCGCCTGAAGAATTTCCAATGCCGTAGTGCGTCGATGAATTTCCGGATTCGCCACGTTATCGAACTGGCGCGGCATGAAGCTGCCCGGATTTTCCGCGATGATCTGATTCGCTTTGTCGATAGACCCGGTCATGCCGAGTTCGCCGGGAGTCAATACGATCTGTGCACCATAAGCGGCAAGAAGTTTGCGCCGTTCGATGCTCATGGTATCCGGCATGGTAAGAATGAGACGGTATCCTTTGACGGCTGCGGCAACCGCAAGACCGATCCCGGTATTCCCGCTTGTGGGTTCCACAATCAATGCGCCGGGCTTGAGCAAACCTTTCTGTTCCGCATCTTCGATCATAGCGATCCCAACACGGTCTTTGGCACTGCCGCCGGGATTACGGGATTCCACTTTGACGAGGACTTCCGCGCCTGTTGTATTAAGTTTATGGATCCGGACCAGCGGGGTGTTGCCCACGGTGTCCAGAATGGTGTCACAAATCTGTTCCATGACTTTTTATTTCCTTTCCGAAGTAGATTTTTGACCGATCGAACCGGCTTTGCCGTGATATTTCAGAGTAACAATGCGACACCCTTTTTTTGTCAACAATGTGCGAATACTGTCATTCCCGCAGAAATGGGCCAGTCCCACCCAGACAGAGCCGATCTTTTTTTCCGCCAGCATCTGAAAGATTTTCTCCGACATTTCCTGATTGCGTTTGACAATGAGAGACTGATAAAACAACGGCGTTTCTTTTGCTGTTTTCTGATTGAGTTCCTGCATCCGTTTTTCATTGCCGGTACGGTAAACATGAATCAGCGTATTCAATTCCTCCACGGCTGTTTCCGGATTCTTCCGGAACTCGTTCAGCATAAAAATGATTTCTTTTTCCAGCGCAGGAGCGGCAATGGCGGATAACTGCGATGTAACAGTTTCCAGAGAACGTTTCTCTTTCTGTCTGCCTTCCGGAGTATTCTGAATCATCTTTTCCATGCCGAATGCCGTCTTGAAACCATGCTTCTCTACAAACGCAGCAGAAAGTAAAGTCATAAAAGTCCAAGGCTTCATCCGCTGTGCACGTTCCGGAGTCATCATGGGAGAACTTTTCTGAATCTCTTCTGCAAGACCGGTAAACAATTCTTTGCCGATGACATCCGGCAGAAATTCCGGGCTGTCCGGTGCATAAAAACCATTCTGCATCATAAAGCCAAGTGCAGCAAGCGGCGAAAGATCGGCAATTTCAAAAACCAGATAATCGGATTTTTTCAGCACGTCATCATAAACCGCATCCAGCGGGTACATATCGGGACGGCACGCATGAACCGTACCGGCAAGATACAATTTCCCGGGGTGTGCAGGGTGAGTCACTTCCCATATCAGAGCCGATGCACCTTTTTCTGCGGCAAAAACACTGCATAAACCACAGAAAAGAAAAAGTATTGCAACGAATATATTTTTTTTCATAAGAACCATTTCCCCCGACGGTTATCACATATCCATTCCGGGCACATCACCGGGAGCATCATCGCCGCCTTTTGCTGCGGGAGCTTTTCCGCCGCCCTTGGCACCTTTGTCATCTTTTTTCTCGATACCAGCCCAGGCATCCAATTTTTCAATATATGCCTTGGTATCTGCAATCTGTTTTTCGATTTTTTCGCGGAATGTTTTATGATTTTCCATTTTCAAACGGAGTTCAAGGTTATGAACTCTTTTCTTCAGACGGGCAACTTCGCGATCATGTTTGCTTTTGAGATCTGCCTGAAGTTTTTTAATCTTCTGGTTATACTTTTTCTTCTTGCTTGCGCTTGATGTGGAAGCAAGATCATCCTGAAGTTTTTCCAATCTTCTCAAATCGTAATAATACGGATTGTTCTTATCAATACTGCTGCCTGTTTTCTTGTCCGATTTTTTGTCATCGCCGGAATCTTCTTTTTTAGATTTATCCTTTTTTCTGTCTTTCTTTTTACTTGAGGATTCCTCTTTTTTATCCTTCTTTTTGCTGTCACTTGCAGCCGAAACCGTCGGAACACAGGTAAAAAGGAACAGGATTGCCAGTGAGAGACCGATCAGAGGGCGGAACATTTTCATAGCTCTTCTCCAAATTAAATTATTTTATGAATGATTCGTTTTTATTTTCCGAAAGACTGCGCAGCAAGGCAATCTCTTTGCGATATCCTTCCAATTCATTCGGCGTTTCCAGAACAAACGGAAGTTCCTGCAATGCCGGGTGATTGATAATCCGCGCAACCGCATCCAGGCCCAGAGAACCGTTGCCGATACATTCGTGACGGTCTTTATGACTGCTGAACGGCGTCATACTGTCATTCAGGTGAATGGCTTTCAAACGCGCCAGACCGATGGTGCTGTCAAACTGCTCCAATACCCGATCCAGGTCATTGACCACATCGTAACCGGCAGAATAAATATGGCATGTATCCAGACAGACACCCAGATTATCCGGTGCACCGGCGGACTGAATCATTTTCGCCACCTGTTCGAACGAATAGCCGATTTCGGATCCCTTCCCCGCCATGGTTTCGATCAGAACGGTTGTATTTTTTGCGTGGGGCAGAATCGTGCGGAGAAATTCATCCAACAGCTGCAAACCGACTTCATCGCCCTGTCCAACGTGGGAACCGGGGTGAAAATTGTAATAATTCCCGGGAATCAATTCCATCCGATCCAAATCGGAAAGCATAAGCATCAACGCCAGATCGCGGGTCTTTTTCTCTGCACTGCAGGGATTCAATGTATAAGGCGCATGAGCGACCAGCGGAGCAAAATGATTTTCGCGCAGAATCTGATTCAATTCCTCCGCATCCGCCGGGTCAATCTCTTTTGCCGAAGCACCACGGGGGTTACGGGTGAAAAATTGAAAGGTATCCGCCTGCAATTCAAGAGCAGTACGCCCCATGGCGGCATAGCCGTTTGCAACAGAAAGATGACAACCAATGTGCAGCATAGTTCAAACTCCGTGTTATCCAATTGTCAACGGACGGCTGCCCGTTGTTTCAATATATTCGTTTTCCAGTTTTTCATATTCCCCGCAGGCATCTGCCAATCTCATTTGTGTGGAGAAAATGCACTCCATATCCCGGAACGGACAGGAGCCATCGGGCTTGGAGGAACCGCAGGGACCGTTACTCATACCTTTCGGGCAGACTTCCGGACACAGGTACAAAGTCTGCGGCAATCTGCATTTCTCACAGGAACGGCAGGAGAAAAGGAACTTTTTCGTCAATTTCCGTTCTCCGGGAGGCAATTCACCGGCATGAGAAAAGAGTAATTCGCCAAGCCGTTTCCGGAGCAATTCTTTCTGCGTGCACGGGGGAACCGAAGCATTGCTCAAAGCAAAATCTTCCGGCGGCTGAGCACTCTTGAGCAGGTCATTAAAAAGATAATACCGGTAGGGGTAAGGCGCAAGATTAAGCCGGTCATAAGCAGACCGGTATGCTTCGTACCAATCTTCGAACGACATATTTTCGCGCAAATCCGCTTGTGCCCGGTGAAGAATCCGTTCCAATATTTCCGGCGAATCAATGCCGGCGATCTGCACGCCGCTGAACCCGAGCATTTTTGCACCGAGAATATGCAGCTGCAAACGGGCAAACTGCACCGCTTGGAACTGAGCAGAATTATATTGCAATTCCTTCCGGAACAATACTTCCACGTCCGGAGACAAATGAATCCCGCGCATCTTTCCGGCACAAAGGTCTGCCGCCGTTTCCGGTGTCAGATACAACAATCGGGCAAATACGGGAATATTGATGTTGCGACGCCACAAATTCCATTGTACTTCCTGCAGCTTCATCATATCCCACCCAAGCTGCGTGACCAGGAATTGTGCCCCGCAGTTGACTTTTTTCACCGCTTTGAAGTACTGAATACTGGAATCGCAAGGGGTGTATTTATAGGGATTCAGCGTTGCACCGCAGAACAATTCCTCTTCGCCGCTTTCCTTCAACGCATGGAGCGTGTTGACGCTTTCCAGAAAGAATGTCTGTTGAATCTGCTGCAGTTCCGCGCCATCTTCCACACTGCCGGATACCGCACAAATATTTTTGATGCCGTGGGATAAGGCATGTTTTGCTTTCGCCACAGCCTGATTGACATCGGAATTCCGCCCCGGCAGATACAACAGATGCGCCGAAGCATTGTCTTTGGTCAATTCCCCGAGAAACTGAACCGGATCCATAATATCCACCGGCGATTCCGTCTGAATCAATGCCAGGGACGCCGGAATTTTGGATGCTGCAGTCACGTAAGCATAATCATTGTTACGCTGCAGCGCATGTTCCAGTTTTGTATCCGCAGAGGGAGAATGAATTTCCGCAAGGATCTGAAACTCCCCGTTCTGTATCCGTTCCCGGAAAATATTCTGCTGGGAACCGGAAAAATTAAGTTCCATCTGTATGGAATCGCGATATTTCAACATCGGTTTCTCTCCAAAAAGTCCCGGATCATATCGTTTAACTGCTCCGGATTGTCTTCCAGGAGATAACGTCCGGAGTGTTTTAATGTGTGTACTTCTGCTTCCGGAAAATATTTTTTCCAGTGACGCAGACATTTTGCCCCGTAAAGCCAGTCATGTTTCGCCCAGAATATCGCAGTAGGTTTATCACGCAACAACCATAATCCGGCTTCAATTTCGTACATACTCATGGCAGAATCCGCATCCGGGCCGCCGGGTATGTTCTCAACAAAATGCCGGATCGCAACATAATCTTCCGGTTTCCGGAACGGCAGAGCATAACATTCACGCAGCAGACGGGGACTGCGCAGCAACTCCCAGAACATCAACTTGCATTTGTACAACAGAAAGTTTTTCAGCCATTTGACCCGGCAGAGCTGCAAACGGTAAGGCAGCGTGAAATCGGAAAAATCCATGGCATTCATCATAATAAATGCCCGGACCTGTTCCGGATTGCGTACCGCATAACCGACCGCAATCGAACTGCCGCGCCCATGGGTGATGAATGTAATGTCTTTCAAATCATTCTGTGCAATGAAAGATTCCAGAATCTCAATATTCATCTCAAGACGGTAATCAAAATCCTGTGGCTTATCGGATAAGCCCAGTCCGATCTGATCGATGGCAATCACCCGGTGATTCAGGGAGAAATCACGGATAATATGGCGGAAGGAAAAGATCCACATGGGACATGCATGCATCAGGAGCAATACCGGCCCTGTTCCTTCATCCACATAATGAATCCGGTGCGATCCGAATTTGAAATAGCGGGACCGGTAGGGAAACATCGAGAGGAATTCCGGTGAATCCGTTGTAATCGATTGCGCCATCGAAACGTTTTCCTTCCTTGCAAATTATCATCCGCGGGGGATGAAACGAATTACTTCTTTTCTTCCGCTTTTTTCTGTTTCGCAAAACCGAACTGCAGCTTGTCATCATTCATGCGGATGACCGTTGCACGTTTCAGAACCCGTTCGAGTTCAGGATTGCCGAATGCAGGAGCAAATTTTTTCAACACATAACGATCATAAAAATTGCCGGGAAGAGGCAGATAACCGATTCTGCCGCGTTCCGTATAGAAGTTCAAAGCTCTGTTTTCATCCGCAAGCTGAAGCATACCGGTGAATTCAAAACGCAGCGGAATGTAACCGAATGCTTTTGCAAATACAACAACTTTCATATTCTTGCCGGCAGCGGACACCATGACGTTATGGATTCTGAATTTCTTTTTCAGATTCTTGATGATTTCATCTTTTTTACCCGGTTTCGCAGCTTCTGCAACCGGTTCAGCAGAGGCTGTTGCAGATGCAGGCTTTGCGGCTTCCGGTTTGGCTTCCGGTTTTACTGCCGGTGCCGCTTCTGCCGGAACAGGAGCACTGCTGCGTTTTCTGTAAATCCGGTTCTTCAACAGACTGTTGACTTCATCCATTGTGAACTCAGTTGATGTAAGAATATAATTCAATTCTTCCGCACTGAGACGGTCAAATTTTGCATTGGCATCGTCCCGTACAGATGCAGGAGCACCTTCATAATGAGGCAAACGGAATGTAACAAAAACAGATGCAATTGCACCGATCAGCCCGAGCAGGATGATAACACTCAATGTTTTCCGGATGGCTTTGAGAATTTTCGCACCCTTTTTATCGTTACTTTTTGCTACGGTATCCGGGTCCATGGATTCCAAATCGATTTTTTCACCGCATCCACGGCAGAAGATAGCTCCCATCTGATTTTCGAATCCGCAATTTTTGCACTTGATCAACATTGTTCTGGTCTCCTTGAGTAGTTTTATTGTTTTTTTTCACATGCAATCTCCATACTATAGCACGTCAAAACGATTTTTCCAATCTCATATTTATAATATTTTAATATTCGTAACACCCCTTTTTCCGGGGCGGTTCTTTAAAATTTCAATTTTTTTCAGGAAAAAATTTGCCTTTTAACAAAATTGCGTTATATTAACCCTCATTGTGCTTTTGTATTAACAATTTAGCAGAAAGATTAGAACAATGGGCAATTTGAGAAAAAAACGTCGTCGCAAAATCGCGCAGCATAAACGCAAAAAAATGCTGAAGGCGATGCGTCACAAGAACAAATAAATTCATGGCCGTTCTTGAACGGTTGTGCATTTATTCCTTTCTGTCCGTTCCCGGTCAAACCGGGAACGGTGTATTTTCGTTTACGGGGTTGCCATCAGAAATCTCTTTTTGCGGAGTGGCAAACGAATGAATTTTACAGTACAGAATTTGAAACGGCTCTTATCCGGATTTTTTGCCGGCGGAGTCTTTTTTTGTGCCTGGACGCAGGATCTTGTCATGGATTCCGTTTCCACTGTGCCGCAGAATACATTAAACGCAGATTCTGCCGATTATGATAAAGTCACCACGGAACGACTCCTCACTTTCAGTAAAAATTTCTCCCTCCGTATGCTGCAGAACGGCAAAGCAACTCCCGCTGATATCGAAAGAATGTTGCAGCTGTTGGCGCAGGATCCCGATTCCCTGCAATTAAATGTTATGCTGCAGAATATGTTCAGCGGCATAAAGCCTGCCATACGAAACGATTTGGAAAAAAAATATTGTGAGCTGGCAGAAAATAATCCGTCCTCATGGATCATGCAGACATTCGCCGCAGAAATTCTGCTCCGGAATAAAAAAACACTCCCACAGGGTATTGACCAATTATATCAGGTATTCCAACAGAACCTTTTGAACTCCAATAATAATACGTCCGGCATGCAGCAGGCAGAACTGGAATCTTTCCGCACGACTTTGCTCAGCCGACTGTTGCTGCTGACTTTTGTTCACGTCAGAGAGAAGGAATATCAGACCATCTCGGAATTCATCCGGAAAAATCCGGCCTACCGGAAATACCCGGATCTCGTCACCGACTGGCTGCTGACCAGTTCCGGAAAACGGGAAACATCCGAACCGCTTCCCCTGCTGCCCGGTAACATCATCCCGGGGAAAGCAACAACGGCATTGCGTAATTTTTATATCGGACAGCGTGAATTACTTGCTCTGATTGCAAAAGGGCAGCTGCCATCCGAACGGAAATGTCAGATTCTGATGAACATTTTTACCCGTTGGGGAAAAGCATCCGAATTGAAAAATGCTCTTCAGCAATATCTGAAATCGGCAAAAAACAAACGTCCGATTGCTTATGCCATGCTGGGCGATCTTACCAACGGGAAGACGCGTAACATCCTGCATAAAAAAGCCGCTTATTATCAGCAGGCATTTGATAACGGCTTGTCTTATTACAACGAACGGGCCATTATGCTTTTCGGCATATATCTTGATTTGAATGATTTGAAAAAAGCGGAACAAATTCTTCTGCAAATCAAAAGAAAAGCACCGAAAACCAATACATTGCCATGTGACATTACATTGTATATTGCAAAAAAAGATTACAAAAATGCGCTTGCAAAAATTGCATTATTACCGGAATCGTTCATCCGTTTTCAGCAGGAAGCTTATGTGCGGTCACTTCGGAAGGATTATCAGGGCGCGTACCGGGCAATTGAGAAAGCATGGCTGCAGATAAAGAAACATAAAATCAAATTGCGCGACAATATGTTCCTCTATTTTTCGATTGACATTGCGGAAAAAAGCAAGAATATCCAGAAAGTTATAGAATGGCTGGAACCGGAAATCAGAAAAAATCCTTCCGACACCAATCTGAAAAACACCCTCGGCTACATCCTGGCAGATCATAATGTTGAATTGCAGAAAGCATACCGGCTGCTGAAAGACGTTGTCACCGCCGAACCGGAAAACGGAGCCTATCTCGACAGTATGGCATGGGTATTGTATCGTCTGAAACGGTATGAAGAAGCCAAAAAATACATTCTGCTTGCCTTGAAATATCACAGCGACCGCGTTGTATTGGACCATGCGGGCGATATTTTTTATGCACTGAAAGATTACAAAATGGCAGCGGAATATTGGCAGAAAGCATTGCGTTCTCAAGGAGAAACCGATGCAAAATCAATTCAGGATAAACTCAAAAAACTGCAATCTGGCAGGAAGGTTCGATAATGGAAGAATTACGCAAGAAAAAACATTTACCTGTCCTGCGGGTTTTATTTTACACGGCATTTGTTTTTATACTCCTCTGGTTCTTCCAGTCGGACTTTTTTATTGCCCGAATCGCTCTGCCTTTCACTGCCAATTATTACGGCATGACACTCACGGTATCCAATGCCGGATATCATTTTTTCAACAATAAAATGTTGTTTGCGGATGATCTCATGCTCATGGATGACCAGGGCAATGAATTAACGGTCAAGCGGGCGGAACTTCATCTTTCCCTGTTCGGATTGCTGCGCGGAAAATATCAGATCAACGATGCCACATTGCGGGGAATTCATCTGAATATCAGAAATCCGATACCGGAAACCGGGAATATGACCATACCGGATCCTGCCGGATTCCACATCGGCCCCGTACACATGAGCAATATTATGATTACACACGGAAAATGGCGACTGCATATCCGCGATTTTCAATCATCCGGCGCATTGGCAAATATGCATAATGTACTGCATTGCAACGGAACTCTTTCCAGCAGCATGAGACATAAACTGCCGGTGAAACTTTCCCTGCAATGGAATCGGACTGCCACACAATGGCTCAGCAGTTTCAACGGGACATTGGAACTCCTCCCCGGTCAGGGAAAACTTTTCCAGCGGGATTTGGCGGACTTCCATTTCAGACTCCTGTTCTCCGGAAAAGCAACAAAAAAGAATCTCATTCACTGGCGGACATTTGTCGAAAGCGAAGGAATCGGCCCGACAAAAAATGTATTGTGCCGGACCAATGGATATTTTGATCCTGCCACTCTGACCGGCTCCTTCCGCAATGAATTGACCGGTCACTTTTCCGAAGCGGAACTGCGTAAAGGAGCAGGCATTTTTCTGGGTGACGGGGAAGTGCCGGTACCTGAAAATCTGAAATTTCAAACTTTTGTCTGCAACGGAAAATTTGATCGAAACTCTTTCCATTGGGATTGTAATTTTACTGCCGCCATTGACCGTTTATGGTTCAAGGGGAAAGAATATCTTTCATCCACAAAATTGGAATTCAGTAATACCGGGTCTTTTGAGTTCTCCGAACCTCAGATCCGCATCAAAAAGCTGAACATGAAATTGCTGAATGCACAGGCATCTTTGACCATGAAAAACAAAGATGACTTTATATTTCATTACGACGATTCCGGCTGGCATGTTACCGCCAACAACTCCCAGCTGCAAATGAATATCAATCAGCTCCCCGCCGCACTCCTGAACGTTTGGCTCCCGATGGAAATCACCAGCGGCATCATCAATGGTCAGTATATCATGACGGCGGACAGCAAACTGCAGAAATTAAAAGGTTCTTTCCGGCTTGACGGTAATGATATCGCTCTTTCTCTTTCCAATAAACCTTTTATTGAACCGCTTACGGCTGCACTCCGGATGGATTTGGAAAGTAACGGGTTGGAGCAGATTAAATCTCTTGCCGTCAAACGGTGTACGATTGACATAGATAACCGGAAGAATGAAAAAATTCTTCATGCCGATCTGGGCGGCATCTGGTATTTCAAAAAATCCCGTATCGACTTGAACGGCGCGCTGAAAATATTCACCTATCCGGCAACGGCAGCAGTGCATGACCCATTCACCCGGGAAATACACAATTATTTGAAAAAACATCATTACGAAAATATTACGAATCATTCCAAAATCAATATGAGTCTGTTGCTGAATCCGGATGTGGAACAGAATCAGCTCAAACTGCAATTGGATACTTCATTCAACAGCTTTGTTTTCCTCGGAAAAAAATACAAGGATTACCCGTTGAATCTCTCCGTTAAAGCAGAAAGTTCTTTTTCCAGTTCGGCAATGAATATTCATTTTCCCGTCATCCGGCTGTATTTGAAAAACCTGACCGATATTTCCGGATCCGGCAACTGCAGTTTTCCTGCCGGAGAAGCTCAATTCAAAGTCGATCTGAACCGTTTTTCGCCGGAATTATGGAACAGTCTGGCAAAAGCCGCCGAGTGTGAACTGGATCATCTCCAATACCGTTCCCTCACCGGTTCAGTATCTTTCCATCTCTCCGCAAAAGACGAAACTCTCCGCCTGCAGAAAGGGGCATTCACATTCATTCCCTGCGATAATGCATCCATTCGACTCAATCTTGACCGGGAAGTATTTTCTCTCTGGAAAAATCTGAAAGATACCGATATCCCCATGACTGTAACCGTGAAAGATCTGCCCCTCTCCTGGTGGAACTGCTGGCTCCCTTATGATACCACATTCCGCTTCCGTTCCGGAATGGGCTACGCGGTAGCCGAAGTCACAGGAAAAAATCTCTGCCGGGACTTTTATCTCAATATTGATGGCGGCGTAAAAGGTGCGTCCTTCGGGGTGGATGACCTTGTTTGGAATGCCGGTGATTGCACGGTAAAAGGCAGAGCTGCCTTCCCCGACTATTTCCGCGATGTTGAATTTCATTCCATCCGATTGGCAGCTTTGGATCAGGGAAAAGAATACATTTCTTTTCTGACGAACGGATTCGCCGGGATCAATACCGACCGGGAAACCAGTATGCAGTTCACGATCACAAAAACAACTCCTCTGTTCCTCTACCGGTTGTGCAACGGTTCGGAAAGCATTCCTGAACTGAATCAATTCGATCTGACAGGGAAATTTACCTACGATGGCGATGCATCCTATGATGATAATCGTTTCACATGGGATATAAAAGTCAATGAACTGGCGTTCAAAGAAAGCAAGCCCGGCACACTTCCGCCGCTGAATGGTCACGCCGCAATGAAATTACAGGTTCTTCCGAAATCCTTCTCGTTCCGGGATGCAAAAATTCTGCTGCAGGATAACAAACAGCAAACCAGATTTGATCTCGGTGCAAACTTGACCGGAAGAACCGGCAACAATACTCCTCACGTAAAGTATCATGTTCAATCCAATACTCTGGATTTGCAATATCTGATGCGTCTGTTTTCCGGCAATGCAGAGAAACTGGAAAACATTGGTGCCAACATTCTCCCCGCTTCAGCCCACGGGAAAAACAAGGAAAACAGTGCCTTGTATTCTTTTGTGCGGAAATTCCGGAATACAGGCTTCTCCGTTGATTTGAATCATATCATGTTCACGGAACATCTCAATATGACACTGAAAGGCGGCGCAAGTTTCACGGAACACGGCATAAAAACTGACACCATTCGCTGGAATATCAATCAGAAAGGGGAAACGGATTTCTTTGCCAACCTCGACGTGCAGGAAAACGGATATACTTCATACAACGGAAATTTCTATCTGAAGAATATTTCTCTTGTGCCGTTCCTGAATGCATTCTCCGCTTACTCAAATAAGAAAATTGACGCCATTGATGGATTGAAAGGGGAAATCTGTGAATCCAGTCTGGAATTCTCCGGCAGCGGACTTTCCAAAAAGGCATTGAAAGAAAATTTACAAATCAAACTCCAGGCCCAATTGAAAGATCTCTCCATCCCGCCCGCCGCAAAAGATGTCTCCATCGTCATAAAAATCCTGCTTTTCCCGCTGGAACAAGTCCCCGCCTTGATCAACAAAATCAAATACGAACCGGCAAAAGTGATATTGCAGAATGTCATGGGTGAACATATCAATGTGGTCACGGGGAAACAAAGCCTGGAATTCAAAGAAGGCCATGTACGTCTGTCCGGGACAAAAGATCATTTCACTGTAGAAAAAATGCTGTTCCGCGGCCCCTCTTTGCGTTTCAGAGTTCTGAACGGATATCTTCAGCCCTTCCGCAATAAAATGTTTCTGGATACGCAAATCCGCATCGGAACCATGCATTATCCGCTGGTGTTTGATTGCCCGCTGGATAATCCGGATTACAACCTGAACACCACCTTGCAGCGGTGGCTTGCCATTCCGACGCAAATCATCCCGGAAAAAAAATAAATTTATTGGATTTTGATTTGATTTTTTACATTGAACGTATATTTTATGCCAATGTTAATCTGCAGAGGAACCCCCATGAATCGTTATTTGTTGAATGTATTGCGCGAATCGGTATACGGTGATGTCCGCACGTTCTGGCAAAGCCAATGTACGCCGGAAATGCAGGCGGAAATCTGCAAGGATTGCCTGGAAAATGGCCTTGCCCCTTATCTCTACCGCAATCTGCATGATTTACTGCCCGATGAATATAAAACCGTTTTCAAACAGCAGTATACGGCGAATTCTCTGCACACCATCCGTTATCAGCATGGATTGAATGAACTGTGCCGGATCTTTGAACAGAATCAAATCCGGTTCTGCGTAATGAAAGGCGGAGATTATGCATTTACGTATTACCCCGATCCCGCCATGCGTTATTTCTGCGATCTGGATATCTGGATTCACCCCGATGACTGCACCGCCATGTTGAACGTTCTAAAGCAACACGGTTGGAATGCACCTTATCTGAATACAGAACAAATCAAAGAACATTATCATTACACCCCTCATCAGAAAAACGGTGTGGTGTTGGAGCCTCATTGGGCTCCCAGCTCATTCCAGGGATACGATCCGGTCAGATTATGGCAGGATTTTCTTACGGCAGAACCGGCTTGGCAATATCGCTTCCGCATGTCACCGGAAGTGAAACTTTTGGCTTTGTGCCGCCATTTCGCAACCGATGAATATCGTCACACTCCACGCAGTAAATTCCTTCTGGATGTAGCGTGGATTATACAAAAAGAAAAGGTCGACTGGGAAAAATTACGCGCATTATCTGCCAAATTTCATTTTGAATCCTGCAACGATTTGCTCGGCAGTCAGGATGCATTTTTCCCGCCGGAAATCATCAAAACAATCGCGCCCGACCCGGAAATGGCGCAAGCGTTCCGGAAATTATTTGAATTGCAGGAACAGCTGCCGAAAATGGATAATGTTGCAACTCAAATGCAGGCAAGCGGGAAGTTTTCCGCTCTATGGTTCATCGCCCGGTTTCACGGCATTACACCGCTGGCAATACGCAGAAAATACAAGCTACCGGAAAAGGGAAGCTACATCCGTGTGTTACGCATGATGCTCTATGACATTTCCATAAAAATTGCCGGTATGTTCAAATCCTTATTCAAACATGATCCGGCGAAAAAAGAATATAACCGGCTGCTGAAAAAAATCAACAGCCGGCCGGAATAATCAATGAATCGTTCTTTTCCTATCAACTTCAGGAAACAACGGTTCCTACAGAGAAGTCACCGGAAAGAATCTTTGTCAATGCTCCGCTTTCTGTGAATTTGCAGACCACAATGTGCAGGTTGTTATCCATGCACAGAGAGAATGCAGCAGAATCCATGATTTTGTATCTGCCTTCCACTGCCTGCTGGAATGTCAGAGTATCGAACTTCACGGCATTGGGATCTTTCATCGGGTCAGCGGTATAAATACCGTTGACTTTTGTCGCTTTCACAACCGCCTGGCTATTGGTTTCCAATGCACGCAGGGCTGCTGTGGTATCGGTTGTAAAGAACGGAGCACCGGTACCGCCCGCAAAAAGAACAATGTCACCGGCATCCAGCTGACGCAGTGCGTCATCCCGTTCAAAACGGGGCGCGAACGGGCGCAGATCGGTGCATGCATGAACATGTGCGGGAACGTTGCGGCGGGTAAAAGCATCTTTCAGACAGAGCGCATTCATCACAGTGGCAAGCATACCCATGTGGTCGGCAGTAACACGGTCCATTCCGTTACCTGCCCCGGCAAGCCCGCGCCACAGGTTTCCGGCACCGATCACGAGTGCAATCTGGACACCTGAATTTCTGGCTTCGCAAATTCTGTCTGCCACGGATTCCACGGTTGCGGCATCATAACCGTGCCCCTGAGCACCCTGCAGAGATTCACCGCTGATTTTAAGAAGGATACGTTTGTACTTGAGTTGGCTCATTATCTTGATCTCCTGTTAATGAATGATTATATGCGTAATTTACTGCTGATTTCCACTTTTTTCCACTCTTTTTTTGAAAAATATATATTATTTTTTGATTTTACTGAAATCGGTGCTATGGTAACGCAATATTACAATAAAATGCAACCAGGAGACTCTTTGCTATGTCCGTCTATAAAAAATCCAATGTCAATTATTCCAATAACCCCTATTGCAAAACACTTGCACTCCCGATGATCACGGATTCCTTCCAATTCGGTACCAGCTTGAAAGATCCCGTATGGAAAAAGGCCGTCTTTGCCGATGATTTCGCCCCATACCGCAAAACAACTCTCGATAAAGGTTCCGAACTCTATATCTTCCATACAACATCCCATTTGTACATCGGCCTGTTTTTCCATGAAGATCCGGCAAATATCATCCGCCAGAAAGATGAACACAGCAGCGCATGGTCCGGCGATATGGTGGAAATTCATTTCGGCGCCATGGAGCCCGATCCCTGGCTCTATCAAACCGGACTCGGCATCAGCGGCAACCGGTTCGACAGTACCGGAAATTATGATAAATGGAAGGCATATACCTTTGAAAATGAAAACGGATGGGGCGCAGAAGTCCGCTTCGATCTCTCCTTATTCCGTTTGACCGAAGGCGGATTCCGGTTCAATGTTTGCAGACAGGCTCTCAAACGCGCCGAATTCTCCAGCTGGTCTCCCCTGCAGCTCCGTTTCCATGAAGTCGAAAATTACGGTGAACTTCTTATGACCGACTACAAAAACGCCTTGCAGATCAAAACCGGAAAAGTCATCACCGCCGATTCCATTTCCAGAAACGATTATGAACAAACCATGGCAAAAGATAGGATCCCCGCACAAGCCGTCCTCCACGGCCCCTATCTTTCCTGTCCGGAACCGGATAGCGTGTGCATCTCCTGGGAAACGGCCGGGCTGGTCCCCTCTTTCATCCGTTATCAGGAAAAAGGATCCAGTGAAGCTCAAATCTGCTACAGCAATAAAGCACACGGCATTTTGAAACACGATACCACCCATTTCGTCCGTCTGACCGGATTGACTCCCGGCAAAGAATATGAATATGAAATCATGACGCTCCGCCCCGTTACCCAGCAGGCGGATCCCTCCGGTATCCGGCGCACATTCATCATGCCGGAAAAAGATGGCAGTTCCTTCTCATTCACCTGTGCATCCGACATTCATTCCAACGTCCATTATCTGGAAAAAGCCTTACAGGTTCCGGGTGCCGATCAGAGTACATTCTATGCACTGCTCGGCGATAACCTGAGTCATGCTGCAGGCAGAGAAGCCCTGTATAAAGGCATTATGGACCCCATTGTCACACAGAACAATCAAACGCCGGTTGATAAGCCTGTGGTCTTTGTCCGCGGCAATCATGAACAATTAGGCGTCTATGCGGCGGAATATTTCCAGGTCATGCGCCATTATTCGGGGAAATCCTATTATTCCTTCAATCTGGGCAACACCTGTTTTATTGTTCTTGACAGCGGGAACGATGCACCGGATAAAGCGGACAGTCACTATTTCTCCAACCCGGAAAATGAAAAAGCGCAGTATGATTTTCTGACTGAACTCGTCAAAACGCCGTCCTATCAAAACGCAACGTTCCGAGTCGTCATGATTCATATTCCGCCGACCGTCAAGCAGGAAAACACCATATATACCGAAGTCTACGAGAAGATTCTGACGCCTCTCCGTACCGCAGAAATTGTACCGGATCTCATGCTTTGCGGTCACATGCACCACTATGAACGTGTGGAAGCGGATAAGAGCGGATACGCCTATTCCACCGATCCGAAACATTCAACATCAACCGAAACGCTGATCAATCCCTGGCCGGTCATCATCAATTCCAACGATACTGCGCTGCAATGTGCGGTAACGGATCAGGCAATCACAATCAACGTTTACAACGTTCTCTCTGCCGCAGAACCGGTATTGATCGAAACCTTGACCTTCAACAAAAAGAAATAAAAAAAATATCCCATTCCCGCACAACGATTAACGGGAATGGGATTATTTGATATCGTCCGGATCATTACTTACTTTTTGACGGTAAGTGCCCAATCTAATTTTTCATCCAGTAATTCAGCCGGATCTCTGCCATTGGTATCTGCCAGTGACATCATGCTTTTCAACGCTTCTGAGGCAAGACACCCCGGATAACGTGCCGCAATTTCGTTGGCTTCATTCATATATTGCACGAGTTCCGGAACTTGCTGACGGGCTTTTTTCAACGTTTCCAAAATGGCAATACGGTCTGCCGGATCTTTTATCTGCTCATAAATGGCAGCCCCATCCAAGGCTGTCCGCAAATCCATCGCCAGTTTTTCAATGTTGACCATCAGGAAATTGAATCTGGAAGTAATGGTTGTATCGTGTCCTTCCGGGAAAATCTTCTGGGGATCAAAAGAACGTGTCATTCCCCGGAAATCATTTCTGAATTGTTCGCGCACAGCTTTGTCGCGGAAATCTGGAATTTCCATCGGCTGACCATCTGCTTCCTGACTGCGTACCGCCATGATTCCTGCCAGAGTAACATCGCAGGATTCATAAATATTCCATGGTGCAGGAACATTCTCCAATACTTCCCGGGCAAAATAATACAATTCCCAGAAATCACCGCCGCCATGCCCCGCCTGATCCGCAAAATCACCGAAAGACGGCCATTGCGGTTCCACATGTACATTGGGCCCGTAACCAGTTGCGCCGAGACGGATATGAAGTCCATGTCCCAAAGATTCCGCCGCTGCTTTGGTGCCCCAGATCCGTTTATCGGCATGACTGTCGCTTGTAGAAGTGCCGATAAGATTCCGCATGATACCGCCATTGCTCATCTGAATCAAAGACACGGCAGCTTTTGCATTTTCACTTTCCGGAATAAAACCGGGCAGAGAGACGCTGGTTGGCGGGGCTGTAACCCGTACCGGACGCAAACCGGTAATCTTCATCATGGGGCCGAGGGAATGGGTATTGTAATAATGGAAATTCAACCAGGAACGCCATGCATGAACCGTATATCCGGGCTCAATGGGCGGGAAATCTGGCGGCAAACAATATTTGTAACTGAACATACGGCAATTATGCATATAATTAAATTCACCGTACTGGAATTCGCCGAAATAACCTTCTTTCCATAATTTTTCCAAATACATGTTTTCTTTGGTGAACGGGTAATTCTCCAGAAGGTTATAAACCTTGCCGCTCTTTTCCACCGCTTCCACCAAACGGACACCTTCACCCGGCGTGGTAAAAGAGGTTACTTCACACATGACATGAAAACCGGCCTCCAAAGCCCGAATGGAATGTTCTGCGTGACTGGGGAAAAACGTGGCAACGAGAACAGCATCCATATCCTTATACGCAAGAAACTCCGTATCATCCGCTGTAATAAAAGCATCGGGGCAACTTTTCCGGAATTGTTCACGCATAATCGGATTTGTATCACAACCAGCGACCACATCAATATTTAATTCTTTTGCCGCTTTGATGAAAGAAGCACCCCGCCCCAGGCCCCAAATGCCCAGACGGAGACGTTTATCCGTTTTAAAAATAGGTTCCATAATCATATTCTCCACGAAACAATCATTTTCTTTCCATTTTCGGGAAATCATTTTCAAGCGGCAAACACTTGAGTGATTCAAAACTGCGTCCCAGTTTTTCTGCAATGGCACGCCATCTGCCTTCCATATCATCAAGATAAAGCCAGGGCTGCCAGCCAAGGTCAAGATATGTCTTCAACGCCGCTTCACGGAAATCATCCGTTAAAAGGGAAAACGCACGATAGCCGGTCTGATACAGCTGATACATCGCCGCAACACTGGCGGATTTGCCGAGATGATACCCACGCATATCAGGATGAGTCATCACCCAGCCGAGAACGCCCAGTTCCGGAAATTCCGGCATATCCGTCGTTTCAGCCCCTGCGGAAGCTGCAAAACGCCCCGTTGCATTCTCTACAACGACTTTTATGCCGTCAGGAAGAACTTTCTTGCGATATTTTTGCAACATTTCAATATCAAACGCAGGAAACGAAACGGAACATCTCAGTTCGTTATACTGCTCCAGTTCGGAATCCTGAACGGTACGGAGACTGAAACCTTCCGCTAATTCCAAAGCAGGCATGGAAGTTGTGACGGCGTTAAAAATCATTTTTAATTGTGGCATAATATAAAATCCTTCTGTTAGTGCTAAAATTAAATTTCAAAAGTCATACCATCGGATGCAAACTGCACCGGATAGGAAAGCCCGGCAAGCTGCTGCAGAACTTTTTCCTGTGCAGCAATATTTTGATAAGGATCTCCAATGTGATTGAAAATCAGTTTTCCGCATTTCAAATCTTTCAAAAGACTCCATGCCTTATCAACGGGGAAGTGGGTCATTTCGCTGATGACGACGTCGCAATGATTGGCTTCTGCAATATTGAAATCAGAAAAATCATCGCTCAAATCACCGGTAAAAAACACCGTCTTTCCTTCCGCCGACACCTTATAAGAATAACTCTTCCCATTTTCGCCAAGATGTCTGTTCGGAATTGCCCGTAAAGTCAGATTACCGTCAGAAAAGCCTTCTCCCGCATCAAAAAATTGCAGATATTTCACAAAAAAATTTAATTCAATCCAGGCTTTGATAATATCCGCTGCACGCATATCCGGAAGATAACATTTCATTTCTGCGTCCGGAAGTCTGCCGTAATGCTTGAATTTGATAAAACGCTTGAGCAAATTCGGCAATCCGGCACTGTGATCCAGATGCGTATGAGTCAGAAACACTGCGGATATGGCTGCCGGTTCAACCCCGGCATTCAATAACCGCAGCTCGGTTCCGTCTGCACAATCCAGCAGATAAAACATTCCACCCGCTTCAATCAATATAGCGGAAGAGGCATTGCTGATTGTCGCATCGCCATGCCCGGTACCCAAAGTAGTAATTTTCATTTCTCACGCCGCCTTATTTCGGAGCATACCACGGTTTTGAAAATTTAATGGTACCGTTGCTGATGACAGAAACCTGATTATGCTTCATATTTTCCACATGACCATCCACAAAAAACATGTTCATGGTTTTGTTATGGGGATATTTTGCATAACGGGGCGCAAAGGAATAGGCAGGATCATCATGTTTCTGATCTTCGCACAACAAATACTGATATGATTCGCCGCACACCCCAACACTGGCAGGCTTGTGAATGGAATCAACTTTAATAAAACATGCCATGCCGCAGGAACATTTGCCGCTCCAGCCATTATAGCCCACTTTTTCCGCATTATTCGGATTGCCACGGGCATACCAGCCCATATAAGTGCGCCAACCATAAGTGGTTCTCCCGATATTGACCAGATCATCCTTCGTTGTCGTGGGACAATAATACAACTTGGTCATCGTACCATACGTGGGGATTTGCTCCTGACCGGTCTGCATATACCATATGGAATTGCTCCAATAATCCCCCAGAATACATTGTTTGGTAAGACCGGCATTGGCAATCAGCAGATTGTCAAACGTATCGGCATACAACGAAGTCAACATGGCAATCTGCTTTAAATTGCCTGTACAGGGCACTTGTTTTGCTTTTGTCCGCACGGAATTCAGCGCAGGCAGCAACATGGCAGCCAGGATCGCAATAATGGCGATTACAATCAGCAGTTCAATCAGAGTAAATTTCTTTTTCATCATGTTACACCTTTCTTTTTTTATGTCAGTTATTATTTGTGAATATTGAAATCCGGCGCATAAGAAACATCAAACTGATCGATCTCTACCGTTTTATCCGACGTGGAAACACGGATGCACGGCACAAAACGGACCGCATCTTTATGGAGTCTTCCAATATCAAAAATGGCTTCTTCCACATTGCCGGATGTCGGAATCCGCATTTCATAAGTACCAAGGAATTTATCTTTGGAATAAAGATACAGACAGGCAAATACCTTTGCTCCCCCTGTCGCTCTCATTTGCATACGCACAACACCGTTATTGCCGCAAACGGTTGAAAGAGCCCGGCGTACATCAGTAATGCTGGAACGGGATGCCTGAATAACCAGAGTCGGTTTTCCGTCTTTACTGCCGAGTGATGCCGTACCGGTATTTTTATAAATCGGTGCAACATACCAGCCTTTGGGCATATTGTTTTTGTCTTTGCCGGAAAATTCAGCATTCACATCCGCCTTGATGAATTGCTCTTCCTTTTCACCTCTGGTAATGACAGCCATATCAACATAGACCGCATTTTCTTTGGTTGAACCGGGAACATACGCAGGTCCGGTAAATTTTGCGTGGAACCACACCTGATCCCAAGTGTTATCCAGCGGATTGCCATCGGTCAGGAAGTACCAATGCGCCACACGTGCCTGAATTGCCCAGCCCTGTCCCCAGAAGTAAGGATTTCTGCGGAGTTCAATTTTTCCGGGGATACGATACCAATGATATTTTTCATCAGCAGGAATATTCCGGAGAATCGTTTCCACTCTTCCGGGCTCCTTGTGATTGCCAAGGGCAAACTGAGTAGTGTAATAGATTTTCTTTTTATCAATCGGCAGATTAACACCATGCAGATCGGGGCGTTTACCGGAAGTTTTCAACGCAGAACCGTGAATGGATTCCGGATCCTTTACAACACTTGCGCCCATATTGCCGACTTCATTAAAATTACGGTATGTAATCATTTTGAAATTCTTGTCCGGAACATTTTTGAATTTTTCCGGACGCTTGATATTCCACTTCAGCGGGCCAACCTTCTCTTCAAAGAGTTTATCGGCATATTGCGGATATTTATTTTCAAAAGAACGGTTGTACTCATGGGTATACTGTGCCAGTTCTTTGAGCAGCTGTTCCTTTGTTATACCCTTCTTGACAAAATGCGGCTTGCAGCTGTCCCAACTGATAAGAATTGACCACAGGGGGACAAGCAATTCACGGTGAATACGTTTTGCATATTTACTGTCCGCCGGGACCTTTTTCGCCGCTGCTGTCAGATCGTTATACATATTGAACAGGAAATCATTGGTGACATATTTCCAATGTCCGGCTGTGGCAGAGTTTGCCGCTTGAAAATCCTTCGCAACACCCTCACGGATGAGCTGGAAATATTTCGCCATGACTTGATGCGCCGGACCATAATAATGGCGGATAAACACATTTGCCGCTTCTTCCACATCCGCCTTGCGGTTCACCAGCAGACGGCTTGCGACATAGAAATTGAGCATCAGGAAGTTTTGAGGTCTGATTTCATCAATTTCTGTCTGAATGAATACGGAGCGCATATTGTTTTTATGGAAGAAATTCAAGTCCGGCTTAATGCTGTTGAACACGGTTTCAATACGCGGCGGATCAAAATAGATTCCACGGAGATTCCAATAATCCCAAATCATGATATTGGCGCCGCTGTTGATCCAATCCTGAAAATATTTATACTGTTCTTTATTCGCAATACTTTCAAGCGGGTGGAACGGATTACTGAAGGAAAAGGCATCTGCCAGTTGAATCAACACATTTTTTTCCGGCTTGATTTTCCGGGGAGCTTTTTTCGCTGCACCATATCCGAAAGTACGGATGATGACATCCGGATATTCTTTCCGGATATTACGGGCTACTTCGTTGATATAATCCAGAAGCAAGCCGGTCTCAGAACCATCCATAGCAGAGATTTTTTTACATTCCGGACAATAGCAGATATACGGTGAATCATCCAGAATGGAAATATCATAAATCACAGGCCAATTTTCTTTATCATATTTCTTACGATCGTTCTTGATGATCTTGCGCAGAGATTCCAGAGTAATACGGCGTACATCTTTATTTGACATGCAGAGAGAACCGCCGAATGCAAATCCACGCGGTTTGCAGCGACGTCCCATGGCATCCATCTGGAAATATTCGGGATGCTTATCATAAAGATCAGGATTTACATAAACGGAAAGGGAATGGAAATTGGGATGCGTAGTAATAAAAAAATCTTTTCCGATATATCTGGAAGGTACACGCCGGGTTGCTTCCCCATTCTGGCGGATACGCAACAACCAGAGCGTATACATATCCCGCGGTTTCTGCGTTGCCTGTGTACGATGAAGCAGGAGCGGAATTCCGTCAAAGATCAATCTGCCGTCAAAATCAGGTTTGCGCTTTTCATTGAATTTGGGAAGTGCAGGTTTATTGGTAGGTACATAAGTTTCATTCGGTGACAGGAAAGCAATACCAAGTCTTTCCAGCATTTCATAAACGCCATAAAGAGAACCGATCGGGCGACCGCCGGAAATAATCAGGGAATCCCCGACGGATTTCAAGACCCATTCTTCTCTGCCGCATTTTTCAAAATCCACGCCGTTGGCTTTTGCAAAATCGGTCTGCCCGAGATAGATTGCGGCTTTGTTTTTGGCTTCACTTGCAGAAACTTTTTCCAATTTTCTGCCATAAAGCTGTTGCCAGAATAATTGCAGTTCTTCTTCAGCTGTCCGTTCAAATTTTGACGGTGCCGGAGCAACTACAAGATATTGCGGCACGGCATAACAAATCATCACTGCGGCAAGAAAAAACAGATTGGTCAGAAACAGTTTCTTCATGTTTTACATTTCCTTATTTTTGCTTGTTTGTTTTCCGATTTCTCAAAGTTTTTTTACCACTTTTCAGAAATCAGACCGAATTCTTTTATTTGTTTATCTGAATATACTATATTATTTGTAATTATAATTTGCAAATCTTAAAATATGTGATAATATATTAAAATAGTACATGTAAAAAACAAAATTATATAAAACAAACATTTTTTTGCTTTATGAATATCAACATTACAACATCGGAATTATATACCGAAAAACAGACATTGCGCCAGAAGACATTTTGCGTATTTCTGGGCCTTGTCATTTCCGGTGTCAAGCACATGGATTTCTATGCGCCGGGCGGCGAATTTATCGGAAGTGCAACCAATATGTCTCTCTTTCTGCTGCCGCCGGGCTGCACTATTGATTTCGCTTTTGATGAACGGCGAATCAATTATGTTACGCTCGGGTGGATCGATAATTTACGCTGGGATGTAAAAAGTATGACACTCACATTCGCAGATTGCGATCAAAGCATCAAACTCCCCATGATTGTTCCCCTTTCTCCCGTGCAAACAAAGTATCTGACCGATGTCTTCAGCCGCACAGCAGAGCTGATCAAATCGGCAACTGCGGCAAATAAAAAAGCGGCGGAATTTCTTATGATGTCCGTCCTTGCGGAATTTGTCACACACTCAGATGGTGAAAGTCGGGAAAGCGTACCGGAGAAACTGGATGCCTTCAAAAAAGCCATTGATAATGACATTAATTTTGAACGGAAACTGGAAGATATTATGGCTGATTTTGATTATTCCGCCATGCACTTGAGACGGCTTTTTCTCCGGTATTATCAGACAAATCCGGCAGAATACCGTGCCATTCTCCGATTTGCAAGAATCCGCGAATTGCTGCTCAAAACAGAACTGAATTTCAAAGAAATCGCCGATACTGTCGGAATGAATAATGTGACGCATCTTCATTCCTTTGTCAGAAAAAGAAGCGGTATGACGTTGAAACAACTCCGCAAAAATCTGCGAATGTAATATAATCGAAACTATAAAAAACAATGCGGGCGTGAAAAACAGAATTCACTGTTTTTCACGCCCGCAATTTATTTGCAACGTGCAGTACGTTTATCAGTCTGCTTTGACTTCTGCAACCGGTGCAGCTGCCGCAGTTTCTTCTTTCACGTTCTTCACAGATTTATGCCAGTAGGCAGTGATGAACGGAGAAATGAAGATAGAGGAATAGCAACCGGTAATACAGCCAATCAACATGACCATTACGAAGTCACGGATACCGTCTCCGCCAAAGACCAGCTGGGATACCAGGATCAACAGCACGGAGAGAGATGTCAGGATCGTACGGGCAAGTGTCTGATTGATACTCAAGTTCACAATGCCTTTATAAGTCATGGAACCATTCTGGAGCAAACCAAGGTTTTCACGCTGACGGTCGAATGTAACGATGGTATCGTTGACAGAGTAACCAATCAGGGTCAGGATGGATGCCAGAACCTGCATGGAGAGCTGTCCGCCGAGCGCAACGTAGATACCGGTGGAAACCACAACGTCGTGGATCAATGCAATGTTTGCAGCGATAGAATAGGAGAACTGGAAGCGGATCACCATGTAGATGATCATACCGATCATGGAGAGAATCAGAGCAAAGACCGCAGACTTGAGGAATGCGCCCCCGATCAGAGCACCAAGCGTATTTTCAGATACCATGGTGAACTTGACATCAGGATATTTTGCGTCCAGTTTCTTGATCAGTTCATCGCTGATAGCAGAAGAAACTGTGGAATGATCATCGCGGCTGCGGATCACGATTTCCAACATGCTGGCACCGTCTTTGAAGGCTTCGTCTGTCACCTTCTTGTATGCAGACTTGGAGTCGTAACCGGCATTCTTCAGCCAGCTGTCGATGTCAGAAACAGGGATCTGGGGAGCAGCTTTATCTTTGGGGACATACTGAACCAGGAGCTGAGTACCGCCAGTGAAGTCGATACCGAGCAGATCTCTGCCTTTGACCGCAAACAGAACCAGAGAACCGACGAAGAGGATAACTGCCAGCGGAATCGCAAACTTTTTGGAAATTTTGTTGAAATCAAAGTTGGGATTCGGGAGGAACATCATCATCTTCAGTTTTTCCATCTTCACAAACGGGATACGCAGGAAGAGGTCAAACAGCAGACGGGTCAGGAACACAGCGGTGAACAGAGTTGTGAAGATACCGATAACCAATGTCATGGCAAAGCCTTTGATTGCCCCAGTACCCTGCCAGAACAGGATCAAACCGATAAACATGGTTGTCAAGTTGGAGTCCATAATGGCGGAGAACGCACGGTTGAACCCGATATCCACTGCATGACGCAGAGATTTGCCGGATTCTGTTTCTTCACGGATACGTTCGTAAATCAACACGTTTGCGTCAACAGCCATACCGATGGTAAGGATGATACCGGCAATACCGGGCAGTGTCAGCACAACGTCAAACGCAGCCATGGCACCGAGCAGGATCAATGCGTTGAAGATCAGAGAAATGTTGGCAATGAAACCGGCGAAACGGTAGTAGATGATCATGAAGAGCATGACCAGGACTGTACCGATGATACCGCTGTACAAGCTGCGGGTGATGGTATCGGTACCGACGGTTGCGTCGATATCAGAACGGGATGCGATAGTGATCTTGAAGGGGAGAGAACCGCTGACCAGAGCATCAGCAACACTCTTGGCTTCATCCTGAGAGAAGTTACCGCTGATGGAAGCACGGCCGCCGAGAATGGGTTCGCGCAGGTTCGGAGCGCTGTAAAGCTGTCCGTCGAGAACGATAGCCAGGCGGTGGTTCACCCATTTTGTTGTGATTTTACCGAATTCAACAGCTCCCTTCGGCTTGAAAGTCAAACCGATTTCGCGCATATTGAATTCATTCAGGTGAACAGTAGCATCTTCGACCTGATCCCCTTCCATCTGCACTTCGTTTTCAACGAGAGTCCAGCGGTAGAACAGGTTGCCGTTGCTGTCACGTTCTTCCATGGAAAGGAATTCGCATTCCGGGGGAGTATCCGGATAGTTTTCGGGATCGCCGCCGTTGGCAAGATAACGTTCGAATTTCTGGACCTCGGCATTGTTGTCGGGGTGTACCAGACGGAATTCGAGTTTTGCGCTGCGGAGAATGAGTTTTTCGAGTCTGGCTTTTTCATCCTTGTTGCTGACGGGAACACGGACGGAAATGAGGTCCTGACCGGCAGGGGAGATTTCGGATTCAAAGATATTATTGCTTTCCAGACGTTTGCGCAATGTTTCGATGGCATTGTCACGATATTTGTCAAAGTTGGCTTTGGCATTTTCGTCGCCAGCTTCCAGCTTCAGCAGGAATTCAGCACCACCGTTCAGGTCGATACCGAGGTGCAATGCGCTGGAAGCATTTTTGCGAACCAGAGAAATCACGTCACCATTGTTCTGCAATTTCTGAGACTTTGTGATGACCGGCTTGAGAAGTTTTGTCAGGTCGACAGGGAACTTCTGACCATCGGGACCGGCAACCTGGATTTCTTTGCATGCGGCTTCGAGAGCGGCAGATGCGTAAGGATATTTGATCTTGTCTTCCGCCATTTTCTGACGGGATTTTGCGATCAATTCCTTGACCAGGGGATCTTCCGGTTTGTCAAGGAGAGTTTTCAGAGTATCAAAGAAGTCCTTTTCCTTGAAGGGGAACATGGACGCGATCAGTACGCCAACAACAATGATGGCGAACAGAGTGCGGAGTAAGACGGGTCTTTTATTCATTTTTTGGTTACCTCAGCAGCTGCGGGAGCAGTTTTGGGAGCAGAAACAGCGGCTTTGTTGATGGAGATTTTCACATTTTCTGCGATTTCGAGAACGATGATATCTTCTTTGATTTCAGCAATTTTACCATGGATACCACCAGCTGTTACAACTTCATCACCCTTCTTCAGAGCATCAAGCATTTCCTGACGGCGTTTCTGTTCCTTCTTCTGGCTGCGGCTCATGAGGAAGAACATGACAACGATGATCAGGATGAACGGGAACATGCTGCCGAGACCATCCAGAAGACCGGGCTGCTGGGGCTGTGCTGCGCCGGGAGCGGTTGCGGGCTGTTCAGTCACTGCCTGTGCGGGGGCAGCTTTTGCGGGAGCGGCAGCCGGGGCATTGCCTGCTGCCAGAATGAAATTGGTGTTGCTCATTTTTATTACCTTTCGTTATGTTTTTTTCTACTTTTTCATTGTTCCTCGTACGTGCGTATCATATAAACAGAATACACGTATTGTGTAATTTACATCAAAAACCTTTTTTCGCAAGTAAAAACTGTAAGATTCTTGCCTTTTTTTTGTTTTTTTTCGCTATTTTACCCCTTTATATACCCTGTTTGCACCCTGTTTGATGAAAAAATAACATTTTTTATAATAAAAAAGAAAACGGGATCGATCATGTTATCATGACCAATCCCGTCGCATCTCGTTTCCGATTTATTCAGAAAAAATTATTTTTTCTTCTGACCGTTTTCGAAATATTCGATCATTTCTTTCGGAAGCTGAGGAATCTGCTGGCAGTTGCAGCCGTTACGCATGGAGTAATGGCCGAGCACACCCGTTGCAACAGAGTTACGTGCCGCAATCGGAGAGGTATTTGTCTTGGCATCAAAGCGGACAAAATCCAGGAAGTTCTGGACGATCGGAGCATCTGCGCCGCCGTGAGAGCTGTTCTTGACCGGCGGTTTGACCTTGTAGATCACGTCCGGAGTATTGCGGGGACCACGGCGATTCCAGACATGAACTTCACATTCACCGCTGTCACCGATGTTTTCCACACGGCCGAGTGTACCGATGAAGGTGTAGTTACGTTCGGCATCCGGTGCGTAATGGCACTGCATGTAAGTGGCCTGTGCGCCGTTTTCCAGCTGCATCATGATCATGTTGTGGTCTTCCACGTCGATCACGGGAGAGAAGCCGGTCTGTTCCAGCGGAGGATACTGGGCTGCATCCCATTTTGCACATCCGGGAGTATCTTCGGAACGGCGTCCGCAACGATTGTAAACAGAAAGCATACCCATACCGACAACAGACTTGGTATAGGAGCCCATCAGCCAGTGCATGACGTCGATGTCATGTGCGCCCTTCTGCAGGAGCAGGCCGTTGGCGTTTTTCTGTTCGGAATGCCAGTCGCGGAAATAAGCGTCGCCGCCGTAGTTGATGAAGTGACGGCACCATCCGCACTGTACTTCACCGATCATACCGGAGTCGATGATTTCTTTCATCTTGAGGATGACGGGGAAGTGGCGCATATTGTGGCCGATGAAGAGTTTGGAACCGGTTTCCATTGCAGTTTTGAGGATACGGTCGCAACCTTCGATGGTAATAGCCATGGGTTTTTCGAGGTAGATAGCTTTACCGGCTTCGAGCGCAGCAATTGCCATTTCTTCGTGGCAATAGTCCGGAGTGGAAATAAAGACAGCATCAATGTCTTTGATCTTCAATACATCGCGATAGTCTGTGAAAACTTCTGCGTTGGGGAACTCTTCTTTGAACGCAGCATTGGCTTCTGCGGAAATGTCAGCACCTGCCACCATCTCCACACCCTGATCCGGCATGTGAGCCTGCCAGGCATTACGACCGCGTCCGCCTGTGGCAATGGCTCCAATTTTCAATGTTTTCATAAAAAAACTCCTGTTTTGTTGTTTTCCGGGGTTGATTTTTCCGATTTACAATATAATGTAATAAGTTAATTGAAAAAGTCAATCCGTTTTTCGCTTTTATTGCTAAAATTTCATGAATAAAATTTTAATAAGGATGTGGATTATTGATGTCTGAGCACAAACTCAATTACCGGAAAAATTTCCCTTTTTCCCTCTATTATGCCTCCGAAACTTCCACCACCGCCAAGACTCCCGTCATACGCCGTCACAGCTACAAATATTGTACGGTTGAGTTCATTCTTGACGGAGCAGGCACGCTGGAAATCAACGGCAAAACTTTCCACATCACTAAAAACAGTATTTATTTCCTGACGCCGGAGAGCAATCACCGGTACTGGCCGGATAAAAAAAATCCGTGGACAAAACTTTTTTTTGAAGTTGACGGCGATTTTATGAAATACATTCTCCGCACTTACGCGCTGGAGGAAATTTACTGCATTCCGGATTGTTATGAGCTCAAAAAACACTTTGAGGCCATGAAGAAAATTTATCACGATTCCCCCCTTGCCAATCAGCAGGCGGCATTGATTTTTCATCAATTTGCTGCCGATGCCGCAAAATTTATTTATGGGGGCGAAGTTCAACTGCCGCCGGATATGGAAAAGCTGAAATATACTCTGGATCACGCCGTCGAAAAAAATTTCAGACTCGCCGATTACGCAAAAGCAAATAATGTTTCCGATGCCCATCTCATCCGGTCATTCCGGAAATTTTTCAATATGACACCCTACGAATATTTGATGGATAAGAAAATGGAAAATGCAAAAAGTCTGCTGCAATATTCTCACTTATCCGTAAAAGAGATCGCCGACCACCTGACGTTTTCGGATCAATATTACTTTTCCAACTATTTCAAGCAGAAAACCGGGCTTGCCCCCTCCGAATACAGAAAGAAAACCGGGTTATACAGCACTATTTCAGATCATATACAGCAGCAGGGAAACGAATCCGGCACCAAATAACGTCGCAACAAGATTCCACTTCCATTTCCACTGGGTAACCAGGACGGCTGCAAAAATCAGAAGCTCACGCCAGTTGATTGCAAAATTTCCTGCATTCCCCGTCCATAACGAACTCAACGGCGTACGGAAAATCGACGAATCCGCAAAAAAGATCACAGCTGCCGCAATCAATCCAATCGTTGCCGGGCGGACGCCGCTCAGTAAACGCTGAATCGGTTTGCTGTCGCGAAAATATAAAAAGAAAGCTGCCGCAAATGTCACCAGCAGCAAGGACGGCGTCATCAAGCCCAAAGTCCCTGCCAATGCACCGGCAAATCCCATCTGAGTATAACCGACGTATGTCGCTGCATTAAGCCCCACCGGGCCGGGTGTGATTTGTGCAAGAGCTACCATATTGGCAAAATCTTCCGGGCTGATGAACGAATGACGTACCACCAATTCATCCTGAAAGAGCGGAATCATCGCATAGCCGCCGCCGAACGTAAACAAGCCGATTTTAGCAAAAAGCAGATATAATTGAAAAATGGTCATGATTTCTTTTCCCCTTCCTTCTTCGGAACCGTGGTGATGCTTTGGGGCAACACAAGTCCGACAACACCGGCAGCCAACAATACATAGATTGCATTTATATGGGGAATCAGAACAAATATCAGAAATGCCAGGGCCGCAATCAATATTGCAAAGTGATTTTTGAACACGCTTTTTCCCATTTTGATCACAGAAAGCAGAATCAATGCGCAAGTCGCCGCACGGACACCGCTGAATATGTGGCTCATCGCTTCATTCCCGCTCAAGGTCTGAAAACAGAATGCAATCAGCAGAATCGTTAAAAACGGCGGTATCACAACTCCAAATGCGGACACCAATGCACCCGGCAGTTTCGCCGCTCGATAACCGATCATCAACGCCATATTGACGGCAATCACTCCGGGCATGGATTGAACGAATGCCACCGTATCCAGCATATCTTCCTTGGTCAACATGTTCCGTTTTTCAAGAAATTCTTTCTCCATGACGGGGATCATTACCAGGCCGCCGCCCATGGTGATGGCTGAAATCTTACAGAACACCAGAAATAATGTAATACAACGGGAAAGCATAAATCAATCAGTTTCCTTCGTCGTCATTCTGCAGCGCAAAGAAATCGTTTTCATCGGGAACGGCTTCCTCCCGGCTCATATCACGCCACTGACCATCTCCCGATTCCCGGGTCAGGATCTCGATTTTCTTTTTCATTCCGTTCAGAATGTTCTGACAATATGCCGCCATTTTCCGGGCTTCTTCATATTGACGGATCATTTCTTCCAGCGGCACATTCCCTTCTTCCATTTTTGCAACGGATTCTTCCAATGCGGTCATGGCTTCTTCAAAAGGGATTTCTTTCTTGCTCCGGCTCATTTTGCACCTTCTTCTGTTGTCCAGATGTTTTCATACAGATAATATTCAAAAGGCGATTTCATCGCCATATCTTCCAGTATCTTTACATATTGCTCAACGGCAGGCTGCAGTCTCTCGCGGGTTCTGCCCTTTGCGTTATTGACATAAATCGGATCATAAAAATGCACAACCGTTGTCGCATGGCAATCCTCCCGGTGAGAAAATACCGGAATCACCGGCGCTCCCGTACGGGCACTCATCATAAATGCAGCCACCGGGAAATTCGCCTTTCCGCCAAGAAAATCAACTTCCACCGATTCATTTTCCCGGCACCGGTCACCCATCATACAGACCGTATCGCCATTCATCAATGCCTCATAAACATCCAGCAGTCCACCCATCCCCGACTCCGTTGATATCACATTGATCTTCATCTGAATTTCTTTCGCCGCCATAAATTTATCCACATTCACATTGCGGTCCGGGCGGACAAGGATATGAACCGGACGGTTCGTCAGGCTGATCACACGCATCATCCCCTGCCATTGACCGTAATGAGAACAGAGAAGGATCATCCCTTCCGGATTCTTCACCACTTCTTCCACCATCTCACGCCCGATTTCACGAATCGTTGTCTGACCGTCACGAATGGCAACCGCTTCAATCAACGCCTGCCCCTGACTCGTAAACAATGCCCAGATGTGATACCAATGCTGAAGCCAATTATCATTGGGAAAGCGATGGCGGATATAATACGATGCCCGTCTCCGCGCCACATGGTCAAACAGCACATAAAACAACGTGATAAACCAGACAAATTCGCATGTCCGTTTCAAACGCAAAATACGGAGCATGAGAAACATCGCTTTCACGCCCAGTGTATTCCCACGGCGTTCACTTAAATTATCTCCGCGGCTTTCCTGTGATTCATTTTCTTTTATACGGCTCAAAATCTTTTTCCTTTAATTTCATTTTTTCAGAAATGTATCACGTTTTTCCGATTTTTCAACCAAACTTTTTATCTTTTCGCTGTCCCGACTGTACATAGATCACTTTTTCTGCTGAAAATCATATATATGCCCGATCGTTCGTTTGAAATAATTAAAATCAGCTGTATATTGTAGGCAGAACAAAAACAGAATGTAAAGGATATTGAATGATGACGGATTTGTCCTGGAACTTGATTCTGGAAAACGGATTGTACTTCCTCGCGCTGCTCAACCCCGCAAGCAAAGTAATGTTTCTTGCCACATACGAACCGAAATTGACAAAAAAACAAGTCTGGGAACTTTCATGGAAATCATCCATCGCCGCCCTGGTGATCCTTTCCATCCTCGCCGGAACCGGTGAAATTATCCTCAGTAAAATATTCCGCGTGGATTTGTATTCCCTTAAAATCACAGGCGGGATCGTCCTCTTCCTTATCGGGCTTACCGCCGTTCGAGAAGGACGTTTTATCAATCGTGTGGAACATCAGTTGCGGCAGAATTTTACGGATCTTTCTCTGGTTCCTCTCGCCGCTCCCTTGATTGCCGGACCCGGAACCATTGCAGCCAGTATCTCCGGTGCTGCACAACATGGATTGGTAACGGTCATCATTTCTCTGTCCGGCGCCATTCTGATCAATTTTATTCTGATGTTGTTTTCCATCGGTATCAACCAGATGTTGGAAAAATTGCACTTACTTGGGCCATTGATCCGGTTGACAGGTTTGATCATTTCTGCAGTTGCGGTTCAAATGATCATTGCCGGATGTAAGGAAAGCGGATTATTCTAACCATTATTACATATCATAACAAGAGGTAAGTTCAAAAGTCCGGCAGAATTTGACTGAAAAAAGATTGTTGATGAGGTAAAAATGATCGTTTGATCCGGCATCGCCTTACGGCTATGCGTGACAAGGTGTGGATTATTTACCATCCACCTTCGCCAAGGCTACGGCAGGACAAGCCAAAAACGCTCCGTTTTCAGATCACAACAAGAGTTTTCAGACTTTTTTGAAGACTTTTGATATTACCTCAACAAGAAAAAAAGTTAAGGTGTTTATGTTTTACAACCTCTTTTTCAGCCCCACAGGCGGAACAAAAAAAGTCGCAGAAATCCTCGGCGATGCCATGCACGTTGAACAGACCATCGACTTCACTCCCGCTTCCGTCAAACTCGATTCTCTCCAGCTCACGGAAAACGATATCTGCCTGATCTCCGTCCCCTCTTTCGGCGGCAGAATCCCATTCTCCGCAACCGATAAACTCAAGACGTTGAAAGCCGATAGCGCAAAAGCCATCCTCGTCACCACATTCGGCAACCGCGCCATTGATGATACTCTGCTGGAAATGAAAGATATCCTTTCTCAAAATGGATTCCTCTGCATTGCCGCGATCGAAGCTGTGACTGAACATTCTTTTGTCCGGAAATTCGGCGCAGGAAGACCGGACGCGCAAGATCAGACAGAACTCCAATCCTTCGCATCCATCATTCTGCAGCGAATCGCAAATCCCGATACCGCTCCCGTTGAAGTCCCAGGCAAACACCCGTATAAAGATTTCAAAGGCGTCCCGTTCCATCCAGCTGCCGACAGCAGCAAATGTGTTTCCTGCGGAAAATGTGCAAAGGTTTGTCCCGCTGGCGCAATTCCGATGATCGATCCGAAAACAACAAATCCGGATCGCTGTATCACCTGCATGGCATGTGTAACAAATTGCCCCGAAAGCGCAAGAAATCTCACCAATGAAATCTTTGCCGCTCTCGAGGCTAAATTGTCCGCTGTTTGTGCAGAGAAAAAATCGAATAAATTATATTGACCGGCCGGTCTCTTTCGCCCATAACGAAAGGGAATTATCACGCGCGCCCATGATAAGCACCAATGCTTTATCATCCGCAGATTCTTCCAACGAATTGACTGCCGCGGCGCGCGTTTCATAATATCCATACGACACAGCCCGTTTTGTGCGGGCATTATAATCCGCTGTCACTTCTTCCGAAGTCGGAGTAAAGGCAGCTGTCCCGCCGGCATAAAATACCGGGAGAAAAGAGAACCGGTCTCCGGGCTGCAGAATTTCTTCCAGAATATGGAATAATTCTTCCCGCATCATCCGCAGCGGTTTGAACCCATGCGGCTGAAATACCACATGCACATTTCCATCCCCGGCTACTGCCTGCGCAGTCAGAACGGCTGAACGGATTTTATCCGGATTATGTGCGTAATCATCATAGATCACCGCACCATTTTTCAAGTTTCCACAGAAATCAAATCGACGCCAGACGCCGGAAAATTTCTGTATCGCACGGAACGCAGCTTGTTCATCATAGCCTAATGCCGCAAGAAGTGCAAAGACGGCCAATGCATTCATCGCAGAATGGACTCCCGGCACCGGCAGAAGAAATTCTTCCCCGATATCCGCAAAAGTACAGTAAAATCCGCCGCGGCGTGTTGTCACATTTTGCAATTTTCTTACCGGATATCCCGCAATTTCGGACGGTGCATCTTTGTCACCACTCACCAGAATAATTTGACAGCCTTTCAAGCGTTCTGCGCCGATTTCCAGAAACGCCCTGTCTTCAATCACACACGGACCTTTCACTTTATGCAGGAAGGTCGCAAAAACTTCTGCCACTTCCTCCCGGGAATAATGATCTTCCCCGATATTCAGAAGAATGGCACTGTCCGGCGTATAATTCAGCAGACTTTTATCGCTTTCATCCGCTTCCAGAACAAACGCATCTCCCGCTCCGTTACGGAAATTACCGCAATAAGTCTCATCGCTGAACTCATTCATCAATCCACCGCACAAACTCACAGGGTCTGCAGAGAGATGACTCAATGCCGCAGTCAGCCAGCCGGAAACAGTCGTCTTTCCGCAAGTGCCCGCCACCGCATGAAGTTTCTTGCCTTTCATCAGCTCAACCAGCAGAGTGACGGCTTCCGAACGGTGCAGACGCGCAACATCCGGGCGGAAATCAGGGTTGCCCTCTTCCACCGCCGTAGAAAATACAAGCATTTCCGGCGTATAATCATGATACACAGATCCATCCTGATCATATAAAACGATCCCCTGTTTACGCAAGGAATCAAGAATCTTTTTGTTCTCCGGTGCATGAATCGCACGGTCACTGCCCGTAACACGAATCCCCAGCGATGCCGCTGCCTGAGCAACACCACTCATACCAATTCCTGCAATTCCTACAAAATGCAATGATGCCGGTTTCTTTACCATTTTATACCGCCTTCTCAAAAGAAATAAAAAATTAATGTCGCAGGAAGACCTGTCAATATCGGAATCGTCAGATTGTCATCCAGATGCAATTGTTTTTCATAAAGTTCTGCAACCGCCGCAAGGATAACACCAATGATTGCGCCAATCATCAGCCCACAGGTCATTTCCCCGCTCACACGCAGAATAAATGCAGAAAATAATATCCCGACAACAATAAATGCAACCGTACCTTCAACCGATTTGCTCTTATTCAATTTGTGTTTGCCGAATCGACGCCCGATCAATGCCGCCGCCGTATCTGCGGTCAACATCACCCCGAGGGACATCGCGGCAATCGCTTGCGGAAACAATAAACACACCAGCGCTGCAGCCGCAAAAACCGGCGGACTTCCGCTCACGATCCATTCCCCTCTCTGCGGTTTCTTGCGCAGCATGGAACGGAACAGTGTTCCATAAAGCGGCGCAATCACCGGACAATTCATGGAATAGGCAAATTCACACAGAATATTCAGAATAAAACACACTCCAAAAAAATAAAACAGGTGCAGCAGGTCATAACGCCAGAAAAAAATCAGCGCAACCATCCACAATGAACTCAAATGAACTCCTTTGCGAATCAATTCCTGACCAAAGGAAATTCCTGCATTTTCTCCCGCATCCGACATCGTTCAACTCCTTTATATTACTGAATTTGTTCCCACATACCGAGGGCTTTTTCCGCATATTCTTTCTTCGATGAAATATAAATCGATTCATTCGCCAGAAACGGCGTCTTCGCATCGTTGCTCAACGCATAATTTTCCGCAGAAATCCTACCGTTCAATACATCAACTTTGCCCGACATCGACGCACAATAAAAGCCCATATTCGCCAACGCAGGAATCGAACCCGCATAATCCCATAATTTCGCATTGCTGATCATCGCTCCGTGACGCCCCGTCGCAAGCAGAATACAACAGTAAATCGTCGAACAAAACGCGTTGATCGTGTTCTTGCAGGTAAAACGGCCCGCATGAACCTGACGCTGTCCCGCTCCAATCACAACTTTTCCGTCAAAATCAAGCTGCGGTGTTGTGATTTCTTCAATCCGTTCCCGCCAATTCGCTACATCAGCAGTCGTTCCGACCGGTGTATAATAGGCTTTCCCGTTGGATGATAACAGCATTTCCGCAGTGCAGGGTGCCAGTACACCGCCATCAATCAACACTCCGTTTTCTGCATAGCCGATAGAAATACCCCAAAGAGCAATCCGGGAGGCATACATACTTGTCCCGTCAATCGGGTCGATCACCCAGGCTTTATTCTTCAATGCCTGCTCAATATATTCCGGAGATTTTGTCTCGCTCGTTTCTTCTCCAATAACATAAACACCATTCTCCACATCTTCAAGGCGGGATACAATATATTTCTCGATCGCTTTATCAGCTAATGTAACAACCGTTTGATCTTCTTTCAGTTCCGTCGATGGTGCATGATAGAATTTCAATGCGATTTTTGAGGCTTCTTCCAAAAGTTCGCCAATCAATAAGGCGCGTTCTGATAACATCGTTACTCCTTTAATATCTGATTAAAATTGTATGCCGGATAAAGAATCCGTCAGCAGATTTTTTACAAAATCATAATCCGGATGACTTATAGTTAATTTTAAATATTTTTTCACGTCCACTCCGTTTTTCTCACAAATACATCCACGTCCCCAGGTACGGTGTACCATAAACATTCCAACAGGATCCTGAAAATCCTTTTCTGAAATGAACTCCGGGAAATAGGAATAAGCATTGCTTGCAACATGTTCCTGATTTTTCATTTTACCATAGAAAAAATGGAAAACATCTGCACTCAAATGTACATGGTCGTTGCTGATCAGCGGATGATTGATCTTCTGGTGATATTGCAATAAAACAGAAATATTACTCTCATTGCACCCGGGAAGATACTTTTTATAAAAATTAATCTCCGTACGGACTGCATTTTTTTCATCCACAATGGGGAAATATAATTCAACCCGCATCAATTTTTTTCCGAAAAAATAAAATCGTGTCTCAATCGCTTCCGGAAATGTGGAATTGCCAGGATAACGCAAAATGCGAAAACAGCCGTCTCTCACTACTTTCCAATAATTTTTTTTGTATTTTTTATCATGTGAAAGAACCTGGACGCAATCACGGCCTAAACGAAGTCCGCAAATTTCACGCTTTTCCGGTTCAATGACAGAAGTCAATTCGGCTATCGCAACTTTGCTGAACATCACATATCGTGTAGCAGGACGTATTGGAAATTTGCCTTTACCATTACATAAGATACAAGTTTTTTTTGAAATTTGATATTTATCCAACTTCCCAGGATTATCTTTCTCAATAAAAGAGGTGAATTCGCCACTACCCCGACAAAATTTACATTGCTCAAATCCAATCGGCATAATCTTGATTTTTATGCCGGATTGATGCTTATTCCAGATTTGTTTTAATTTTTCATGCCGGTCAGTTTGGGACATGCTGAAATTATATTCATCTTCAGGAAAGATTTTTTTTAATATCTCATCCAGTAATTTATATTTTTTTTCATATTCTTTACCAAGATACGTAGAATTCCATTTGCGGGCAGTGCGATATTTCGGAAGTCTAAAACGCATTTTTTTTAGTTCTTCAATAGATGTTAAATCAACTTGTCCTTGAATAACTGTAAGAAATTCATTATAAATTTTCAGAATTTGTGCATATTCCGTATAATCTGCTCGGATTTGTTCCAATGTGACACGTTCCAATTTCGCAAGATCAATATCATCAATGCGCGTAGCAAAACGGCGGACTGCCGGTTTTCTGCGCTTCACTTCATAACGGGAACCGATTAACGAGACTTCCGGATCACGGATAATTTCCAAATGTGTCGCAACTCCAATCACCTGATCCGTTTTGCTGAGAATGACCGGACCACCACTGTTGCCGAGAACAAACGGAGAATCCACTTCAATTAAACCGGGACCCGCACCAAGAAATTTTCCTTTGGCGGAAACCAGAACATTGCCACCTAGACTGTTTCCCAATGCCTCAACTGATGTGCCTGGTACCGTCGATTCCGGAGCAGGGTGGATTTTAAATAAAGATCCAGGAACAGCATAGTTACGGATAGGAATATATGCCAGGTCGCGGTCAGGTGACAAAAGGGCATAATCATAAGAAATTTTTCTGCCGTTGACGTCGATGATCTCTGGATTTTCCATTTCCAATAAAATATGATTATTCGTAATAATACAAAGCTGCCCTTTGATTTCTACGAAGAAACCGGTCCCCGCACCATTTTTACCTTTAAAAATGCAGACAGACGGCAGCATGGAAGTCTGTTCAGCAAATATCGCTGCACAGCAGAAGCATAAAATAAAAATAATAATTTTTTTGAAACTGCACATAAAATATACCCGAGATATAAAATTTGTAATGGATAAGTAAGTTACAACCAAAAGTATGTAAAATCAAGTAGAAGAGTAAAAAAAGGGCAAAAAAAAATCCGGCATCGAACTACTCTCCCGCACTCTTGTGTGCAGTACCATCGTCGCTGGGCCCCTTATCGATCGTGTTCGGGATGGGAACGTGAGTTGCAAGCCCGCCATAGACACCGGAATAAATTATATTGTAATATATCACCGCAATCAGAAAAAATCAAGTAAGTATGAAAAAAAAGAGAAAAAAAAAGCCTGAAACTCGTTTAGAGCTTCAGGCATGAGGGCAAAAAAAATCCGGCATCGAACTACTCTCCCGCACTCTTGTGTGCAGTACCATCGTCGCTGGGCCCCTTATCGATCGTGTTCGGGATGGGAACGTGAGTTGCAAGCCCGCCATAGACACCGGAA
>JAZUCU010000006.1:0-42965 GCA_045639325.1 Victivallales bacterium
AGATTGAGGGGTTGGGATTGTTCTTTCAGGAAAATCAAAGAGCAAAAAAAGATGGAACATTTCATCTCTATTCGCGTTCCGAATTGGAGTTTGACACCCCGGCAGGAAGTGAAATAACGACAATTCGTCATAATAAAAAAGCAATAAATGGGTTACTGAATTTTGAGGCGGATCCAAATATTCTTGTCAGCCTTTGGGTAAAAAATGGAATCCCCGATGGTTTTGTGGTCGTTTACTATAAAGTACCTCATATCCTGCTGTTGTCTAAAGGAATATATAAAGATGGGAAACCGTTTTTCGGAGGTTTTTCCTATTCGTTCAAATATAATCAATTATCACCGTATCAGCTATATTATCGGGATGGAAATTTTATGTTCTATTCGATCCTGAACTCATCATTGTCCCCATTTGAAAATATTTATACCGATAACAAATTAATAAATGGATATCAACTTATTTCCGCGATTCCCGGACAGCCATTGCGATTGAAACGTTATCAAGATGGCATTCCACGGGAAGAAGTTACATCTGATTCATTTCTTGGCTCCAACAAACGTGCTCAGCTCTCTCTTAAAGATTTTCTATTTAATGTTAAAGCACAAAAACAAGAGCATTTGAGACAATGGAAAAAGATGAAATTCGATTGGTAAATATGGAGGAAATTACTATATGGATTCCCTACGTATAAAAATTGAAAAAAAACTCCGTACTTTTTTATGCATTTTAGTGCCGTTTCTCCTGTTGATATTTATAGGATGCTGGACTTACAGCAAAATATTATATTGGCCATGGGGACTGTTAGATTTTCCTCGTGAAAGCAAGGGTGAATTTGATGTTTGTCCGGCAAAAATCGGTACAATTGAAACATGGGAGTTAATGCCACGCACTTCGAAAGAAATAAAGTATATTTTTCGGAATTCGGGATTCGGAAGTTATGCCGAGTGGAAATGCAGGGTAGATTTTACTGATTTTGTTGATTTTGCAGTATTCAAAAATTGGAATCTTATTTTCAATGAAAAGCTGATTTTTACTCCGGAGATGCCGGATTACACATCTCCATCCGGGCAATTTATTTATGCGACAAGCAATAGTCTTATTGTAAATCTTGCGCAAAAAGAAAAAATTGAAATTAAAAATGCTCATCGTGGCGTAATTGCGATATACGATATTGAAAAAAAGGTGATGTATGGGCGTTATTGCAGCCGTTAATGTGTCAGATACAAACAGTTTTTGTTATACCATTTGTCAAAAGTTTTATTTAGAATGAAATGCTGTTTCTGTATCATTTTGTTTGCAATGTTACTCCTAACTGGTTTGTGTCCGGTATTTTGCGCACATTTATTTTGCCTGTTTATCAAATTTTTTCACAAAAGACTTCACAAAGGCTTTTGTGCTGAACTTTGCCACTTACTCGAACCTTGCCGCACGCCGCCGCGCCCCCCCTATAGACGCAAAAATTTCCATTCCGTACTTGTAAACGCTTGCGGATGATGGTATATTACCGAAGAATGATTCATTTATAACGGTGTTGAAATATGAAACTTTCTTCATTTACATATTTTGCGGCTTTCGGATTAAAAACAATTCTGTTCCGACAGAAAAAACCGATTCTCGGGACAGTTATCCTTACCGACAAATGCAACTTGAAGTGTAAGCATTGCTCTGTCAATAACATTACAGCTGTCGTACATCCTTATTCTCAAATCCGCAATGAAATGCAGACCCTTTATGATATGGGCTGCCGCATCCTTTTCTTTTGTGGAGGAGAAACTTTTCTTTGGCGAGATGGCGAAAAATCTGTACGCGATCTGGTCATCGAAGCAAAACAAATGGGTTTTCTCATCGTCAACGTGGTAACAAACGGAACCTTTACCCTGGATCTGCCGGAAGCCGACCTTATTCTGCTCTCTCTTGATGGCGATAGAGAAAAGCATAATCTGATCAGAGGCGAAACCTATGATACGATCATACGAAATATCCGCAATGCAGTTTCCGACAACATTGTTTTATATATGGCAATCAATAAATTAAATGTGTCTGCTGTTCAGGATGTCATAAAAACAGCCGAAACAGAGTGCAATATCCGGGCGGTTTCCTTCAATTTTCACACGCCATATCCTGATACTGCGGACTTGATGCTCTCTTTGGATGAAAAACAGCAATGTGCATCTGTGATCAGAGATGCGATTGAGAAAGGTTCTCCGATCTTCAATCTGAAAAGTGCATTGCCGTATCTTGTCAATAATTCTTTTCCGACACCGTGTCATCAGTGCGTTGTTATTGAAAACGGCAAAATCAGCACATGCGGCAGATGCATTGATATTCCGGGGTTATGTGAGCAATGCGGCTATTTCTTTGTCGCAGAATATACCCTGCTTTTTCAGGGAAATCTCCGGATCATGTTCGATATGCTCAAAACATATTTGAGGTACATCTGATGAGTATAATCACGACTGCGACCAGAATGTTTCTTACTCGTTCATTCAAGCCGTTTACCTTTACTCCGGCTGACGGGAACAGAAAACTTGATCTTGCTGCAGTGGAAAAACCCGGATTATATGTCCATATCCCATTTTGCCGTACACTCTGCAATTTTTGTCCATACTGCAAAGTTGTTTATGATCGGAATTTATACAACCGTTATATGGATGCTTTAAAAACGGAAATCGATCTTGTTTCAGCCGGAATACGCGTTCCCAAAGAAGTATCATCTCTTTATTTTGGCGGTGGCTCTCCGGCTCTGGCGGCGGACAGGCTCGGTGAGATCATCACGCATTTGCAGAAATATTACCGGATCACGGAAGGCATCGGCGTTGAACTCCATCCGCAGGATGTCAATACAGACACGCTGCAAAAATTAAAAGCTGCCGGAGTTACCCGCATCAGTATCGGCATACAATCTTTTCAAAAAAAATTTCAGGATTTATTAGGTCGGTCAGCCATTGATATTCAGGAAATGAAAAAAGTTTTATCGTTAACTGAATTTGAGACCGTATCAATGGATTTTATTTTTGCGTTACCGGGGCAAAAGGCATCAGACTTGAAATGCGACATCCAAATGGCATTTGACTGTGGTGCAAATCATACAGCCATTTATCCATTTATTGACTTTTCATTTACTTCGACACCGTTAAAGGAAATGAGAAAAAATGAGAAAAGGCATCTTTTGAACGAGATCACAGAATATTTCCGTTCTATCGGCTGTTACCGGGATTCAATTTGGACGTTCGCGAAAAGCAGAACGCATAAATATTCATCTATGACCCGGGATAATTTTATCGGATTCGGCTGTTCTGCGACCTCACTGCTTAAAGATCAATTCAGGATCAATACTTTCTCTATTGAAGAATACTGCAAAAGAATAGATCATGGGTTATTTCCAACGGCATTGCATTGTGATTTTTCCATACGGCAACGAATGATTTACTGGCTTTTCTGGCGGGCGTACACGACGAAAGTTGTAATTGCTGATTTTGAAAAGTTCTTTGGAGTTCCGTTGAAAAAAGCATTTGGTGCAGAGTTGACAATTGCCCGGCTTACCGGCATGATTATTGAAAAAAATGGCGTATTGGAGCTGACGGATAAAGGAGCATTTTACTTTCACTACTATGAAAGTTTTTATACTTTGGCTTATATTGACAAAATGTGGGGCTTATTACGCCATGAAGCATTCCCCCGCGGCATGAAACTTTAATTTTGAATATATTAAGCCTATTCCTGGCAATTCCTGACTTTGATTCTGGAGATAAAATGTAATCTTTACCCTTGTCAAATTGTCCAGTTTTCGTGGTGAACCGCATTTTCAAATTATCTAATAAAAAATACCATTTATCAACCTTTTTAATTCTGCGAATTCTTTCTATACTGGGCGGGAGGGACTCCGTATTCTCTGCAAAAAGCTCTTGAGAATGAAAATGCAGTAGAAAATCCGCACTTTTCTGCGATTTCCTGTAATGAAAAATCAGTCCGTAACAATAATTCTTCCGCAAGAATCAATCTCTGCTGCCGAATCAGTTTTCCCGGGGTCAATCCGTTGATATTCCGTTGAAAGATTCGCCGGACAGACTGGGGAGATATTCCAAATTCCGCAGCTATTTTTTTGACAGAGATCACACCACTGGAATTTTTCCGGATGTATTCTGCAATCCGTCCGAAATCATTATCCGTTTTTACGTTTTCTCCGGAATGCCGGGCGACGGCAGATGACAGCAATTCAGCAAGCAGAAATTCTGCATGCATTTGATTGTTCTCTTTCCATGCCCGTAAGATTCTCTGCAAAAAGCGATTCTCCGGATCCGGAGAAAATACCCGATGCCGTAAAACATCAAGTGCCTCGTACTTGCCCCTGCCAACGATAAAAGAAATTGCCAAATATTCAAATGTCCCCTGGTCAGTTATTTCAGTGGAATGTGTTTGCATCGGAAAATAGAGAACTGCATCCGATGGTGCAAGGCGATACCGGATCCCGTCGATACAAGTAGAGGCTTTTCCAGTCAGAATAATCTTTAAGATCATTCTATGATGGCAGAATGCCCGATGAAAGAAATCGGAATCCTGTCCGAGCCAAATTTTCAAGTCACAGGGAATGAAATCGACGGGACGGACAGCGGGTCCCGTATTTCCCGTTTTTTTCATAATTGCCCGGATATCTTTACGGATGGTCGAAAATGGTATTTTTTTGTTTGTTTCTGACATGGTAAACGCTCACTGTTACTGCTATAATATATCACGTAACAGAATTAATTTCAAATCACTTTTCTAAATAGAAATGGAGAAAAATCTATGCTGACAGCAGCGGCAGTCAAGAAATTTGCAAAAGCATGTGGTGCGGATATTTGCAGAATCGGTTCTATGGACAACTGGAAAGGTGCACCGAAGCAAATGGATCCGCGTTATATTTTCCCCGATGCAAAATCAATTATCGGTCTCGGATTCCGTATTCCAAGAGGATATTTGCGCGGGATTGAGGAAGGAACGTTTTTCTCCATTTATGAATTTATGGGATATTCCGGAATGAACTGGCGGTATATGCCACATGTTTTGCGGCAAATTGTATGTTTCATCGAAGATCATGGTTATGAAGCGGTTCCACTTCCGAACTGGGATGCTTTCAGTTATAACGGGTATACCGATTATCCCAACTCAGAAAGAGAAGAAAGACCGTTCCGGAGCCGTCCAGTTGCCCCCGGATTACCTTGTCCGGATATCACAATCAGCTTCCGGGTTGCAGCGGTTGTTTCCAATCTGGGAGAAATCGGATGGAGTAAAATGATTCTGACTCCTGAATTTGGGCCGATGGTCCGCGCGGTTTTCATCATTACAGAAGCGGAACTGGAAAATGATCCTCCGATTCTGCCGGGGACTCTTTGCGACCGGTGCAAACTGTGTGCAAAAATGTGTCCGGGCAATGCAATTCCTACGGATAAAAGCGTGAAATTCAAGATTGGCGATACCGAATATGAGCATTGCGATCTTGATTTGGCCCGTTGTTCCAATGCATACAGCGGCGGGGTGCCTGAATTCAACCCATTCTGGGATCCGAAAGTCAAACTTGACGAGTCCTTTATGGATGAATACCAATCCCCCCAATATTACGGTTCACCCAAAGGAAACGGGGGCCCCTGCCCTCACATCATGCATACCCGAAACAATCCGGCGATTGGAGCCGGACGAGGCTGTATCAGAGCTTGTTATGCGCACTTGGAAGCCCAGGGAAAACTGACAAAAAAATTTGTAAAGCCGTTTAAGCGTCATAAAGAATGGAAGCTTGACTGATATGAAATTTTCAGTTGGCTATCAATATCCGGATGATGAATACGGAGAACGATTTCCGGAAATTCTTCAAGATTATTCCGATTCCATTGCGGAACTCTATTTTGCTCCCGGCAACGAACCGGGGGCACGTTCCCCTGCGGCAGCGGCATCCGGTCTGGAAGAAGATGAGGCATGGCAAATCCTGCTGGAAGATATTGCAGAAGCGGGGAAAATGGGAATCCGGCGCAATTTACTGTTCAATGCAAATTGTCTTGGAGCGGATTGTATCAGTAAGTCTCTCAAGGAACGTGTGTTACGTATTACCGAAACGTTTCTGGATAAAACGGGTTTGGATTCCGTCACAACTGCCTCCTGGTTTATTGCCGGCGTATTAAAAGAAGCTTTTCCGCAGTTGGAGATACGGGCATCGGTGAACATGAAGCTCGGGACAATTGAAGCATTGGAATATGCCGCGGCAAGATTTGACGGATTCTGTATTCAACGTGATATTAATTATCACCCGGAAACCATTCAAAAAATTTCAGATTGGGCAGCAAAAAACAATAAAAATATCTGTCTTCTCGCGAACAGCGGATGTTTACGGAATTGCGCATTTCAAATCTTCCATGATAATATGGTTGCTCATCTGGGAGAAATCAATCAGGAAGAATGCTGTATGACACAGGATCCGATATTCTGCCGTCGTTTTTATGCAGATAAACAGCATCACCTGGAATATCTTGCTCATTCCACCTTGATCCGTCCGGAAGATGTACGGCATTACGAGGGACTCGTTCCCATGATAAAATTGGCGACCCGGACACACAGCAATCCCCGGTTGGTATTGGAAGCATATACCTCCGGTAAATTTTCCGGAAACCTGTTTGACCTGACGGAACCCGGTCACGGGATATTTTATCGGGGAGAAATCCTTGATAATGCCCGGATTCCGGCGGATTACTGGAATGTAAAATCAAAATGTAAAGAGAATTGTACCGATTGCATGTTCTGCAAAAAAATTATGGAACAGGCTCTTTTGACCTGTCCGGAACTGCAATAAAAAATATATCACAAAGGAGAAAAATATGGCTCAGACTTATCACAAAATCGGATTTATTGCTTTTGGTCAGCGCGGACAGCAGTTGGCTGAAACTTTGATTAACTATCTTCCGGAATACGGATGTCCGGCAGCAGTCTGCGATCTCCGGAAAAATCCCGTAGTGTCGCCCTTGTTTTCTTTCCGTTGTCCGGATATCCCGTATGTTACAGACTACCGCGAACTGCTGGCAATGCCGGAAATCGACAGTGTCATCATTTCTACTTATGAAGATAAGCATGTTGAAATTGTGAAAGCTGCAATTGAAGCGGGAAAAGCGGTGTATTGTGAAAAACCAATCGTACAGACACTGGAAGAAGCGGAAGAACTTTACAAGTTTGTCACATCCCGCCCCTGCCGTTTTCAAATCGGTTTGAATCTGCCGAACTTCCCCATCCCGTTAAAACTCAAAGAACTGCTTGATAAGAAAGTAATCGGCGATCTTGTTATGGTCCGTTCTGCATGTGATGTCGGTCAGGATTTTGCCCGGATGTTCCTGATTAATAAATTTTCCGGTAAACGGGGTAACTTCATCACCGCGAAATTGACGCATGACACCGATTTACTTCAATACCTCTGCGAATCTTATGCTGAAACCGTTTGGGGTAAAACAAAAAATGTAATGTGGCGTCGTCACGGTGAACCCGCGGCAACCGATGATACAGCATTTATGGCTGGAGAAATGAACAACGGGGTATTGTTCTCTCAGGCATTGACCAGTTGCGGAAAAAATTATGAACGGAACTTCCACTTCTTTGGAACAAAAGGCGAGCTGATTGCAGATCTTCACGGAGAAGAAATTACTTTCAGACCTGCGAATGGACTGCCGGAAAAAATCTCTGCCCCCAATCTCAACGGCGGCGGACATAACGGTGCTGACCTTGTAACTCTCCGCGGCTTCCTGGATTATTTGGATTCTGAAGTCATGTCTCCGCGTTGGCCGGAACGGATTCTTTCCAGTGTCATGATTCCTATGGCTGCAATGAAAAACGAACTGGTCAAAACGGGAGAATGGTATCGTTCTATCATCAATGGCTGATTCAGATATTGATGATTTCCAAAGAAAAACAGCGGACGTTCCAAGGACAGAATATCCGCTGTTTTTTGCATAATTAAGATTCAAGATTTTTAGCCGATCGGACGCCCGCCAGCATCGATCTTTTGTCCACAGTTTCCAGTCTTACCGGAATTTGCAGCACAAAGCATTAAGTTTTCCGGATCCCAGAAGGGTGCAGATACATAATTTCCTTTTTCCAGATATTCCACAACAGCACGCAGCATATACCTTGCTCCCGGATCCGAAATATCAAAATTCAAACCGGAAATCATCAAACGTCCTTTTCCAACAATAAACTCAGAAAGCATGGATTTATGCTTTACCATTTTGAATGACGGGATCAACTCGAACAGCGGCTTGAATTCCGGCATGGAATCATCGTATAACAAAGAACGACTGTTTCGCATCATGGGGAAAAACTGCCAGTCCAGAAAACCGGAATGGGGGAATTTTTCCCAAACAGGATGAGGATCAAACAACGCACCTGCATGTCCTAATGATCTGCCGGATGTATGAGATCGGAAGTTTTCCGGATTCGCTGTTCCCGGGAAATGATCTGTCAGCAAAACAGCACCACCATCTTTGAGGAATTCAACCGTATCCGCATCCAGAATATTCGTGATTCTTACATGCTCAGAAGTCGTAAATTCTTCAGCAGGAAACACCCAGAAATTCCAGAGGTTATCCCATATTTTATCGCCGGCATGCAACGTCACTTTCAAAACAGCAGAAATCCCTGTCTCGCATTCCGGCAAAATAAATTCTATGTGGCCAACGGTTGCGACTTTTCCCGGTTGAAACACCGGAGCCGCACATTTTCCGGATGCGATGATTTGATGCTTATCTGTTTCAAATATCCATTCCAGTTCCGCACCGGACAGAGGCTGTGCTTCAAAACAGGAAAATTCAATATCTTCGGAAAAGCGTGTTCCCGCCTGACGGTTTCGGAGATTCCCTGCAGAACAAAGCAGAACACTTTCTCCGCAGTAACGGCGCACGTCTGCGATTGACTCGCCGTATTTTTCCTCATAAAATTCATTAAAAATACCGCAAGGGTAACCAATCAAATGCCAATGGGTATCGATTCCGCCCAGATAATCAAATCCGGCAAGATTACGCAAACGCCGCATATTTTCAATAAGCTGTTTGCGACAGCTGCTTATAAATAAACAGTTTTTCTCGTAATAAGTCTTTGCGTTCTGATAAACCCCGTGTTTGGTCATGTGCTCCCGTGCAGCACGGAACAGATCGGTCCCTATAAACGTGTTTTCATAGCGGGATTCCAAGGAAAAATCCAAATAACCGCCGAGGATTCCGGATTCATGATTCAGACAGGGACGTTCATAAACGGCATTGCGGGCTTCAATGATTTCTCTGCCGGGAAATTCATCATGATTGTAACTGAATTCTCCGGCAAGATTACCAAAGCAATCTGCAAATTTTCTGACACGGTCAAGACGTTCCGGGTCATGGCGCAGAGGAGCTTCCACAATCTTTCTTCCGGGAGTAAATTCATATTCGATTCCCCGCATCGCTTCCTGCGGATTGAAAAGCATCCCAGGAGCCATTTCATGCAGCATGGCAACCAATTTTTCCAACCGGATGATCGCAGTCTCATCAATGATCTTTTCATTGCCTTCGCAGAAAAGAACCGCAGATGGATGACGGCGAATTTGCCGGATAATTGCCGCTGCTTCTTCAAAATTCCATACCGACGGCAATTCCGTTTGAACAAGAAAACCAAGTTCATCACAGGCTTCATAAAAGGCATCCGGAGGACACCATGTATGACAGCGGATGAAGTTAAAACCTGCCGCACGAATCACACTCAAATCCCGTAAATACCGGGCTTTGTCACAATGGGGATTGGTGGTTTCCGCAAAATAACAGTGTTCTGTTACACCTCGGAAAAAGGTCGGAATTCCATTGACCAGCAATTCCATTCCACGCCGGGAGACCTCACATGCCCCCCACTTAAATTCGACATGATCTGTAATCGTTTCACCGGATTTGAGAGTCAGTTCAATATCGCACAATTCCGGATTCCGGTCACTCCATAAAACCGGCGGAACGGCAGAAATGAATTCCGCACAGCCTTCTATTTCGAATTCTCCGGAATCCACCGTTTTACCGGCATAGGACATCTTCCAGCTCAAAGACGCTTTTCCACCACGGGTTTCAACATGCCAATGAGGAACATTATCTATAAATGAGATAAAATAATCGCTCAACTCAGCCTGAGGAAAGAGTTTCAGAGTAACGCCGCAATTGATCCCACCCCGTTCCGATTGATAACCTTGCGCTGCCAATCCGCGATGCTGGCCGGGACGGGTTCCGAATGGGATCCCATCGTGGCTTTTATCCACACGATGATAAGCACCGCCATCATCATGAACATTGCAAACAACAAGAATCAATTCATTTTCAACGCCGGTTTCAAGATACTTTTCCAATTGGTAAGTGCTTGCAGTGGAATAGCCGGCAGCCGTTCCGACAAAAGCACCATTGCAATAAACAAAGCAATCCCACATTGCCGGTCCAACCGTAAGACTCGCACCTTTGAATGATTCCGTTATCGAAAAACGTTTCCGGTAAAATCCTGTTCCAATCAGAAAACTGCTGGATGCATGGGGTGTCAAAGAACGCCCCATGGGGAAATGCGGCTTGCGGTAATCAGGGTTGAATCGGGCTGTCAAACCGAAAAAATCCTCTTCATCAAAGAGTTCATAATGATCATCCCAATAACCCGGAATGACCATTTTCCCGGTAAACATTTCTGATGCTGGAAGTTCAGAAACCGATGATATGAATTTTTGTGGCGAATAGAAAAAATCCCATTCGCCATTCAGTGAGATATTGATAAAATCATTCATTTTTAGCGAATCCAATTAAAATTCCCAAAGTTTGCAACTGTGCGGCGGAAGAGAAATCTGCTCCGGACAAGGTTCAGTTGTTTCATTCCAAAAATCTCGGACAGAACGGATTCCGGGAGCCAGCAGAGACCAGTCTACCGGCAGATTCTGCTCTTCATCGGTCCAGTTAATAACAAGAACTCTTCCACCTTTCTGAAGTTTTTGAGTCCAGTAAACGGGTAATCCTCTTTCAAATAAATCCAGGGGACGTCCGCCGAATCCAGATTCAGCAGAGACGACTTTTCTTGCGAGGAAAAGTCCTTTTTCGTTCAACAACGGCATATTGTCGGAAAGATTCACCGCACCGCCTGTCATCAGAACAAGAGAAAGTAAAACCAATTGTTCCTGGTACGTTGCATTGGAAAGAACATATTCAAATCCCTCATTATAAGGGGAATTCTTTCGACATTCCACATAACAGGCTTTCAAGCGCTGTAAATCCGGATCGTTGGTTGTTTCCGGATTTCTGCACACCGCAAAATCCGGATCGTTATACCATAACCGCTTGTTTGCCCAAAACAAGCCGGCAACCGAAAGGGTATTGTGCTTGATACTGTCCCAACGGGAATGAATATCCCCACCGGTACGAACCGTATTGACAAAACTGTTGCCATTAAAAAACGGATAATTACAGCCGAGCAGTTCCGCTCTGCCTGCCACACCGCGGCAAATAGACTCCATAACCATCGGAAGAATTTTACAGCGGGGCACTGTCCGATCGTGGAATCGCTGCGCTTCCATTGTGGAGGCAAGAAAATCCAGTTTGAAATAGCGGTACCCCATTCCGGCATAACGATCGAACAAATCCGTCAGGAACTTCTGACTTTTTTTGACCGTTGGATCAAGCAGGAATCCCTGCCGTTCCATGCAGCGATATGCCAAACAAGGCTGTCCACCTTCCGAACATGCCAGCATATCATAATCCCATTGGGCAATTCTGCTGTGAGGTTCCACGATAGTCGGAGCCAGCCACAAACCCGGTTCAAAACCAAGATTTTGAATCCGTTCTGCAAGTTTCTTCATTCCTTGAGGAAAATTGGGATTTGCATCCCATTCCCCATAGCAATACTGCCAGCCGTCATCAATAATGATCCGTTTCACATATTTTTTCAAAACCGGATCTGCGGCAATAAACTCCGCATTCCGAATGACTTCGTCTTCCGTAATGGTCCAGCGGTAATAATCCCATGAGTTCCAACCGTATGCCGGAGGTGCAGAAAAATCCCGTTTGATTCCGGCATTTTCTTCCGCATAGTGTTCCAGAATCTCCACACCGTTCCCGCACTGCAGTGTAACAACATCAAAATCAATATGTTTCGGTGCGTCATAATGCCGCAATTCAAAATCGACCCGCCAGCCGCGCATAAGTTTATTTTCAGCATTTCCCCGGAAGTAGTTATCATACCGCTGCTCCAGGGGAGTTGTCATCATAACCGTTGATTTTCCGCAGGATAAGGCACTGTAATATCTTCCCTCGAATGATCGTTCCGTATTGACCGGGAATTCCGCAGTAAGACATCGTCCCATCTTTTCCCCGCAGAAAAATGCATGGTCGATTTCACATTTCGGAATCACGAACGGAGAAAAAATCACACATTCCGGCAACGATCCTGTCAAATCGATAGAACTGTGAATCTTGATTCCATTCAAGAATGGTTCCAGATGAATATTCAATACACCGAAATCAACGGTTGCAGAAAAATGTTTTTCTCCACAATCTTTCCAAATCAACTCAATCTTTTTTCCTTCAACAAAAAGTTCCGGCTGACAGGTGGAATTTAATTTCAACCACCCTATCTCAATCCCGTTGCAAGGACAACAAAGTGTTTCCATTTTATCAAAAAACTCCTTACTATTCATGATTCTACACGAATCAAGCCCATATCTTTGGGATTATAAAATGACAGGCCCAAATGATTCAGCAAAGGCCCCTGCACAAAACCGGTCGGCCAGGACCAGAGTTGATTGTAATTTCCAATCTCGCGGCTCAGATTCATGCGAATATCAACCAGTTCGCCACCCGGAAGATCTGAGATGGGAAGGTCAATATCAAAAGACCATGAATTTTCCTCTGCAACAACCTGAATTTTACAATGAGGCGGCTTGATATGAACACGCCCGCGTGAGTCGAAGTGTGCATGAATCGGAAAATCCTTACCATCATTATCGAACGCAAAGAAAAATTCATCAAGAAGTGAGTCTTTCCCTTCACAATCAACATGGATTTGAATAGATCCGTCAACAAGTTTTGCTGACCACTGGAAATTTTCCATTTTAACAACTGTGCCGTTCAAAAGATAGGAAGCGTCTGTTCCGATATAGGAGAAATCGCCCTGCTCCAAACGGTCAAGCTCTGCAAATGTTTCAGAAAAATGTGTCAGACCTTCCGAAATCGTTTTCTCACTGTATTTATATCCCTCCGCTTCCGGATTATATCCCAATGCCGGATCAAGCGGTATCAGCTCCAACATCCGCTTGCGTAAAACAATTTCGGCTTCCGCAATTTCACGCATCGCTTTGATATTGGCTTTTCTGTTCTCCTCCGAATGAAACACTTGATAGCGCAGCTGATAGAACTTCATGATATGATAAGAGGTTCTGAACTGAATATCCAAGGCTTCCATCCGGATAATCTCCCGCTTCTGTTCTGCATTCAATGGATATGTTTCCGCAATATCCCGGAACGTTTCAAGCCCTTTGTGCCAGCCGGAAGAAAGACGCTCAAAAAGCGTCACAATCTCATCCAGAGAATGATTACTCAAACACTCGCAAACATTGTCACCGCTGATCTCACGGTTGACCTGCCACGTTGACAAAAGAGTTTTATACTTCGGATATGGATAAAGAGGCCAGTTGACCCCATCAGCCACAGGACCATAATACTGAATCATGTTGGAATACGGATAATTTTCAGAATAGGAATCCGAAAGATATCTCCATCCTTTTACTACTTTCTCAGAAGGAATACCAGCCCACAACGTTTCTGCCAGTGAACAGAGAAAACTTTCTTCTGTTTCAACTGAAAAATCGGTAAAAGCTAAACGTCCGGCAGAGAAATTCATCATCCCGGGTGTCCCACCGGTTCCCCAAACCTGCATCACATCGGTTGTCCCGAGCTTCACCAATTTTTCATATTTGCGGTAAAGTAATCCCGGGACGGGGACGTATGGGATCGACCCGACTTCATGAGAGGTTCCGACCATGATTTTAGCGGAACAGCGGCGTTTGTGTTTACTTGAGACTTCTGCAAACTTTTTGTAAGTAGCAGATGGTTCTGAAATACACTGCCAGTAATCACCAATCAAGCGCGGTTTTCCTAACTGGACAGGGGAACTACCGGATTCAGCATTATATTGAAAAACAACGCCTTCCGGAGACTTCTCAATCACTTCTTCATGAAAAGCTTTCCATTCGGTATCCCATGGCAGATAGAACCAGCAAATTAATTCTGCAGATGGATCCGCGGCTTGCATTCCGGAGTAAATTGCATGGATCTCTTTCGCAAAAACCTCACCGACGCTCAAATGACAACGTTCCTGACACATTTTTCCACCACTGCGCAGAACGTTGGGACAAATTGCGGCACCTTCGCCCTCAACGATCAGAAGAAAACCACCCAAGCCCGGAACACTGGAAAGTACCTGCTTGAATGAATCATGAAAATAATTCCAGCCGGAAAAAGCCGGACAGACATCGATCCGGTCAGAAACGGTTGGCCCTCTCATATCTTCATATTGCAGCAGAGGATCGCCGGGATACATACTTTCCGGCACGACAAAATACAAGAATACACGGATTCCGTAACGGCGGCACCGGTTCACGATTTCCTGCAGATTTGCATAACGCTTCTTCTTGGCATCCTCATCATCAGGATGCCACTTGGTCAGGGAGATTTTACTCAGCTTCAGGACTTTAACCCAAACGGCATTGATCCCTTCGGAAGCATAGCGATCAAGGAATTGTTCCGGATAGGCAATTGCACCTTCCTCCAACTCTGTTCCAGCTTTACCGCAGAATTCTCTGCCGAACCGGTAACGGCCGATCCGGGTTCGTAAATTCGGAGTATACTTTTTTTCTTCTACCGGAAAAGTATCCGGTGTTTTCTCCCGGAGGATCTCAGCGATTTTATAAATTCCACGCCGGATACCTTCCGTATCATTTGCGGAAATAACACAAACTCCGGGTGAAAGATTCAGAAAATATTCTTCATACTTTTCCGTGGAACGCTGTTTTGTCCAGAGTTTCATCGGCGGAGCTTTCAACCGATTGAGAAATGCGTATGCACTCTCAAGCAAACCTTCGGGATCAGGAAACTCCGGAAAAATTTGGATTTTTCCAGGCAGTGTTTCGTTTCCTGCCAGGGGGATTTCCTGCCATGTATGTAATTCTTGCTTTAAATTCACGGGAACGAACCTTCTGCTTACAGTTCCTCGATTTTGATATTACGGAGTTCCGTCACAGAATCCGCTTTTCCAGTCACGCGGATAATAATTCTCACGCTCTGTGTGCCCGGCCAAAGTTTATGACCAACGACAGGTTTTCCGGGCATGACTTGTCCATTCAAAACTCCTGCTCGGTTAATCCACTTGTCTTGCACTTTTGCTGCACCGGCATTCCAAATAAAGGTCGCTCCATTAACATGTTCCCGGACTTTTGTTCCTTCTGCGATGTTCTTCTTCAATGGCTGAGCCAAAGTTATTTCCCAAACATCACCGTTCTGTTTTACACCGTCCTTTGCGATTGCAAGCACAGAAAAGTTGGGCAGATCAGAAAAATCGTCCTTGACATTGAACGCAACATAGCAACTTCTCTGTTTCCATTTCGAAGCATCTTTGACTTTCAGCAGTTTTGTACCGCGTCTGGCTGCTGCAACCACTTCTGTTCCGGTGTTTGCGACAGGATTCACATAGATCGGGAAAAGTACCTTCTTTTTACTGTTCAACGGGGCATAACCGAGCCATACTTGAACCGGAGAACCGGAACGGAGACGGAACTGTCCGGAAAGTTTATATTTTTTGGCAGGATCAAGTTTGAAATCTTTTGCCGTAAAGAAATCACCGGATCCGTTTACAAGAAGCAATTCACTTTCCTGCGTAATCTTTTTTGTTTTTTCAAAATCTGCCGGGGTGGCAACTTTGAAAATCTCTGCAGCGGAAAGAGTTCCGATGCACAGAGCGGCTGAGAGAATCATAATTTTCTTATTCATTGTCTAATTTCCTTATAGTTAATCGTTGGTTTTTCTAACAAATACGATGCGATCGCAAGCCACGGAATTTTTCTCCTTTGAACCCGGATAATACTTCGGTCCGGTAAATTTCAAAGAAATGTAAATCGTAACAGTATCATCGGTTCCGGGCATCCAGACTTCTCCGGGAAAAATCCGGAAAAGGTGCTTATAGCCTTCGAAATGTATCCGCATTTCATAACTTGGAGTAATGGAAGTTTCACCAATATTGTAGAAACAATATTTCCCTTCCATACCGGCTTTCGGATTATGAATCTCTGCGATGTCTTCCCAAAGTGGTTTAACCTCATCATATTCCAAAATCTGAAGCGGCAACCCCTGTACGGTATCGTCATTGACCATCGCATAGCCCCAGGCGGCATCATTGTCTTTGACCTGAACCGTTTTTCTCATTGATTCAGGATAGAATTCAAAAATGCGAGCCGGATCAATTTTTCCAAAAATCTCCTTCGGCAAGCTCTTCGGTTCTGAACCTTCCTGAACAATCATTTTATTCACAAGCCGTTCGTACGCTTTCTTGTCATTTTCTGCATGTTTTTTGATTGCAGCAATATCTGTAGAATAGAAAGAATCAACCGTTTTCCAGCCGGTCGTTTTGATCCGATTTCCCAATTCTACAACCGTTGTTTGATATGCAGGGGCATCTTTCTTAATATACCGGTAAAAACGAAGTGTCATAATATCCAATGAAAGACGGACTCTCCGGACGGAAAAATTCTTTTGCGGATCATTGGCTGTCAGTTTTTCCATTTGATCGAAATATTCCTGCCACCGGACAATTTCTTTGCTTCGGATAAAAGATTTCCACACACCGGGAACCGCATTCCATTTGACAAAAACATTTGTTTCACGGGCAACTTTTTCCTGTTCATTCAAAAATTTTCTCATGAACGGAGCAGCTGCACCATACTCAAATTTCAAAAAATCATCAATCAGAAAGTCAATATTCAGTTCCGGATTCCGCATCAGACGGGCGAACAGATAAGATTGCAATTCCGAAAAACCAACCATCGGAGCCAATCCAATCTGATTGGAATAGAGTGTCCCCGTAATACCGGCTTTGTGTGCCAGAACAAGATCGTTTGCACAACGGTAAATATTGCCGAACATCGGGGAGGAAATCACGCCAAATGTCCAGGGATTGACATAATACCAAAGCCAGACATTTTTGCAGATTTTTTTCCATTCCAACATATTCTGATAGGTCTTGACATTCTCGGCAGCATCCCATCCTTTGCTCATATTATCATCAATCGGACAAAAACAAAGAATGACATTATCCGGGAACTTCAATCCAACAGGCGGAATTTCTGTCTGTTCTTTCCGATAAGCATAGGTGAAAATCCTGACTTCAGGAAAATCTTTTGCAGCGGCTTCAGCCAGCTCTTTGATAAAGAGGAATAACGGAGCACCATTTGCTTTGTATTTTTTGACTGCAGCCTGACATTCTTTGCAATAGCAAAGTTGTCCGGGGAAGTCAAACGCCGTAACAGAAAAAACATTCTTATCCGGTGTACTTCTTATATGAGTGTAAAAATTCTTTTTGAATTCTGCCCGCAATGCCGGATTACTGAAACAAAGCTGACGGACAAAACGCTGTCCTTTCTGATTCATGGAAAAATAATCCGGGTTTGTCTTGAAATATCCTATTTTCCGGAATGCAGAAATGCGGGATTTTCCAGGAACATCAGGGATGTAATCAAAAAAAGTATGATCTGCAGGACTGGCACGGCGGATATCTTCCACATTATGCCCTGCCAACAAACCACTTGAATTTAACTTAATTGCATTTTTGTTCATCCCGGGCAATGGGTAAAGGCGCGGCTTGACATTAAATCCATTCCGATAAAGAAAGTAATGCCCTTCCGGACGATAGAAGAAATAATCCGGACACATGGAACGAAAAGAAATCGCATAACTTTTTTTGCGGTCGAGATCACCCAGTTTGAAATTTTTCAAATCCGGCACTTTTTTTCCACCGCGGGCATCATACCAGATATATCCGCAATCCGTTTCCAGAAAATCATGTACGGCATGATGGATTCCAGATTCTCCACCGCCGGAAAGCACAAGGTTTTTCCCCTCCGTCCGGATGGAAAATTCGCCTTTCTGCAGCTTCGGATTTTTTTCACTTAAAAGAATCTGATTGCCAGTACGCTGATTGGATTCCACAATCTGAAAGGTTGCGCCGGAAGCCTGTTCCAGATGAATTTTCAGCTCATGAGCCGCATATTTCAAATTATCCGATGCCTTTACCGGAAGGACAATCTGATAACTTGTTTTTCCATGTTCGACCAATTGCAAACCGGCAAACAACACACTGCCGCTGAGCAGAAATGCTCCGGCAAAAGTCCACATTTTCACTTTACGAAACAACATACTCACCCTTGAAATTAAAATGCTTCTCTGATCGCACCGAAGGATTCGGCATTCCAAAGATCGTTACAACTGCAGTAAGTATGTCTCCATCTGGATTTTGTCGTCTGAGCACTTCCTGTGAAATAGACGGCGTTCATACCGGAAGAATGGGCTCTGTCAATACCAATATCGTACTTATCTGCCAGCTGAGTTTTTTCATTCAGGTTACAGTTTGTAACGTTCGTTGCACTTTTCCATCTGCTGAAATATTTCCAGAAGTCCGCAAAAACAATAACTTTACCTGTATTACGACGAACTTCTGAAAGTTTGATCACAGATTTTCCATATGCATCACCATTCTTACAATATTTGTCCTTCATGTAGTTGTGAACGTTCATATCCTGAAAACCAACGTTGACACCATAACTGATTGTCTTCATCGGAATTCCGGTATTTGTACCATTCTTGGCAGTGTCACTCGGACAGATAAACATTTTTTTATCGATTTCTGTGGCATCGGCAGATTTTGTAATGTTCTTCTGCTGCATCAGCATCTTTTCATGCCAGTAGGAACCGATACCGATATTACCGCTGTAATAAGAAATCATGTGATCATTATTGTCAACGGTATACAGAAACCATACGGTATAGAGCTGCTTCAACTGATTCATACAGTAAGATCCTCTTCCTTTTTCTTTGACCGAGCTCAATGCAGGTAGGAGCATTGCGGCAAGAATGGCGATGATGGCAATCACAACTAACAGTTCAATGAGGGTAAAGCGTTTGCGCCCATGCCCATGGATAGAAATCTTCCGGGCATTGCTGAAACAAAAAACTTCTGTGACTTGGCCCATCCACGAAGAAATGGACGTTTTACGATCTTTGGAGCTTGTTTGTTCTCTCATACTTTTTTTCCTTTCGTTATTTATTATAAATTCAACTTTCTAATATCCTTGAAATTCTGATTTGCAAAAGAGAATCCGCTTTGTTATTCAATGGTGCCTGACCCCATCGATAAGCAAGAAAAGGCTCTTTTTTCATGATCAGTCTGCATCCTTTACGTTTTGTCTGATGGAGCTTTCCCGGACAATCAGTTCCATCGGGATATTCACCCGTACGGGATCCGTATTTCCGTTTATTTTATCCAACATAATCTGAAATGTCGTTTGAGCTAATTTCTTGCGATCGTAATTGAGAGTTGTCAATTTTACAGGATAACACATACCAAAAGGAAGATTATCACATCCTACAATGCCAAATTCCTGCGGAATGCGAATCCCCATCAACATCAGCTGATTCATAAATATCAAAGCAAGAAAATCATTCAAAGCAATCACGGAATCAAACTTTTCCGGAAGCAGCTTTTCCTCAAGCAGTGTGCGGCATTCTTTTTCTAACTCCTCAATGTTGCTCGAAGAGGTCTTCAGAAGAATAATATCCCCCTGCGGACACCCCTGCCGGAAACCAGCCAAACGATCCCGGTTTCCCTGAGTAAGTGATTTCAGCGTTTTTTCGCCGAAAAGAAGGAATGCCGTTTTCTTATATCCCTGATTGCGAAGATGCTCCGCTGCGGCAATGATACCGTCTTTCATATCAATATCAACGGCTGAAGTATTTTGTTCGTCAGTATTGAGTACAAAAACAATTTTCGGATCATTCTGCAATCTTTTATCCAAATGATAGCCGAACTGGGAATAGTCATGAGAAAATGAAATAACTCCATCAACACCATTCTGTTTTAAAGCATAGTAAGACTGAAGAAGTTTTTCAGGATTATCATGAGTTTGAGCAGAAAGGATCCGGTATCCATGCGCATCGGCAAGCTGTTCAATCTCAGCAAGAATACTGTACATTGCAACCGGTGCTCTGGAGTCAATCAACACGCCAATGATCTTGCTTGCATCACCACGCAGAATCCGGGCATGAGCATTGGGTACATAACCAAGACTCTCTGCCGCAGCAAAAATCTTTTCCCTTGTTGCCGCAGATGCATGAGCATATTTCTTTTTGCCGAGCACTGCCGCTACCAGCTGAAAAGATACACCGGCTTTCAGAGCTACATCTCGAATCGTTACAGCCATGCCTGACCTCCGTTATTCAGTATTAGTAGAACGTTCTACTAATAATATACACACTTTTTTTTAATTGTCAATACGCATTTCTAAAAAAAATACTATTTTATTGAATTTATTGAAGTTGGGATACTGTATATTATATCACTGCTGTCCGGTAGTTCCGGCAAAAGGCTCCGAAACAACCCCCATTTGCCAAACACCTTTACAAGGATCCTGAAACTGCAAATACGCTGATGGTATTGTGACCGTCAGCGGCAAGAAGAATTTAACTCTGTTCTTACCACCCTGAAAATTGGAAAATAAAATTTTTGAAGTGTAAGAAATGTGGATTTTCTCATAGTAAGGTAATAGACAGAAACAAAAGGATTAAAAAATATTATGGCATTTACTACAAGAAAATCTTTATTAGCCAAGGTTCGTGGCGGAGATGAAATCTCGTGGCAAGAATTTTATTATGCCTATAAGTCGCTGATTTTCTACTTTAAGAGAGATCATCAAAGATTTGGAGGAAAAATAATATCATGAAACATTATACTCGAGAAGAATTGGAGTTGTACCGCAATGGTCAAATGTCTGTGTTGGGCAGGATAACATGCACAAGTCACTTACGGGAATGCCAGAAGTGCATGAAAATTATGGATGAATTAAAGGAAGATGATAAACTGATTGCAAAAATGAGAAATAGTGTTCAGTTGTATCAGGAATTATTACAAGAAAAGCAGTTAAAAACAAACTGACTCTATAGCATAGGAGAAAGACAAATGTCGCAAAGTAAATTAAAATCATTATTGGCCGCAGGTATAATCCTGCCATTGGGAATTGTTACGCAAAGTACAGCGAACGCCGCTGATGCAAACACTCAAGAGTTACCCAAACTTGATCTTTCCCCGGTGACAACTCAAACGCCAGGAACAAACAGCAACAATAACATGCCATCCTTAAAAGCAGATTATATGGAATACTCTGTTCCCTGTTTAACGGTATGGGGAGATGGATCACATGGTAAAATTTCATATTTGCCATTGAAATATACACGAACAAAAGAAAATAAACCACTGCGCATTATGATTGCCGATGATACTCCCAATGGAAGTGGTAAAGCAATTCACAGTAGTGTGTGGCTGGCTGCAGTTACTGCAGCGATGTTACGCAACGACACCATGCACGGCACAACTATTTCTGTTGAATTCTCCGGAAATGTTGATGGTCCGAGTGCCGGTGGCGTTACCTGTCTTGCTATCCTGTCGGCAATGGATGGACTTCCGCTTCCGAATGATTTCGCTATGACGGGGACGATCCTGCCTGATGGGACAATCGGTGTTGTAGGCGGAGTTCCTGAAAAAATGCGTGCGGCGGCCAAGGCTGGTAAAAAACGAATTTTCATTCCTGCATTCTTGCGTTTTGAAAAAAATGCAAAAGGTGGAAATGTCGATCTTCAACGTCTTGCCGATGAACTGAAGGTAAAGTTGTATCGGGTGGAAAATATTGGAGAAGCCTACGCCGTTTTACATGGCAAGAAATATTCCGGCAATGAATATGTTAATGTACGAGATATGACCCGTTTGCCTCAAGCAACGGAAGATGTATTAACGGCGACATACAAAAAGTATTTTGAAAAAGTAAAGGCAGAAATCAAAGCACAGCCAAAATTGGTAGAAGGTAGCATTTTATCGGATTATGTCCTTTCTCCCAGACAGGCTGAAATGCTGTATCTGGAAGGCAAGTTGCTTCCTGCCACATTGCAAATTTTCCGAACTTGGCAAACATGGCAGGCATGGAAAAAAACGGATAAGTTCTTTGATGATTTTTATAAAGATCGTAATCCCGATTGGAGCAAAATACAATATCTCCGGGAGTATCATTATCGTAAATTATTGTTCAGTCTGCGTGATGTTCATAAAAAACATATAAAAACAAGTACAGAAGAAGCAGAGAAAAATGAAAAAGCCTATATGAAAAAACATTATGGCGATAAAAAATATGAGGGGTACTTCCCTTTCAGATCCGGGCAAAGTGAGTTCACAGCACAGTTGGAACCTATAGAAACAAGTGCAACATTCTGGGGACTCCTGCAAATGTTGGCTGCTAGACGAGCCGATGAAAAAACCGTTAATGTTGCAGCGATGAAAGATCTCGAAATGTATTGGTCTTTGGAATCCGATATGTTGCGGATTCTTCACCTTGCATTGTTGCCGAGAGATGAGTATTGCGATTTCCTTGCTGAACTTGCAGCAACTCTGCCGAATAAGAAAGCAAACAAACGAGCTGCCGAGGTAGAACGTCTGTTTTATTCTGCGTCATACGCTGCCGATTCTGTTGCCGAAGACAATTTTACTTCTGCGATGAGTGCTCAAGCGGGCAGAAAAAATGCAGAGGATGAAGTGAAACAGAATCCGTATTTTCTGCCATTCCTTGAAATGCAAAAAGAGGCTCGGGAGCTTCATCTGCAATTGCAGCCTGATGCCGAAAAGAAAGCAACTTGTCCGGAATATCATCTACAGGCATCTTTGAAGGCGCAAGTCACGACCTTTACGATGGCTTCTGCTTTATTGGTTATGTATGGACCGGACAGCACCAATGATTTTGTTCCTCATATGCTACGCAATGCCAGAAGTGCGGCAATCCGAAACATCAATGAGTGCATAAATGCGAATATCCCGTGTATTGCTGCCATTTACGATTTTGAAATGGCAGAGTCTGCTACTGGAAGAGATAAAGATACGGTTGCTGTCTTGATGGCTTATTGGAGAGCCTCATTGTACGCAAAAGCCTTGCTGATGAGTTTTAAATGAGAAAAGGAGAAAACAAGATGAAACACTACAATTTTGCATTTGGCGTCGCTTTTTCAGGAATCGTTCTGACCGGCTGTGTATTTAACGAGCCAAAAGTGGAAGATATTCAGCCCAGAACGGTTGCTGCAGCAAAAACAGAAGCAGAGATTAAACTGGATAAAGATTTGGCATTAGCCAAGTTTATGTTTGAAAATAAAAACGATGTAAAAGCGTTTGAAGTATTTTTGAAATATGCAGAACAAGGAAATACGGAAGCGGAAGCGTGGCTCGGACGTTGCTATATGAATGGCATCGGTACTTCTGTCAATTATGAAAAAGCCTTTGAATACTTCTCAAAAGCAGCAACGAAAAATCATCCTTACGGAATAAATGGATTTGGTGTGTGCAAGCAATACGGTTATGGAACAGGTATTGATTTGCGTGCAGCGATTGATCACTACAAAAAGGCTTCCGACATGGGATTTCCGCTTTCCACGCTGAACCTTGCAAGATCCTATTCTGATCAACGCGGTGGCTTCTATGACGAAAAACTCGCTGAAGAGTATTTTAAGAAAGCGGTTACCTTGGGGGCAAAAGGGGCAAAAGATCTTTATGCAAGTTTTCTCATTGAGCGCAAGCGTTATTCAGAAGCATTCCCATTGCTCCAAGATGCAAAAGATTTTTATTCAATGATGTCCCTTGCTCAATGCTATGAAAACGGCTGGGGGGTGAATATTGATATTAAAAAATCGCTCTCAATTATGGAAAGTGCGTATCGCTTGCCCGATAGAGGTCAGTGGAGTGCGAACAGCTTTTATACCGCGGGGTTGGAGGAGATGGTCATAAACGGTCAAACCGACTTTGCAAGACATTGCTTTAAGGTCGGAGCTGAACAAGGAGATAGGGAGTGTTTGTATATTTATGCGCTAACACTGAAAGACAACGGGCTTCCCGATGATGCAATAAAATTCATGATGAAAGCAGCAGATAAAGGCTATGACTATGCCCAACTTGAAGTTGGTAAAATGTTAAAAGATAAAAAGAATTTTACTTTGGCGATAAAGTATCTTACAATGGCAACCTTGTCAGAGCGCACAAAATACGCAGCTGTTGAAAATTTGTCTGGACTCTACGATGACTTAAATGACCAGAAACAAAAAAATCACTGGAACATATATGGTCAAAGCCTCGGCATTGCTTCGTGTCGAAACAATCTTGCAACCGAAAAACTTCTGACTGGAATCGATAAAAATATTGCAGTTGCAGCCGCATGGTCTGCACTTTCGATGCTTGCAGATAACAAATTCGCAATTGATCGCTTCCATGAAATCATGAAGCAAGATTATGATCGTCTGCGTATTTTGGCTGATAAAGGAAATGGTAATGCGCTTTTTGCTTTGGGAGTCTTGGGATGCTTAAACGAAAAGGGACATCCCAATATCACCATTGGACTTGAATTACTTGAAAGAGCAGCAAAGCAAAAAAATGCTTATGCATGCAATGTTCTTGGCAATATCTATCGCATTGGGTCATTATTTCCCAAAGATCTGAAAAAAGCTCTTGCATGGTATCAACAAGGAGCTGATTTGAATAATGCTCGCTGTGCCTTATGGGTCACAACTCTTCTTATTAACGAAAAAGAATTTGAGAAAACCACTTTGGACGAATTCAAGAAAGCCTTTGAAAAATGCATTTCCTTGAACGAATACTCTATGCTTTATGAATATGCTCAAGTGATGGAATTTGTTGCAAAGGATCTGAAAAAAGCAGAAGAGCTTTACCGTTGGGCGGCCAAGCAAGGTGATACTCGCGCAATGATTCACTTGCATGATTTCCTTTTCAAAAGTAATCCAGATGCAGCATGGGACTATTTATGGAAAGCCGTGAAACTTGAAAATCCCTATGCCGAATTAAAAATGGCTGACATCCAGCGTTATGTTTGGAATCAACCCCGCATCGCATATGCATTGTATTTGAAGGCAAATATCCATGACAACGAACCTTGTGAATCGTATTCACGCCTCGCGGAATGTTATCTCACTGGTTACGGCTGTGAACCCAATGCAAAGATGTTTTGGAAAACTGCTGAAGATGCCTACAAAAACGGTTCTGCAACAATTTGTTTGACTCTCGGCAATGTTTACCGGGACGGGAAAATCTGTCCGCGTAATCTCAAGAAAGCAAGAGAGTATTATGCAGAAGGCGTGAAACGCGGCAACGATGCCTGTCAAAAGGCGCTTGATGCACTTAAATAAAAATTTTCCAATCCTCAAAACTGCCGTTTGGATTATATTCAAGCGGCAGTTTTTTTATATTACAATGTAAAAAAAGGTAGTGTCCGGTATTTTGCGCACATTTATCGGACGTTAGCTCTTTTTGCAGGGCTTGTGGAATATAGATGCACCGCAACTTACTTCTATTGGAATAAAGGTCCTGATACCCAATTTTATTGATGTACTACCAGCATACGACTATCGGCAAACAAATAAACTATACGGATGAGAAATCACCTGTGATGGGATTTTAAAGACAGTCGGGGGGTGATACAGAGAGACACTTATTCGCTTACACAACATGATCCGCCCGTATTTTTTACTCTTAAATACGGGCGGATGAATGATGGTAAATATCTGTAACAATATCAGTTTTTGTGCAAATACAGCATGCGCCGGTAATCCGCAATTTCCCCAAGGGCAGATTTGACTTGCCGGATCTTCCAGTCCAGGTGCCATTTATCACAAACATATTCCATGGAAGGTTCCCAGCCGAGACGGGAATCCTGTTCCACAGCCGGAATGGTATCTTCTGCGTTGCTGATTTCTTCCGCAGCGATAGCTTCCAGTTTTGTCAGATATTGATCCGCCTCTTCTGCCGTGGTGCAATTCAACATGGCAACATTCGCCTGCCACCACTGTTTGATGTGCATGGTTGTACGGATGGAGTTACGGATAAAATGCCCCAACGCTTCCAGACGGCGTGCTTCATCTTTTTTCTTATCATCGGCAGCAGCGATTGCTTTTTCTGCTTCTGCAAGACCTTTATTCCAGAGATCAAGCATTTTTGCAAGGGAACGCAATTCCGCCGGATAACGGAGAAAGCCCGGTGTCTGGTTGACGTTTTCGTAAGGATTATAGAATGTTTTCACAATCCGGTGTCCGAAATGTGCATGGGGGGCTGTCGGGAACTTGATTGCTTTATCCAACATCGTACGGGAAATATTCGGATGGAAGATAAACGGATATGCCGCACCGACACGCCAGGGGCCGTATTGATCCTCATTGGATGCGGTATAGAAGCCCATCGCATCACTCCATATCTGCCAGGCATTGAGCACATACGGAGCGGCATTTTTTCCATAATCACGAATGGCAATCTTTTCCAGCAAATCCTTGTAATCGGGCTCAAATTCTTCCCATGCAGTCCATTTACCCAAATCAGCGGCAACATTGTTCCAATAGCCGTAATGATGGGTTGTATAATGGTCAGTCAAGCCCCAATCAAAATATGCTTTCCGCAAAGAAAGATTCCGTTTCAACAATTTATACGGGGCTGGAACAAGAGGAACACAACCGAAATCCCAGGCGATCCCGGCAGTATTCACATTCCCCTGAATGGGAATGCCCAACCGATGCGCTTCCGCACATTCGCTGGTGAAATAATAGCCGGGTTCATCGGCAGAAATGGTGTAATCCATTACGGGCGTATGAAGATTTTCCAGTTTCCGTTTGGCAAAGATGTCGTAGGTGATGGAGATTGCAACATTACGGGGGAAATGTTCCAGGAAGTTTTTCCGGAGTTCGAACGACTCATATCCCCAGTTATAAGTACTGAAATAAACGATAGCATCCGGGTTTGCTTTGTGGATCGCCCGTTCAATCATCTGGATATAAGCCGGATAATCTTCGCAGGGATACCATCCGGGGCTGGGTCGGGTATCAGGAATGCCATCGACAACACTTTCCGAGTAATGCTTACCGGTCGTATGCGGGTCTTTACTGGGAAATTCCAGTGATTCACCGCAAAGCAGCACACCGGTAAGATTGGGATAACGACGGAATACTTCACCGTATGCGGCATCAATTTTCTCCTGCGCACCGGGGTCATCCGGGTGAACAAAAGTAGGGATATAGTTGTGAGAATAAGTTTTGATCCCGAAACGCAATGCCCGGTTAATGACATCATTATAGTCATAATACCCCAGACAGTTTTCATCGAATCCACTCATAAAAAATTGAATGGCGTTGTAACCGGCATGGAGTAATGTGAGCAGTTCCACGTCTGTAAACACATCCATTCCGCTGCCGGAATGAACAACACGGGTCTGATAGATGGGTGTCCGTTTCTGCAGACCTTTTTTCAAGACGGGAGCTTCTTCCAGATTCATCAAATCTTCCAGATGGATCGTTGCCCGGAATGCGAGATCATCCTTGGCAACGGTGAGAGATGCGGCGTTTTCCCGAACATCGAGGACGAAACCTTTTTCAAGGGATTCATCCACGCTGATCCAAAACACTTTTTCGCCCGGCTCTTTTACAAGGCGGACGGAAACGCCCATGGAAGTTTCCAGATAATCACGGAAATCTCTGACGGCAATACCGCAAATGGAATCCGGATCAGCATTGCAGCCGAGTGACCAGGTTTCATCAAACAACACTTCATCGGGCAAAACCGTGCGGGAAACATCCCGTCTGTCCGGTTTATGATACGCCCAATGACGCTTTCTGAAATCGTAATTATTTTCGCCCATAAGTCATCTCATTTTTTTCCGAAGAGAGAGATTTCGACATCATCGGCTGCCAGTTCCAGTTCTTCGCCGCCATATTGCGCGGTGGCATCTTTGGCTGCACGTGCAAACCAGATGGATTCTTCCACGCGATCCATTTCCACCAATTCCGGAGCAATGGTAAGCATCTGGGATGTTTCCAATTTTCCGGCATGATCTCCGGGATACAAACCGTTATGTCTGCCATCGTCATCATGATCCCGACAGGTATGGATCTGGATCCAATTGAAGGGGTTATTGGCTTCGGAATAATAATTGCTGAATTTTTCCGTACCCCACCAGCCCTCGCCTGCTTCTTTATCAAGGAAATCGAAAATGACTTTTCTTGCAGCAAAGCGGAAGGCAAGGTCGGTGGGCATTCCCTGATGAAATTCTTCCGTCTGATGAGCAATAAAACCGTGAATATTACGGAATCCGACACGCAGAAGGCCACGGAAGATTTCCTGTGCAATGGGAATCAGTTTTTCCGAATCCACATGAACCGTACCGTTACGTTCCGGGGCTGCCACCGCGTGAGAAGCTGCACCGTAGTAGAACGGAGGGAGGATAACGATTTCCGGATGCCGCTTTTCAACACGGGCAATGGCTTCCATACATGTAAAATAATCGGTTCCGACCGGCAGGTGTTCTGCATGATATTCAATGACACCGAGGGGAAGAACCACCGGATAATTTTTATCAATGGCTTCCCGGATCTGATACGGCAGCATATTCAGGTATTGCATTTCAGACTCCTAAAAATCAAAAGGTTAGAATTTACAATTTGTGACTTCAGCAGCCCAGAGAGCAGATTCGATTACTGCTTCTTCGGGTGTATAGAAGGGTTTGTATTCCAGATCGCGGGCGGCTTTTTCGATGCTGAAACACATGTGTTCAACCAGGAAGTTGAGGCCCACATCGTAAATTGCATCGCCATATTTTTCCAACATGCCTGCCACACTCATATAATTGATATTGACTTTCTTATTGAATGCCGATGCGTTCAAGGCAAGATAATCATTGAGGGTGAATGCGTGGCTGAGACAGATATTATAAATCTGACCGATACTGTTCGGGTGTTCCATACTCAAATAGAAAGAGTTTGCCAGGTCTTTGACATGGATCGGCTGCAGCAATGCTTTACCATCGTTCGGAAGATCCAGCGTTTTTTCTGCAATAATGTCGGCAATAAAGTCTGCGCGGCGTCCACCGAGGTTGTCGATCGGGAGCAGCCCGGGGCCGGTGATATAGCAGGGGCGGATCACGGTTGCGGGGAATCCTTTTTCAAAGAAAAGCTGCATCACCAGATTGTCAACGATCCGTTTCTGATCCCAGCCGGTACCGGGAGCAAAACCTTTGTACGGAGCAGTTTCATTACAGGGAACAAAGGGAAGCGGGGCATATCCGCCGGTGGAACTGCAATGGATATAATGCCGGATATGTGTTGCATACTTCTGAATGAGTTCGATGGATTTTTCTGTCGGGACAGTATCGATCACATGGGTGTACGGTGTTTCAAAAATCTGCTTCATTGCGGCTTCATCATGCTTATCTGCATAAATGATATTGAGACCTTCGATTGCCTGAACGTAAGTCTGTTTTTTGCCGCGGGTGACAATGGTCAGATCATATTTTTTTGCAGCCAAGTTCAATGCAATGTGACTGCCGAGCCATCCGCTTCCGCCGAATAAAAGTACTTTCATGATTTGTAATTCTCCAAATGTTAAATGTTTGATATTTTATCAGTTGAAAAGATATTTGATATCTTCGTCTTTGAAACCGTAGAAATCCAGCAGCAATTCCGAAGCTCCAAGTACTGCCGGATCATAATGGGCAGAATGCTGGTCAGTACCGAAGGTGAATTTCACTCCGGCTTCCCGCCATTGTGCCAGCATATTCCAGTATTTTTTGCGGCAGACTTCCGGCAAACGCAGGGAGTTCAATACGCCAAGATTGATTTCTGCCGCTTTGTCGTATTCCAGCAGAGCATTCATCAATTTGTCGTTGTATTCCTGCGGGAGTTCGGCAATGGCACCGTAGTCGATATCTTTCACATCTCTGCTTTTGAACCAGCCGCCTGCAGCATGTTCCACGGAATCCCACGGATGAGCCAGAATGGTGACAAGGGGATTTTTCACCATAGCAAGCATCTGATTAAAGTAATCTTCCCAGGCATGTTCCCGGTCTGCGATACTGTAAAGAGGCCAGTGTACACCGGCAATCACATATTCAATACCCAATTCTTTGATTTCTTCTGCCGTGATACCGATCTGCGCCGGACTGTTTGCCGGACCATCGGTAAAACGCAGACCGTAAACAGGGTCATCGCCCTTTTTCTCGTAATTACCGGCTGCGATTTGGTCACATTCCCATTTGGAAACGGAACTGACTTCGATCCCGAAATGGAAAGATGCGGGACGTTGTGCGCACCGGAAGTCATTTCTTGCACCTTGAATATCACAAAGGTTGTAATGAGTGTGCAAATGATCGCTGATCCCGAATTCTTTCATTCCGCAGCTGAGCATTTCTTTCTGGATGTCTGCCAGTGTTGCACAAGCGGAATCGCAGGAATGTTGCGAATGGATATGCAGGTTTTGTCTGATTTTCATGGTATTGATATCCTTTGGTTATTGTTTTGTTGTTCTAATATACGTGAAAAGATTTAATCTTCAAGATGCCCCGTTGATGATTGATTATACGATTTTCTCAAATAATTATGATATTTTATCATAAAAAATACTCATACCTTCTTCTTCAAAACATCGCTGGGCGGCACGCCGAAATAATGGGTGAATTGTGATGAAAAATACTGTGTGGAACTGTAATTGAGCAAAGCAGCGACTTCCTTGACGGAATACGTATGCTGCGTAAGAAGATCTTTTGCTTTTTCCAATTTCTTTTCCAGATAAAATTCCATCGGCGATTTATTAAAACTCCGTTGAAACTTCCGGGTCAGCGTAGCGCTGCTGTAACCGGTATAATGACAAAGCTCTGACAACTTCAGATTTCTGGTCAGATTCTGATTGATATACTGCAATGCTTCCCGTAAATCCGGCGGTTGCGTCAGGATCCCGGTTTGTGCGGATAATTCCAACAGCAGTTTGTAACATTCTGCATTGGCAGCCCGGAAATTCTCCTGTTCCATATTTTTACTCAACTCAAATAACGTTTCAAAGCTCCTCAGGACCGGTTCCGGATTCAATAACGGGATCACATCGGTTTGATCCAGACGGAGTGTTTTCAGAATGGAATCCAGAAGTATTCCGCTGAGAAGAACGGCAAATTTTTCTGCATAATTGCTTTCACAACGGATATAATTATCCACCTGCTTTCGAACAAGAAAGACATCCCCCGGCTTGAGGGTGTAACTCTTGTCATCCTGTGTATAAGAATACGTTCCGGTTCTGGGAAATTCAATGGAAAATTCATGAGAGTTTTTTCGTATCGAAACCGCATTATAATACCAGCGATCCGCACGAACAGCCCGGATATACACAGGGAGCATGGCATCCGCAGGTGCACCGAACCAGGTATAAACGCCGGGATCGATAAATTCTTTTTTTCCGTAACCATCAATAAGAGCTTTTTTGCCCTCATACAGAAATACATGTTTCATGGTGCGCTCCTTTCCGGACTTTGATAAAATCTTGCAATATATTGATAAGATAGCATAACTTTTTATGAAAGCAAATGCTTTTATGTAAAAATTTCAAGACTATATTATATATGGTTGCGGGAATATGGATTCCGGATCATTTCGTTATGAGTCAATTTCATAAAAACTAACAAGGAGATTTTTTACATGAAAAATTCTTTGAAAATTGATTTTTTCGGTAAGAAAACAGGTATTGTGCAGACTTCTATTTTCTGTCTGCTGTGTTTTACCAGTCTGAACGTTACCGGTGCGGAAAGCACAGCAGCTCTGGTAAAAGCCGGCGACAAACTGGTATCCCAGAAAAAATTCAGCGATGCCATCGTAACCTATCACAATGCCCTGAAACAAGGTGAAAATCCTGAAATTTATTACAAACTCGGCACAGCATATTCCCGACTCAAAGAAAGCGGTGCCGCCGCCCATTATTATCGGGAAGCGATCCGGCATGCGAAACTCCCCGCCCGGAAAATTCTGTATTATCAGGATCTTGCCGGTGTGTATCAGAGCACCCGTGATTTTAACGGAATGGAAAATGTATACAAGGTGGCGTTTCAGGATCCGGAGATGGCAAATGACAAACTCCAGAAACGCCTTATCGCCTACCGAGATGCAAGATACCGCACCTGGATTTCCGTTTTTATGCAGCAGAAAAGATATGATTCTGCACTCCGTCTTCTGGAAGCGCAGAAAACACAATTGAATAAAAAACAGTATTATCAGTTCCTCAGCCGGATCCGCCAGGCAGAAGCTCTGAATTTGATCCGGGATAAAAAACAGCAGGAAGCGTTGAAACTGTTGCGCGATACCATCGCAATGGAACCTTCCATGAGTCCGGCGGATAATGCGCTGCTGTATGGCACATTGATCAATGCATTGACAAAACAGAAAATGTTCAAGGAAGCACAGGCGGAATTGAATAAATTCACTGCCGCCGACCGGGAAAAATATTCCGTGGCAGTCATCTTTGCGGATTATTATTCTACACAGAAACAGTACGAAAAAGCAATCGAATGTTTGAACGCAGTCAAAAAAGATACCGATGCCAAACTGAAACGGATGCGTTATTTCAAAATCTGCGATTATTATTTGCGCCAGAATGACGGCAAAAAAGCATTTGAATATTACCGGAAAGCCAAGACTGCGGTGAAAGATAAATGGCGTGTCCCGGGGTATGAACACCGGATCAAAGAGTTGCATCCGGAAGCAACATTTTAATGATTACAACAAAATAGAAAGGATATAACATGGCAAAAGTAATCGGAAAAACAAGTTTGTTTCTGCTGTTTATGTTGTGCATGTCATTATGCGCAGCGCCGCTGAAACTGGATCACACAATGTCCGTTTCTCTGGATATTCCCAATCCCACTCCGGCAGAAAAAACAGCCATTGAAGAACTGAATACGTATCTTCAGAAAATTTTCGGCTATTATGCAGAAAAAAGAAACGGTGTGAAACTCGTTCTGCGTTATAATGCTGCTATGGGTGAAGAAGAATTCCGTATCACTGCAAAAGGAAAACAGATCGTCATCGAAGGCGGTCGCCCCCGCGGTGTGCTTTACGGTGCATATTATTTTCTTGACCGTAAACTCGGCGTTCACTGGTTCACCCCCTATGACGAATATGTACCGGAATATGACAGCAAAGAGTTGGAAGAATTCACTTATAACGGCAAACCTGCGATCCGCATCCGTATGGAATTGATTTACACGGATAAATATCAGATCCGTTATGCCGCCCGCAACTTGCTGAACCGTTCTGCAAACAGCATGATCCCGGATGCAAAATACGGGGAAACCCGGGTATTTTCTCCGCCTCTGAATTGCCACGGGATGCATTATATCATTCCGGCACACAAATACAATCTGCGGAATCATCCGGAATTTTTTGCTCTGATCAATGGGAAACGTGTGAATCCGGAAATCGCAGGCGGTACAACCGACTACTGTTTGACCAATCCCGGTCTGATTGCGGCAACCGTAAAGGAAGCCCGTGAATATCTCAAAAAAGCTCCGGATGCAAAATACATCTCGATTCAGGAAGGTGACGGAACAAAAGGGACCTGCCATTGTAAAACCTGTCAGGATTTGGTAAATAAATGCGGCAAACGGGAATCAGCCCGCTGGATCTACTTTGCCAATGCCGTCGGGAAAGAATTGCATAAAGAATTTCCCAATGTGAAATTTCTGGTCTTTGCCTATACTGCCAGCCGTTTACCGCCCTCCAATATCAAGGCGGAAGATTATGTGGCAGTTCAATTCTGTTCCTGGGGCGGCAGACGCGGTTTGCCGTATGCCCATCCGAAAAATAAAGGTGGCCGGGAAATGCTGAAGCAGATTCAGGATTGGCTGAAGGTTTGTAAAAATGTGTTGATGTGGGATTATACTTACACATTCGGTAATCTCTGGTTCCAGCAGCCGGATATGCTGTTGAATATCGACAACATGAAGAGTTTTGCCGAACTGGGTGTGGATGGAGTCTTCTGCGAAGACCATGAACTGCGTAACACCAACGTGCATTTCGGTTATCAATTCCGCAACTGGCTCCTTGCCCGTGCCATGTGGAATCCGGATGAATGTAACGGCGAAGAATTGGAACAGATGTTCTGCCGTGAATTCTACGGTAAAAAAGCAGGTAAATACATCGCCACATACTGGAAACTTCTGCGGGATACCAATCGCAAACAGGGATTCAGCGAATTCACACCGGGCGGAAGTTTGGGCAAAGCTGATTTTGAACAGCCCGCAACCACAATAAAATCCATGAAAATTATGGAACAGGCGTTGAACGCAGTAAAAACGGATGAACGTATTTACCGCCGTCGGGTCTATGAAGCATTCATCCCCTTGAAGTTCAGAATGATCATGGATTATGCAAAACTGAAAAACATGGGCGTACTGGGGAATTTGACCGTAAAAGGCATGGTTCAGGAACTCCGCCAGTATATCCGCGGAAAATCAAAGGGTCCCGGTACATGGGCTCGTTACAAAATGATCCACCGAAATCTGAACACGCTGGAAGGTACGGCAGCGATCAATGCTTCCGCCAGCCGTGTATATGGTGCCGGATACGTTGCAAAAGCCTATGACAAAAGTATCGATCTTGGATCCAACTGGCACTCCGGTACAAGTACTGCCTGGAGTGAAATCGACTTCGGCGAAAAAAGACCGATCAACCGGATCACCACTGTATTTGGTAAATATCCCGTGGTGATCGGTGGTGACTATACAATCAAAGGCAGTTTTGACGGAAAAACATGGTACACCATGGTCCCCCGTCAGAAATTCAAAGCCGATCCCGGAAAAGTCTGGGCGTATACGGATATCCAGTTGCCCGAGCCTATCGAAGCACGTTTTATCCGTACTCATATTTACCGCTTGAACACGATCATTCAGGGTAAAGTCCGTGCTCAGGATGTGATCATGCAGGAACAGTTCTACAATCTGCAGGAACTCCCGCAGAATCTTCTTCAACCCCGGAAACAATAAAGGAACATTATACTATGAAAAATTATAAATTTACATTGACCGAACTTTTGTTTGTATGTTTTGTTCTGACTTTTTGTACCGTCATGACAGCTGCAACCATTAAACGCTGGAAACCGTCTGCAGCACAAGTTACCTGTGCTGCGAACTTGCAGAAAATGGGCGTGGCTACATTCCAATATTGCAAAGATAACGGTAATTTCCTCCCCGGAACCGGTGTTCTGGAAAGCAACTGGAAAACGAAACTGGTTCCCTATCTGCAGATCAAAAGTCAGAAATGGGATCCGGCGGCATATTCCGTCTTCCGTTGTCCCGCCGATAAAAACATCCCCCCCGTTTATAAGCAGGGAATTGATGTTTACCGCGGCAAAAACAGTTATGCAGCCAACTTCTTCATCATTGATTATGATGTGGAAGATGTCAATGGCGATACCTTTACCGGCGGTCGGAATATGAAAGATCTCTGGGGGCCGGATACCATCATTCTGTATGCGGAAGATCATAATGAAGGGAACACCGTCGGTGCCAACGCATCCGTCAAATGGAACCGCCCCGGAACCTATGCGTATTCCGTCCGTGACAGCGATGCCAGACATGATCTGGGCAGAAGCAATTATCTGATGCTGGACGGAGCGGTGGAAAGCCGGGATTATGATACAACGAATACGCCGGAAGACCTCTGGATCATCCGGCTCGGGAGAAATTGGGAATTCATGAGATAATATTTTTCAGTCATATTTTTTTAATCAGAGGTAATTTCAAAAGTCCGGCAGGATCTGCCTGAAAAAAGATTGTTTACAACAAGAATTTCAGGGCATTTCTGAACGGAATTTTGAGGTTGCCTCCTCGGTCATTTAAACCATTATACAGGAGAAAAGATGATGTTGTATGAAAAAAGAAATTGTCGGAGTAAGTTCACTTTGATTGAACTACTGGTTGTGATTGCCATCATTTCCATACTTGCGGCGATGCTGCTGCCTGCGTTGAGCAAAGCCAAGATGGTGGCTTACAGTTCCCAATGCGCCAGTAATCAGAGACAAATGGGATTCCATTTGCAACAGTATGCCAACGATTTCAATGGGGACATGCTTTTGCATTATGGATCGTATAGTCAGTATGTCGAATGGCTGCTTTATACCGGATATATCAAATTGGATATAATAAAAGACGATCTCTGGACAAATAAAACCAAACCGCTGTATCGGGGATGTCCTTATTTCCGCAAACTGAATCTCAATGCTGGCGGAACACAATACAATAACTGGGTTTATAGTATTGGTGCAAAGTGCGATAAAAAATATTACGTCACTGTCGAGCAAAGTTGTCCATGGAAACAAACCAATGATAAGAAAAATGCAAAATATCTGCGGGTCGCCAACGTAAAGACACCCTCGTTATTTCCTTTACTCTCAGAATGCTCGGATACCAGAAGCGGAACTCAACACCCGGAACATTCTTACACAAAAGTGGAAGCGGGATACCGATTTGTGATGGTTCATTCCAAAAAGTCAAATATTTACTCTCTGGGCGGCAGTGTGGAAGCAGTCAACCCGCAGCGATTGTTGAATTATTTGGATTATTACGCAACGAAAGCTGCATTAGTTTCCTACAATACGATTGATAATCAAGTCCTGCGCGCCCGTTAATGTTCGTGCAATAAAATAGAAAGTGTGATTAAAATGAATATATTACCAAATGTATGGGATTACGGTCAATTATTGGCGTTTTCCGGTTTAGATGGCGTAACGGCATACGAAGACGGACTCTGTATGCGTACCGCACGGAATGAAATCGCTTTTGAACTGAAAAATATCGATCCGGAAAACAAAGGAATGATCCGGTACACCGGAGCCCAGCCCGATAAAATCGAACTTACCGGCGATTATTTCTGTTTTTATGCAGATGGTCATGTTTCCCGCGGTGTCTATTGTGATGCCTGGAACGTGCTGCTGGAAGGTGATTTCCAATTGACATCCCTGGAGCCGTATTATGAAGTTCAATGCGAAAATGGAAAAACTCTTCTTGCTGTCAAAGGCAGATTGCAGCCGGAATTTCTTTCGGAATCCATGGATAAAATTGTGGATGCCAGATTGCAGTTCTTGCGGTCCATTTCTCCGCTGAATAATGTTTCTGACGCAACACAGATCACCACAGCAAAAGCATTGTCCCAGATCAAGAGTCAGGTCTATTCGCCGGAAGGTATGATCAAACATCATTGGAGTACGCCGGACCGCTGGCCCCATAAGCAGATGTGGCTTTGGGATTCTGCGTTCCATGCCCTCGGGATGCGTCATTACGATCCGGCAATGGCACGGGATCTGATCAGTGCGGTATTTGATTTGCAGCAGGAAAACGGCTTTATTCCTCTCTGCGGAAGCCCTGTGTTCTTTTATCCGACCCGTACACAGCCCCCGGTCCTCGGTCTGGCAATGAAACTGGTCAACGAAACCGAAGCGGCTCCGGAATGGATCGCCGAACTTGCCCCGAAACTGGCAAAATTCATCAACTGGCTTATGGCAAACCGGGATACCGATGGTCACGGCTTATTGGAATGGGCAGTGGAAGTCACAGCCAATTGCCGCAGCGGCGAAAGCGGCATGGATAATTCCCCCCGTTTTGACGATGCGATCCAACTGGATGCCCCGGACTTCAATGCGTATCTTGCATCCGAATGTGAAATTCTGGCATCATTCCTCCCCGATCAGCGGGATTACTGGATGGAACATCATGACCGGATCTGCCGTTTGATGAATGAACGGCTCTGGTCGCCCGAACAGAATTTGTATGTGGATTACAATGTTGTGGAAAACCGCCGGACGGATATCCTTTCCAGTGCCGGATTCCTCCCCCTGCTCTGCGGTGCACCCAGTCAGGAACAGGCAGAAAAGATTGTGGCACATCTGACGGATCCGACAACGTTCGGAACGCCGCTGCGTGTGCCCTCCATTGCGGCAAGAAATACAGAAGCCTACAAAAAAGATATGTGGCGCGGTCCGGTATGGACGAATATCAATTACATGATCGTTCTCGGTTTGGAACGGTATGGATTCCATGATCTCGCAAAATCGATCGTGCAGGATACCCTCCGGGAACAGGAAAAATGGTATTTGGAATGTGGTACATTCTTTGAATTTTATGATGACCGGAAAGAGAATACTCCCAGAGAGTTGGAACGGAAAGGTAAAATGCCGGAAGGTCAATTCCATCCATTGATGATGCCGTTCCATGATTACGGCTGGTCCGGTACATTGTATTTGGAAATGGTCAATCACCAGGAATGGCGTTAAAAATAAAAATAAAATCAAGGAGTTTGATATTATGTCAGAAATCAAGAAAGTCGGCGTTGCCGTAATTGCCTGTGGTGCCCGTTCCAGAGGCGTTGTCCATAAACTTTTGCGGGATTCCAATCGCGGAATCGAAATCCTTGCCGCATACGATCCCCACAGCGGCATTATGGATGAAGCAGAACGTGTCTGGGAAGTGGATAAAGAAAAGTACCACAGATGTTCCAGCTATATGGAAGCCATCAACACCCCCGGCGTGGAATGGGTGATGGTTTTCTCTCCCAATGCATTCCATAAAGAACACATTCTTGCCGCTTTCAATGCGGGCAAACACGTATTCACGGAAAAACCCCTTGCCACATCCATTGAAGATTGCCAGGAAATCTTTGATGCTCATCAGAAATTGCCCCATCTGCATTTTGCAACCGGATTCGTACTCCGTTACGCTCCCATGTATCAGAAGATCAAAGAATTTCTGACATCCGGCAAATTCGGTAAACTGCTCAGCATCGAAGCCAATGAAAATATCGCCCCCGGACATGGCGGTTATATCATGCGCAACTGGCGGCGTAAAACCGAATGGGCTGGTCCTCACGTGCTGGAAAAATGCTGTCATGACCTTGACCTGATCAACTGGTTCTGCGACTCCCTGCCCTCTAAAGTCTGTTTCTTCGGTGCAAAAAATGTGTTCAAATCCGAAAACCGTTTCATGGAAGAAAAATTCGGCAAAGAAACATTCAATCATTGGGGTGGACATGATCAGATCGAAACCGCGTTCAACGACGATAACGACCTGATGGATACCACAACAGGTGTCGCCATTTTCCGTAACGGTGTTCAGGTTTCTTTCTGTGCCAACATGTGCAATACCATGCCGGAACGCCGCATGAGATTCAACTGTTCCGAAGGTACCATCATTCTGGAACTGTACAGCCGTACCATCAAATACAAATACATGAATGATACCAACGTGTATTCCATCGAATACAACGCCGATGGTCACGGTGGCGGCGACAATCACATCATGAAAGAATTGTGGGCAACCATGACGGAAGGTGTTCCGCCGAAATGCAGCGGTAACGAAGGCTTGGAAAGTGCGGTATTCGCTCTCGGATTCGATCAGGCGGCAAGAGAAGGTAAAATTATTGACCTTGAACCGGTCTGGCAGAAATTGAACCGCTGAAAAATCAGTCAATAATCTGAAAAGATTTAATATACACCACGTTGCGTAAAAGTTCGTACAACAATTCCGCAACGTGGTGTTTTGCGTCTTATTAAGACAGGAATTTTCACATTGGCTGTGGCGCTTTTTCCAGCTTGGGTTACCGGTTCTTCATGTATCGGAGAATAAAATCCCGCATCCATGGGTTTATACAAGTCCAGATCGTGGAATGAGTAAGAGATTTCATTTCGTAAAAGGTGGAAGTTGTATTTCCGTTATAAACCAGCAAATCATGCATCAGTTTGTTTTCTGCCGGACGACAATCCAATTCGATTCCTGTTTCTCCGGTAATCAGCAACAACGGCGGAAAGTCTTTGCGTACAAATGCCAACGGAGCAAACTCATCAATTTTCGGAGTGGTGATTGGGATCCCCTGTTCTTCTCGAATATGGAAATGCGTCATCATTTCCCCGCTGATCGGGATAAAACCACAAATATCTTCCACTTTACAGCCGTAATGTTGCAGATATTTCGGGTCGGCAGCAAGCATGGCCGCCAAATAAGCGCCCGCGGATTGTCCGTAAATGAAAACATTTTCGGGATCTCCATTGTATTCATCAATATGATGCAGAACCCAGGCTGCGGCCATGGCGGCATCTTCGATGTAGTCGGGGCATTTCGCACGGGGAGCAAGCCGGTAATTTGGAGAAACAATAATGCAATTCAACAGTCTGGATTCTTCGATGATCCCGTATTTATCGCCAGCGGTGAGCCCGCCGCCGTGAAAGTAAATCAGGACAGGCACATTTTTTCGATTTTCCGGATAATAAACATCGAGCAAACAGCGTTCCCGCCGGTAGTCATCTCTTTCGCCTTGATCAAAATACGGGATGTCTTTTTTTACAGTCCAATTCCGGGCAAGGTCATCAATGGTCGTTTTAGGTTCAAATGGTTCAGAGATAACAGCATCCACGAAGCGAACACTCCTCTATACTACGTTAAAATTAAACAATATCCGGGTTATTGACTGAACTTTCTATTCTCAGCCTGTTGGGATTACTATAGCATCATCAAACAGATTTTTCAAATATAAAAATTTGATTTTTATTTTTGAAATGCGATATTCCTTTTTGAAGGGAGAAAATGGGTATGCTTGAACGGCAAAAAAAAATAATAAGGACGTATGGCAACGTATATCAAAAAAATCCAGTTCTAAATAAGTCAACAGCGAACGAATCTCGCTGACGTGAAATATTCAGAACTGGATTAATAATATAGTTCTGCAATAATAAAAATCAAGTCCGGCAAGCCTTTCAGAAAAGACCAACCGTTTCGCCGTTGACCAGTTTGATTGCTTCCGCATTGGGAACTTTGGGCAGTCCGGGCATGGTGATGATATCGCCCAGGTAAACAACGATGAAGCCGCAGCCGCTTTTCACCTCAATATCACGGATATGGATTTTGAAATTTGCCGGGACATTGAGCAGTTTGGGATCATCGGAGAAAGAATACTGTGTTTTGGCGATACAAACCGGGAATTGTGAATATTCCGCAGTCAAAGCCGCCAGTTTTTTCGCCGCAGAAGCAGAGAATTCAACGCCGTCAGCGCCATAACATTTGCAGGCAATCTTGTTGAGTTTTTCTTCGATGGAATCGGTAAGATCATAAAGATAATTGAGGGTACACGCTTTTTCCGCTTCCTGCACAACTTTCTCTGCAAGTTCAATACAGCCCTCGCCGCCATTGACAAAGCCGGTGGATTCGGAACAGATCATGCCGTTATCCGCACAGAGCTGACGGAACAGGGCAACTTCTTCATCGGTATCGTTACCGAAACGGTTAAGATTCACCACCACATTGAGCCCGAAAAGCTCATGCAGATTATCATAATGTTTTTTGACATTGGCGAAACCGGTTTTAATACATCCATCGCCGTGAAGTTTCATGGCTTTGATTGTGGCAACCAGTACCGCACAGGCAGGAGAGAGACCAGCCTTACGGCATTTGATATCAAGGAATTTTTCCGCACCGAGATCACTGCCGAATCCGGCTTCGGTAATCACATATTCGCCGAGACGCAATGCGGTATCGGTTGCCTGGACGGAGTTGCATCCGTGGGCAATGTTGGCGAAAGGTCCGCCGTGAATGATCGCCGGAGTGCCTTCCAGAGTCTGCACCAGATTGGGACGGAATGCTTCTTTGAGGAGCACCGCCATCGCGCCGTTGGCTTTCAGGTCACGGGCTTTGACTTCGCGTTTGTCATAAGTCTGAGCGACTGTGATATTTCCGAGACGTTCTTCCAAATCTTCCAGGGAGGTTGCCAGACAGAATACGGCCATGACTTCGGATGCAACGGTGATACAGAAATGATCTTCCCGCACCACGCCGTCAGACTTGCCGCCCATGCCGATCACAACGTTACGCAAAGCACGGTCATTCATATCAAGACAGCGTTTGAATGTGATTGTCCGCGGGTCGATTCCGAGGACATTTCCCTGCTGGATGTGATTATCAATCAACGCACAAAGCAGATTGTTTGCACTGGTGATGGCATGGAAGTCGCCGGTAAAATGCAAGTTGATATCTTCCATGGGAACGACCTGGGAATATCCGCCGCCGGTAGCTCCGCCTTTCATGCCGAAAACGGGACCGAGAGAAGGTTCACGCAAAGCGAGGATGGATTTTTTGCCGATTTTACGCAAACCGTCAGCCAATCCGATGGAAATGGTAGTTTTGCCGTCGCCCTGTTTGGTGGGCGTCATTGCGGTGACGAGGATCAGTTTAGCGGTACGCGGGGAATTGATTGCAGAGATTTTTGCTTTATACTTTCCATAAAGTTCATAATCATCTTCTTTCAAGCCGAGATCGGCTGCGATTACGGAGATATTACGCATGACTGCATTTCTGGCAATTTCGATATCGCTGAGCATGTTTCTGATTCCTCAATTCTGTTAATTTATGACCGTCCCCTGAATGATAAAATTCCGGACAACCTATTACAATAGCATACATTCTCAACTTTTCAACTTTATCCATTGATATCATCAGAAAAATATTACAAATATCTCATAAAAAATTTATTTTTTGACCGTTTGTGCAATAATTATTTGAAAAAATATCCAATAGACGAATACATTGTATAAAACAAATCGGTATCAAACGTAAAACAAGCAAAAATCTAAACGTCCGGAGAAACTCGGCTTTACGAGAAAACAAGCCCTGTAAGGGCGGAGAGAGTCAGACAGCCCAGGGTGAGCGAAGCGTAACCCTGGGTATAAGTCCCTTGAATTCGCATAATGACAGCCACCGCGTTGACAGCGTTTCGTTAGAAACGGATGGCATCGTGGTGGCA
>JAZUCU010000007.1:0-6786 GCA_045639325.1 Victivallales bacterium
CTTCATCCCGCACGCGGCATTGCTGGGTCAAGCTTTCGCTCATTGCCCAAAATTCTCGACTGCAGCCTCCCGTAGGAGTCTGGGCAGTATCTCAGTCCCAATGTGGCTGATCGTCCTCTCAGACCAGCTACCCATCATGGCCTTGGTGGGCCGTTACCTCACCAACTAGCTAATGGGACGCGAGCTCCTCCTCGAGCGCATTGCTGCTTTCAGTGTAAAACCATGCGGTCTTACAATCGTATTCGGTATTAATTCCAGTTTCCCGGAGCTATTCCCAACTCGAGGGCAGATTACTCACGTGTTCCTCACCCTTGCGCCACTATTCTAAAGATTGCTCCTTAGAACCGTTCGACTTGCATGCCTAATCCATGCCGCCAGCGTTCGTTCTGAGCCAGAATCAAACTCTCCAAACAGAAAATGTTATATGAACCGAAGTTCATTTTTTATCTTGTTCAGAAAAGCCTGACATGCTTTTCTATTGTTGTGTTTTTAACGAAGTATTTCGCTTCTTCGTACTACTTCGACCATTATGATCGAAACTCGTTTATTAACGGGCTCATCGCACTATTCAAATTTTCAAGGAACACACAGACGCAAAAACCGGCGGATAATTCATACTCGCAGTTAAACCACAAGCGAATTATTCGCTGATCTAATCACCGTCTGTTTTATATGTTATCCGTTCAACGGATTCCATCTGAAACGCATCTGCGTCAAGCCGCAGAATTTATTTTTTCTTTTTGAATGATCAACATGCTTTGTTTCGCATGATCACTTAATATATCACACTTTTTCGCATTGTCAAGTCGAATTTCGAAATTTTTTCGATTTTTTTTCGACTTGCATCATTCGCAAGACTTTCTCAGAAGAGCATCATGTTTTATTGCATTATCAAAATGCTCTTTTAAGAACTCTTCAAGGCTTTGAAATTTTCTTAGAAGAACATCGTGCTTTCCTGCAAGTCTAAAAACATATTGCAGTTTCAGCCTCAACCGCAACTGCACGCTTTTCAGATTTCATCACTCGCTGTTTACAACGGAGTACATCTTTTTCAATCAGCACCGATGTCATTTCTGTCATCATGCCCTTAATATACCATCGATTTTTCATTTGTCAAATAATTTTTCGAAAAAAAAATGAAAAAAAGTTGATTTTTTCTGTTTTTCGGGCGTAGAGAGGTGTTTTAGAGCGAATATACGGAGGAGTACGGAGGAGTACGGAGGAGTACGGAGGAGTACGGATAGGTACGGAGGGGGCAATGGGACTGTCAAGGGGAAAATCGGACATTTCGGGCATTTCGGACTTATCGGACGTATCAGACCCGGCTTCGCCTTTATGCTTCGCCGCGGCAAGCTTGTCGGCTCAGCGCGCGGCGTTTTGCTATTATATCAATATCTTTTTCTGCGTGACTGCAATTTTTCAGCAAAAGCAAGCAGTTTCAGACGACATTGTTCCATGGCTTCCATATCGTGCGACGCAGCTCCGGCCGCTATAATATTGTCGAATTCATTTTGCAATGATGCATCTGGAGACTTTTTCAACAGTTGCCGACAATATTCTGCCAGTTTATAATCCTCACGTCCCAGTAAGTGAGCTTCTTCCCGCTTACTGGAAAGAATGGTTCCCATATCCATATCAAGATATACGCTACCATAGTCTGTACGATGGGATTCGCCATCTTCCGAATTCAAGCCATCACTGCCGGCATGATTATCGAAATGCCAATAACAAACAACAGATGAAAAGCCATCCCGCAGGCTCTGCCAATATTCTCTGCGATAAACATCAGGCGACACCGTTTTACCATAAATACCATAGGTCCATACCGTCTTATTCCAATTTTTCATTTTCTTCAAAACTGCCAATTGATCTTTCTGGAGTGCCGGACGGTAAAATTCGAAGATGTCATACACCTCGCTCAATTTCTCAATCGCCTTATAGTCTTTCTTCTGCCAGACGTCCGGATGTGGATTTACCATTGTACGGAACTCTTTTCCGGCATTCTTTATTATTTTACCATATAAGTATGCTTTATACATCTTTGTGCCGGGCTTGGTTATATCGCCATCGGGTTCATCTATTGTATAGAAGAATATCCGATCCTTCGTGATACCGTATTTCTTCTCCAGGTGTCCAGTAAAATGATAAAGGAAGCTTTTGAATGCTTTATTCCATTGGGGACTGTTGAATTTCAGCTGTCCTTTGCCACGATAATTCAATCCGTATGTACCGAGTTCCAGAACGAGCCATAATTTGATCCGTTCCCGCTTCATTCCGGCGGCAATGGTGCGATCAATGAATTTATCAATGAGAGCGTAATCGGAATGTTGTATAATATTTCCGTTTTTATCAACTTTCGGGTAAATATCCATTGTAGTCTGCCCGAGTGCGCCGCCGGAGTAAATCATATTTGTATCATTATCGACGAGGAATTTGACCAGATTGGTGTGTGCCCCCTGACGATACACATCGGAATAATGCGTGGAATCCAAAGCAATTTTGCCCAGATCGACGGGGCGGACATCGACTTCCACCTCAATTTCCTGGGGCTGGAATCCTTCGTAAGATGGTTTCAAAATCAAATAAAAGCGCTGTTTACCCGGCTTCATTCCGTAAGAACTGAATTTCATCCAGAGCTGACGGGATTCATTGGCGCCGGCACGGATGATTGTCCCCATGGACAGCGGGCTTAATGGATCGTATAATGTCTCGACATTTTGTAATGGAAGAGCTTCGAAAAGTTTGACATTGGCATGAAGTGCGCTGTCGATATATTCTTTACGGTCATTGATTACAGTAAGAAATTTGCGGTTGAAACTCTGATAAACCTGTTTTTTCTGCAATCGATCCGACGGAAAACATTTGAGCTGTCCCATAAACGGGCGATCGGTGAGGTTGCTGAAGATAAATGATGTATAAGTATAGCTGTTCTGCGGCAGCACGAGGGAAATTTTATCCATCCGGCGTGACATCGGGGATATGCGGATATCATTTCCCCACAGCAGGGAAGATTGCCAGATCATGTTCGTGATTCCGGAAAAATGCAGCTGATTATACCGCAAATCCATACGTTCGATGGCAAGGGAAAGTTCCGGATATTTTTTGACCGATTCCCCGTTTTTCTTAATGGCAGACTCCAACTGTGTCAATTCTGCTTCGATGGATCTACGCAATTGAGCGTTGCCTTGAATCTTGTTGAACTCGGCACAGCTTTTCTTCCACTTGTTCAACAAGGCTGTCTGAACGGATTGAAATATGACCGGACGGAAACGGGATATGGAATGAAAATTATTCCCGACAGGAGCCCAAGTGGATTGCCCTCCCCCGGACTTCCCTGTCCGCGTAAAATTTGCGGTAGCGACATGCCCCTTCAAATTACCATTGAGTTTCACTTCTGACCGGGGAATCGTAAAAACGGCTTCCCATCGATCAGAAAAATATTTCACCTGCGCTTTGTATTTGCTTTTGAAATCCGGATTGACGGAATTGCCCGATGAAAAATGTAAGGCTGTTGTCCACCCGGATGCATTGGCGGCATATTGAAAATATTCCCGCTTCTCTTCCGACGGACGAAGAAAGAATTCTACCACATCACCGCTCCATGTACGGGTCTTCTTGCGGTCGACTTGGGTTCCTTCCGCAATCGGAGCGACAATTTGCACGATCAAATCCGATTCCGTGAGTTTCATTTTTGCATGGGCGGCAGCATTCAAAAACTTCTGTTCCGGGCGAATCCAACTGCCCAATGCCTTCCCGGGGCGATCCAACACCAGAAATTTTCCGGTGGCAGCGAATTGTGAACCGGTAACAAACAACGGAGTGTTATCGTCTACCGCAACTTTTGCGTCTTGCGCATCGGCAAGTTTTTCCGGCTCCTCATTGAAACGATTCCAAACCTTGATGTCATCGACCACGCCATTCAGCGGACGGAAATCTTTTGAAATATCCGCGAGGTCTCTGCCAGGGGTAAACAAGGGATATCCAGCAGGACTTTTCGCTTGCAGACGATTGAATCCCCAAGCGCCTTTTTCCTGAACGGCAATGAGCTTGCCATCCAGAAAGATTTTCAATGCACCGTTATCTTGAGATGCAACTCTCACCGTGTAAAAGCGACCGTTTTCCCAATTCAAGGGCTGGGAGCGGACAACGAATTCGTCTTTCCCGGCGACTTGAGTAAACCGCGCTTCCACCTGTTTGCGGGAATTAATCCAAAGCAGAAACTGTCCGCGCTTCCAGGAATTCTTGGCATAACAGAAAAGTGCATTGCCGATTTTCGGATCGATCCCTTTATCAAGACGGAATTTCATCTCGATGGTAAACGCTGACCAGTCGCCGACATCAGAAAGCCAGGCCTGCGCGTGTTTTTTCTCAATCCGGAGTCCTTTGCCACGATAGCCTGCCTGCGCAGCTTCGCCACTCATCCGGTATTTTTTGTTGGAAGATGCGGTGATGCTGTTATTTTTCCCGGTCCAGTTTTCAAAATCCCAGTAAAACGACGGAGCAGCGCTGACTGTTCCCGCCAGCAGAAAAGTCCATGCAATGATCTGATTTTTCATGATAAAAACCTTTCTCACATACCCCAGAAATAGCGTGCGAGCCGTTCCGGATCGGAATCGGAAGTAATGGCAGAGCTGCCGTTGGTCAAAACACTCCGGAGCGGATTGATTGCACGAATGGTGGAAACATTACCGCCCAGATTCACCACGTTGCATTTTTGACTGTGACGCCCGTATGCAATATTACCATTATCCGCAGACGGTTTGGAACTGAAACCGATCATTACCCCCTGTGCCCTGTAATCCGGATCCGCGGAATCCATGCAATATGCTTTCATGGAAGGACGTTTGACTTTTGAAAGTTTTGCAAGGCGTTTTCCTGCGTTTGAAATATCATTCTTTGTGGGATACGTCCAACCGAGAGTAATACCGTAAACGTTACCAAAATACATTTTCTGATGGGCATTTGTATTGGATCTGTCACTGGGACAACCAAAGACAGTCGCTTTGGTTTTACTCTTGGTAAGCTGAGTAACATATCCGCACGCACGAAACATCTGATGATAAGCGCCGCTTATATTTTTCTCGCAGTATTCATTGGCATCATTTCCATATCCGCCAAGAGCATAACGCATATTGTGAGGCAACACCCAGTCGTCATAATCATTACTGTACGTGTTAGTCATGACACCGATCTGTTTCAAGTTGGCAGAGCATTTTGCGGCTTGGGCAGCGCCTTTTGTTTTGTTCAATGCCGGCATCAACATAGCAGCCAGAATGGCGATGATAGCGATGACGACCAGCAATTCGATCAATGTGAATTTCACATTCCTTTTCATTTGTTTTTCTCCTGTTTATGTTTGATTTTGTTTTTATATAATATAACTTTTTGTGTGCTTTTCCGGACCGTCAGACGGTGAGGCGTAACGATAAAATCAATCTTCCGCTGATTATGAATCATTTCCAGCATGATCCGCACCGCAGTTTCCGCAATTTCCTGATCGCCGTATTCCAATGCACTCAAAGGCGGCTCTAACAGATCACAGCCGATCTGACCGCCAATGGTCAGGACGGCAACATCATCGGGAATGCGGATTTTATGTTTGCGCAAATATTGATAAATCTGTATCGAAAAGAAATCGGAATAACTCAAGATCGCAGTCGGCGGTTCCGGCAGACTCAACAGCGCGGAAAGGGCATGATCAACTTGATCCGCATCATCGTAGGCTGGAATCAGTTGCAGCAGTGCCGGATCCGGATCCAAAAAGGAAGAACGCACCCATTGAAAATAATCTTCGGGCGAAATTCCACGCATGGAAGTATAACAGATGCAGCCAACCCGCTGATGTCCCTGCACTGCAAAATATTTCAAACCGTCCTTCATCAGTTCGGCATAATTCGTCCCCATGACACTGAACCCGGTATTTTTGACATCTTCCAGATAGGCGTGCGGGAGTAACACAGGCAGTTTTGTCGCCCGGAGCGTTGTCAATATTTTTTCCTGTCCGGTAAAGCCGCAATCAAGCAGAAAAATTCCCTGAATACCATTTGCCCGGATCCGGGCGGCACATTGGGCGGCATCGGAGAGAAGAAGGGACTTGGAATCGCAAATATCAATTCTGATATTCATGTGTGTCGCCGCGGCCTGTAAGTATGGCATGATATACAGAAACGGATTGTTGATCCGGTAAGATTTTTCATGCAGATTGGAACTGACAACCATGATACGGATTTTCTCATTGAGCTTTTCCCGCACAAATGTGCCGCGTCCCTTTGCCCGGATGATGAATTTTTCGATTTCCAACAATTCCAAAGCGGGACGCAAAGTAATACGTGCAACATTCAACTCTGCGGCAAGCTCGACCTCTTTCGGCAGTTTGCATCCCGGGGGATAATAACCGCTTTCGATCCGTTCTTTCAGCAGGTTGTATATTCTTGTTTTCTTAGAGTCTTGCATCGTAAAATCCGTTTCAGGTACTGTTCAAGTATTTTTGTTTTTTGAACGTTACACTCAGGTATTATCAAATGTCAAGTTTACTTTTGAAAAAAATATCAATTTTTGGATGTGCTTCACAGATATCCCATATAATCCCCCCAAAAAATACGTAATATGAAATGATCCTGTCCGTAACAGCATTGATAAACCGGGAAATCAGCCCAAAGGGCGGAAAGAGTCAAACAGCCCAGGGTAAGCGTAGCGCAACCCTGGGACATATCGCATAAAATTTGGGGTAAAGACTGGCATCGCCGTTTGGGGCGTTCCGCAAGGAATGGCACATACGGTGATGCC
>JAZUCU010000008.1:0-1620 GCA_045639325.1 Victivallales bacterium
CAGGAGAGAATAATCGTGATCTTTTATAATCTGCCGCAGCAGCTGCAATGGTGAATTGTCGATTTTCTGCCGGTTGAGGTACTCAATAAGCAAAGCTCCTTCGTCCAGTTGCGGATACAATATCCGCAGACGGCGGCACTCTTCTTCCCGTTTGGTAAAGGCGTTGCCGCTGGTGGAGGCAATGGCAATCGTCAATGGATCGGCATAGTGCCGCACCACGCCCACCAGAGGATATTCGCCGTTATCCACATAATAAGCAAATGAGGAATACTTTTTACCGGGGATGTGTTCCGGAGATGGGAAAGTCATAATGTCTTCCACCGTATCTTCGGAAAGTGCCGCAAAACGCCGGAAAAACGCCATATTGCCTTTGTCTTTGTTTTTCAGGAAGTAATATTGCTTACTCTGCCCCATAATGATGTCGGCAACGCCATCGGCGGAGACCAACTGTCCGGCTTCCTGGGTGATGGTCCACGCTCTGCAGTTGAATTTCCGGAACTGGGCATAGGATTGTTTCATAATATCCGCCGCCCCCGGAATCCGCAGAAAACGCGGAGCCTCTTCAAAGATGTAAAGTTTCCACGCTGTACGGGGAAGATTTACGATCTGGTTCCGTACCAGATTGCCGATAACCATACCAATCATTGCTTTAAAGTTTTCCGAAGTATTTGCCATCTTGCCGATTTCAAAGTGGATCAGCCGTGCCGAAAGATCAATGTTTGTCACGCCGTCAAAAAGTCCGCCCCGCCCGGATTCTACCGTATATTGTGCCAGTCTTGTAGCAATACGGTTGGTATCTTCCCTGCGGTGAACAGGATCAGGAGTGGAACGGATCATTTCGACGATCTGGGAGTGATACGGCATATCCTCCGGCTTCATGTAAGCGTAGGAAACATCCCGCAGAACAGCACTGTTTTCAACGATGTATTCCGTAATTTTTTCATTGGAAATAGAATGAAAGTGGTTGAAAATCAACAGTTCTTCCGGATGTAATTCCGTTATATCCTTGCTCATCGTTTCAGAAAAATCTGTAAAACAATCCAGCAAGGTGTTGCGTCCGGAGGGTTGACGGGGTAACATCCATTCCATTGTCATGGCTTTGCGGGCAATATCACTGCGTAATGCGGTGTTTTTGTTCCACCATTCCTGCCAGGCGGCATCATAAATTCGTGTTACATAATGGGATATGATTGCCGTCCGGTCCTGAATGATTTCATCATCATTTGCCCTGCCGCACATACAAGTCAGGAAGTTTGCCACAAAATCCATCTGACCGGCGTTCAACGGGGCTCCGCAAGTATCAAAATAATTCAGAACCTGATTGTTATTGAGGTCGATTTCAATAAACTGTCCGCCGAAAATCCGTGTCAGCATCAGATAGGAGGCTCCTTCTTCAATGATGACAACTTTTTTGTAGAACCCGAAAGTTTGCAATAATTCGCCCAGCGTATTGACTGATTTACCGGAACCGGATTGCCCGAAACTTGCCGCGTGTTGCGGTGTACCTCCGAAAAATCCGTTGAGGCAGACAATATTCCGGTGATCGCCGTGAAACAACGCCTGAAAATCATCTTCACACCCAAGAAATGTGCTGTTGAACGGAATCATCGCCGCAAAGGA
>JAZUCU010000009.1:0-32986 GCA_045639325.1 Victivallales bacterium
TAGGTCAGTCCTGTTCCGTTGACCGTCAACGTACCGAAGCAAGTTGTCGGGTTGCAGATGGTAATACTGCCGGTGAAGGAACTTGCGCCCTGTGCCAGTTTGTAGGTTCCGGCTGACTGACTTGCGGAGATGGTAATGGAGTAGCTTTTGGCAGAAAGATAAGCCATGTTATTAAGGATATAGCTGTCACCTGCTGTGCGCTCGGAAATATCAAAGTAAATATCTGCACCACTTGCATCGTTGGCATCATCTAATATAATGGTTCCCCCCAGAACGATGTCGCCAGTCATACGTCCGTTGGAAGCAATAAGAATTCCTCCGGAACGAACCGTTCCGTTGTTCATTGTGCCGCCGGAGTAGATTTCCACATAGCCACCGGAATTGACGATTGTACTGTTCGCCGTGCCGCCGGATGAAATATCCATTTCTCCACTGAAATTAACCGTTGTATTGCTTGCGGTGCCTTTGTAGACGTCTACATAGCCACCGGAATTGACGGTTGTACTGTTCGCCGTGCCGCCGCTGGAGATGGTCATGTAGCCACTATTCACGACTACACAGTTTACTGAGCCACCGGAATCGATACTGATACCGCCCCCGTAATTAACGGTATATCGTTCAAGAAAAGCATTTTTCACTTCGAAAGCAGAACCGTTTACTGTACCTTGAATGTATGTATCAGGTGCCACCGTTATTTCCAGACATCCGCCAGACTTAACAACAATATTCGTTGCCGTAGCGCCGGATTCGACTCGCATGGATCCTACGGAATTGACCGTTGTACTGTTCGCCGTGCCGCCGGATGAAACGGACATGTAACCACTGGAATTAATCGTTGTATTATTTACTGCGCCGCCTCGGTTGTACACACAACCACCGGAATTGACGGTTGTACTGTTTGCGGTACCGCCGGATGAAACAGCCACTTCGCCACTGTGATTAACCGTTGTATTGTTTGCGGTGCCGCCACCATTGATATCTACATCGCCACCGGCACTGACGGTTGTGCCGTTTGCCATGCCACCACTGCGGATGTACATGTAGCCGCTATTGACGATTGTATAGTCTGCCAAGGCTCCGCTGTAGATGAACATATTGCCCAAGGATTTGACAATAGTACTGTTCGCTGTACCACCAGAGGAGACAGCCATGTTACCTGCGGCATTGACCGTATTGTTCGCTGTACCGCCGGAGTAAATATTCAGTTGGCCCCAGAGATTGACCGTTGTACTGTTCGCTGTACCACCGGATGAAACGAGCATGGTCCCCCAGGAATTGACGATTGTATGGTTTGCCGTGCCGCCGCTGGAAATAAACATGGAATTATAGGCAACAAGCGTTTCGCCGGTAAAGACGGTTCCCTGTTTGACTAACGTTCCGCTGGAATAAACTTTGACCTGACTGCCGCCGGAAGAAACCGGAGGGGTATCCGGTCTGGCGGAACCGCCGCTGCTGATAACCAGCTGCAGATTGCCGCTGTCCTGTACCAGAGAATAAGTCATATCACCGTACGTCAAAGCAGTTCCGTTGACCGTCAACGTTCCGAAGCAGGTTGTCGGATTGCAGATGGTAATGCTCTTATTGAAGGAGCTTGCCCCCTGTGCCAGTTTGTAGGTTCCGGCTGCCTGACTTGCGGAGATGGTAACGGAGTAGCTATTGGCAGAAAGATAAGCGATATTGTTAAGGATATAGCTGTCACTTGCGGTGCGCCCGGAAATATCAAAGTAAATATCCGCATTACTTGCATCGTTGACAGCATCTAATGTAATGGTTCCCCCCAGAACGATGTCCCCGTTCATACATCCGTTGGAAGCGACAAGAGTCCCCCCGGAATGGATCGTTCCACTGCATATTGTGCCGCCGGATACATATATCGCAGCACCTTGTTTGATGATCGCGGCATTGACAATCCCTTCATTATAAACATATATAGAATCATTCTCCTCAGCAACAAATTGCTCACCAGCCAAGACTTTCCCCTGCCAGATGAGGCTACCATCAGAATAAAATTTCACCCCGGTGATTAGATCATCTTCCGGAGTAGAAACAATTAAATAAAGTTCGTAGTTATTTTCTGAATCTCTAAACAGTTGATAAGTGACACCATTGTATGTCAAGATTTCATCGGAATAGGGATCGTCAAGCGAAGTACCAGCTTTTAATGTTCCATAAACAACTCCATTCACATCTTGAAGCAAGTACTTATGAGAAAGTCCTCGTGTTGTCTGACCTGCAAGTTTGTACACACCTGCGTCCTGATCGGAGGAAACGGTGATCGTGTAACTCACATCAACACCCATAAAGAGAGTGGTATTTATCAAAAAATCATCATTGACGCTCTGCTCGTAAACTGAAAAATCTATAATAGCCCCTTCTTCGACAGAAATCGAGGCTCCTCCCACGTTCACGGTCAGGGTGCCTCGATGTATAGATCCGGATTTCATGACCAGAGATCCTCTGATGTCAACATAAGTGTTGCTTGCAATTGCGCCATCACGAAGTTCCATATAACCGTGTTTGGGGTCGGAATACCAAGTATATCCAAGATTCGTATTGTATGCAACTCCACCATCGCAAACAATCAGGTGCGCATACTGATCAACAAAAGTATCATAAACAGCTCCACCCTGATAAACATAGGCATATGTATCGGATACGCTCATCAAGGCATCAAGGTTGGCGTTGAATGCCTTGCCGCCGTCGTAGATGTACATTTCTGCTCCAGGCTGAATCAAAGGAGACGTGATAGTTCCGTATACATCGACACGATCCGTTACAGTCAAATTATAGATATTTTCATATGACTGTACAACGGTTGCAGCGTATTGTTCCAAACCATTTCCGCCGTGATCAAGAGTTCCAAGCAAGTGATTCACTTCATGGCTGATAACAGCAACAATTTCTTCATTGCTGTTGAATGAATCCAACATCACAAAAGCATTGTCCGATTTTTTCTGATTACCACTGTCAACACTCTCTGCAATCCCGGCAAACTTACCATAAGCATCAAATGCAGAGGTTTTACCAATATAAACCGTGGAATATTCTCCCAATACCGGACGTTCAGCCACAAATTTAACATTTTCGGTTGCATACAAATTATTCAATTCCGATAAAATACCGGCGATCCGTTCCGTTGTCAAACCGGGATCTTCCACCGTAATGCCATCAACCGTCAACAAATCCCCTTCATAGCGGGTCAACTCCCCATCAAAATCGAGATACACAATTTGAGCCGCCACAACATCCGGAACAATCACCTGGACTCCGCCATTCGCAAACATATTTTGCGTCATAATCTTACTCCTGTTTTTTTGAAATGAATTAATTATGACACTAATATATACTTTATAAGAGAAAATTGCAAATAAAAATTCGCATTTATATGTAAAAAAAGCACATATCTTTGTGGATATGTGCCAGAATTCAAGTCAAAAAAATAAATTTTGTGTAAATTTTATTTCTGTTCCGGAGCAGCAGGGGCCGTCCATTTTGCTTTGCGTTCGGCAAAGGCTTTTTTGCGTTCCTCTTCTTTCGTCATTTCCTCGGAAACGTGACTGCGCAATTCGGATACCTCTCTTTCCAGTTTGGATTTCTCCGACTGAAATGCAGATTCCAATTGCTGACAATCCTTATCCATCTTATCCAGAATCAGCCCGGTCACAACGGGGACAACTATGCAGATAAGAATCAACAGAAATCCGCTCAGGGCGGCAAACACCACCCATTTTTTCGTCAGCGGCTCCGGCGGCGGTTCAATCGCCTGCAAACATTCCGGACAGGGGAACTGTTTCAGATTTTTTTCCGGGATCAAAACTTCCTTTTCACAATGAGGACAAACAATAAGATCAGCCATGATTACAAAACCTTTCCATTATTTTTTCTTGTTTTTATCCCGGGACTGTTTGCCGGAACGGGATGCCTGTTCCAATTCCCGGATGCGTGTTTTTGCATATTCATTGTTCAACTTTTCCGCCATGCGGTAATATGCAATCGCACGTCTGATATTCTGCTCAATGCCACGGGTCGTACCACGGGGTGCGGAATACATGTCTCCCAGACGGAGCATGGCTTCCAACGACTTCTGTTTCACGGCAGTTTCATAGAACTGGAGAGCTTTACCGGTGTTCGTATGTTCCTTCAGACCGAACTCTGTCTGCAGACCTGCAACAAAGTTTTTCGCCGCAGACTGTTTGGCAGAACGGAATACCGGATACATTTCGGACAGAATATTTTCCAATTCCCGGCGTGCATCATTCAATTCGCGCACCGCAGGATAGATTGAACGGATAAAGGATTCCGTTGAATAAACTTCTGAACCGGACATCACGACGCCGGAACGGAACAATTCTTCCAATGCAATTTTGCGGAGACGGTCCCGTTCATTTTCCTGTTTCTTCTGCAATTGCGCCAGACGGGATTTTACATAGTCCGCACGCGCCTGCTCTCTTCCGGCAGGATCCAGTTTTTTACGGCATTCCGCATCCAGACGATTCCAGGTGAAGGTACGCCCGTTGACAACCACGCCATTCTGATCCGCACGGGCAAATGCTCCGCGATAAGAATATTTTTCCTTGCCATCCAGATAAACAACTACCACACTTTCACCGCGTCTGATTTCCGGATAAAGTTCAGCGGCTTTCTGCTGTGCAACAGCCCGTTCCGCTGCAACCGGATACTTGCTTTCCACCGTCTGGTCAATCGTCTTGAAACGTTCCGCACAAATCTGTTCGGCCTCCTTGCGGCTCAAAGTAACATTGGAAACTTTCGCAATGTGTTTGAGCAGAGTCTCAACCGGAACAAGTGAGCCATCTGCATTTCTGCTGTTTTCAATGCAGACGCGGGCAAACAATTCCTGTGCAGCATGAGGACGCAGGTATGTAAAATCAAATTTATCTTCAGCCAGATACAGCTGACTGGATGCCACGATAAGCTGGTCTTTATAATTGGCAAGTTTTTCCAACGCTTCCTGTCTCTTGCGTTCCTGTTCTGCAATGCGTTCCTGTTCCCGGCGCACTTTATCTTTTTCTTCCTGCTCAAGCCGGATTTTCTCATCTTTCTCAAACTGGATGACCGCTTTTGCTGCGATCGTGACTTCGGAAAGATCCACGCCGCCTTTCTGGAAAGGCTCAATCAATTCTTCGACGACGGCGACACGATCATATTTACGCTGTTCTTTGATTTCTTCAAGCACATTTTTCAAATGCTGAGTCAATTCCATCACCGCAGAACGGCGGATATCTTCCTCAACCAGCGTATAATGTTTCAACGCCTCCAGGAAGAAAAGATAAGGATTTTCCTGCAGATACGGTTTCTTTTCCGGATCAATCTTTTCAGGGAACGCAATTTTGATTTTCTGAATTTTTTCCGTTTCCGCAAGGAGCAGTTTTGTATGGAAAACAGATTCTTCTTTTTCATCCGCCTTAATCTGCTCCCGAATCGTTTTACGGGCTTTTGTCAGCTGATCCATTGCAGATTTCCGCGCATCCTGCATATTCTTGCGTTCCGTTGCAAATTTCTGCGGAAGACCTTCCGATTTCCGCATCTGCGCCTGATAAATCAGATAAGCACAAATTGCCAATTCAACAGCAACCACAAGGAAGAGAACATCACAAACAATTCCCATGAATTTGGAAGTCCGCCACGGGATACGGTTACGAATCAATTCCGCTTCTACAATTTCCTCCTCTTCCTCCGGTGCTTCAAAAGATTCAAAACCTTCCATATCGGAATCGGAAACTTTATCACCGAGGAGAATATCTTCGTCAACGGTTCGCTTTTCTGCAGGGGCGGATGACGATACCGCCTGCAGAGTTTTGCCACATTCCATACAGAGAATAATCTGTCCGTCTTTCTCTTCCGGAATATTCAAAATCGGAGAATTGCAATGGGGACATGTCATACTGAATTCTGGCATTTCTGACTCCTTTCTGCGTCATTTTTTTATAAAAAACGGAATAACACTCTCAAATCAACGGTAAGTTAGCATAAAAACAATTCTTTGCAAGGATAAATCATGTTTTTTTACTATATTTTTTGGACACGGCACGGTACAAATCCAGGTATTCCTCCGCCATAACTCCATGACTCTGCAAAATCTGCCCCGGGATCCGGGCCGCCCCAGACATCTGAAGGACAGCATCCGCCAACTCTTCCCCCGTTTCATCCCGATCCATATCAACCAGACGATATGCCCCCTGATACCTGGCACACAATTCCGGCAGAGAATCCACATCTGCGGAAACGACCGGCAGACCGAGAGTCATCGCTTCCGCCAATGCCAAACCATATCCTTCATAACGGGACGGCATCACGAACACATCAAACTGGCTCATCAACGATGCCGCATCGGGGAAAAATCCGCCAAGCCGGATATCCATATTTTTCAAATGCAAACGATCAATCATCGCCTGTAATCCTGCCCGTTCCTGACCGTCTCCCAGAATCAGAAGCAGCCAGCGTTCGCCTGCCGGAATCTTCCGGTCAAGGGCTTCCACACGCCCGATCAGCAGGTCATACCCTTTCTGCCAGTTCAGCCGCCCGATGGAGCCGATGACTTTTGTATATTGATCCAGCTGCATTTCTGCCCGGAACGCAGTCACACGCTCATCCGATGGGATCACCACCGGATCCACGCCGTTGTAAATGGTTCGGATGGAATCCGCTTTCAAGCCGCAGATTTCACAATGGAACTGTGCGGATGCTCTGGAAACCGCTGTGCTGACATCGGCAAGCGGGAAAGTGAGATGATCCATTATAAAAAATAATTTTTTTCCTTTGCGCCGTTCGGAAATATGAATCGTATTCACCAGCGGAATACGAAGTCCCATCATGGCAATGCGGCAAAGAATATTCGGATGAATCAGATGAGAATGAACAATATCCGGCTGAAGACGGCGAATTGCACGGCGTAATTGGATTACCCCCGCGACAGGATTGCTTTTCCCCATATTGAGATAGGTAATATCCACTCCCGCCGCCCGGAGTTTTTCGGGAATGGGGGAATGTTCCGGCGGTCCCATCAGGGAGATGACGGATACGGTATGTCCGCGCTTGATATATTCCGCCGCAAGGACGGAGATCACTTTCTCTGCGCCGCCTGCGCCGAGTTCGGTAATAACTTGCAAAATTTTCAAAATAATCTGCTCCGGGCTGTAAATTTTGACGATACGACTGGCAAATCGGCCAAATCTTCTACATTATACGTGTTTTTTTTAAAAAATCAATAAGAAAAATGTGGAAAGTTTAAAAAAAGATGCTAAATTATAGCGATGAAAGATAACTTATTTGAATTTTAAAACAGGACACATGGAAAAATGAGGTCATTTTTAACAGTATTGCTGACGGCTTCCGTTTTTATCCTATCATACCCGTCCCTTTCAGCAACGGACGCGGAAGCAAACGATTTTATCAAACAGGCGGTCAAACACCGGGAAGCACAATCGTTCAAGAATGCGGCGGAGGCTTATATGAAAGCCGTTTTGATGGCGGATTCCGCAGTCATTAAAGCCAATTCCCTGATTTCCGCTTCCATCTGTTACCGGAATGCAGAACTGTATGGCAAAGAGTTTGAATGTATCGAACGTCTTCTGAAAGAACATATTGCTCATGTCAATTTCCAGCGTGCAGTGGAACGTCAGTTCGAAATTGCAAACGCGTTTTTCAATGGTCACCGGGATGTGGCAGTAAAATGGCTGCCGTTCATTAAAGATGCAGACCGGACCGTTGAATTTTTTGAAGCTGCACTGAAAAATGCCTCCTGTGCAAAAGAAGCTCCGGAAGCAAAATTGCGGTTGGGAACCATCTATCAGGAAAGAGAAGAAGCCGAAAAAGCAGTCGCCATGTTCCGCGAAGTCATCGCTATGCATCCGGAAACTACCGCAGCCCGCTATGCCGGATTGGAATTGATTCATACCTACATGTATCTTGCACGCCGTGGCGATGGTGACGGTGCCTGGAGCAAGCTGGCGATGGGTGCATTGAAAGATTTTCTGGAAAAATATCCCAATGATCCGGAAGCCCCCTGGGCAAAGAAAGCCTTGGAAGAAATCAATACAATCGATGCAAAACGTCTTCACAACATCGGCAAATTCTACCACAGAACCGGCCGTGATGATCTGGCTGAACGGTATCTTGCCCGCGTCATCCGCCGTCATGGAGCAACCGAAGACGCAAAAGAATCGGAACAGCTTCTGGCTAAGATCAATAAAGATTATACTCCGCCGCCGCCCGATGCGCCCCGCAAGGAAAAATTTGTCTATACATTCCAGCGCAACACGATTCCTGTTGAACGGGAACCGATTATGGTCGTCCCGGAAAACAGCGATGGCAAATGGCTTTTACCGGTACGCAATCTGAAGAAAGATGTTATTCCTGCAACCAATAATGTTTCTGCTGAAAGGAATGTGAATAAAAATGAATTCTAAACTTTGCAAATATCTGTTCCGTCTCCCGGCAGCTGTCCTTCTGATGGCACTCGCAGCATTGCTGTCCTCCTGCGGCTATCACATGGGCTCTTTGATGCACCCGCAGATCAAGACGATTGCTATCGCAGAAATTCAGAACGATACAAAAGATCCGCTGCTGACTCCGATCATGCGCAATCAGCTTGCTGCCCGGTTCCAGGCGGATAATTCCCTTTCTCTGAAATCCAAATCCACTGCAGATTGTATTCTGTACTGCCGGATTATCAAAACCCAAACAAAATCCATTCGCGAAGACAGTTCTGACGGATATGAAACCTATCGTCCCTCTGAATTTGAATTCACAATTGATGCCGAATTCTCCGTTCTGATTCCGGGTAAAAGTGCGCCGTTGATTCCCAATCGTAAAATTAGAGCATCCGCAAAATATCAATACAATGCCGACCCCAACGAAGGCAGATATTACGGGATGCGTCAGTGCGCTTACAACCTGGCAAATCTTATCGTTGAATATACAACGGAAGCCTGGTAAGCATTACTTTGTGTTGAAGGGATAAGGGAGAAATTCCAAATCTTCTTTTCCGCCGGTAAAGGCGAGAAGTCTGCCCAGTGTATACATGTAGCGGAATCCATCCGATGCCGCTGCACACTGGAATAATAAGGAAGTCAAAGTCTGCAACGCCGCAGCATCGGAAACGATTGACCATTCAAAATCCTGATTCTTTTCAGCAGGGACATAACGCCAATCCTCCCCGGGGAACAGAAAATCACCGTTGAAATCACTGACGCCGAAATTAAAGCCGGAACGGACAATGCGCAATCCGGCATTGGAGCCCGCAGTCAGGCACTTCGAAATAATGGAAAGCAATAAATCGGATGCCGGCATATTATCCAACGCACAGCCGATACAAAAATGTTCCGGCTCAATAATTTCTTTGGTAACAGGCTGGCGAAACCCGCGATTCATCATAAATTCACCGAATGCGGCAAGGTTCGCGGGGAAGGCTTCGGAGAAATCCATACAAAGCTGATTCCATTGCCCGATCAGCGTATCCGGCGTGTCGTTATCGAACCAGTACATGTGTAACTGCATGGCTCCATCCAGCAGAGGCACAGAGCCGTCTTTCAGATCCGATGCCAAGTCTGCCCGGATGGAACGCAATTGAATCGCAGTCTGAAGCTGATGAACGCGACGGCGCATGCGCAGATTGGCAGATTCCTGCAAATCGCACAAGTGAGACCTGACAAGATCGGTTCTTGATGTTTTAAGCAATTCCGCCATTGCCATACAGGCAGAATGTTCGTTATCGTCATCAATCAGATCAAGGAGCAGTTTAATTTTCCGTTCTTCGTTCATTTGCGTCTTTAACAATCATTATTTACGGACAGGGAACTTACCTGTCAGAGCATCGGATGCAATCTTCTTCACATCTTCGGGGAAATCCGCTTTCAGCAGCCAGCGCAGGAATTCCGGATTCTCAACGGCAAGGGTCTTCAGAGGAGTTCCGGAATGACGTCCGAATGCCACAATCGCTTCGTTTTCACGCCAGCGGAAACGCCCGTTAGCATCGATGGCATCGGGCATGGCAGTCTTGCAGAATTCGTTCATTTCATCCAAAGTCTGGGGGAATGCTTCCACAGATTCCGGGAAATCACCCGGCTTCCAATTGGCATATTTCTTTAATTGACCTTCATAAATTTCGACAGTTGCCAAAGTATCCGCTTCGGCACTGTGTGCATTTTCCATCGTCTTACCGCAGAAGAAACGGTACGCGGCGGAAAGGTTCCGGGGTTCCATGCGGGAATAAATCACGAACGCATCCACCACGCGGCGGCCCTCTGTGGAGAAAGAGAGACCGGCACGGGAGAATTCCCGGATCAGCATGGGAATATCGAATTTCACGATATTATAACCGCCCAGGTCACAGCCTTCCAGATAGATAAAAAGATTCTTGGAAATCTGGCGGAATGTGGGGGCATCCTTCACATCTTCATCCGTAATATGATGAACCGCAGAGGCTTCCTGGGGAATGTGCATTTCCGGATTCAGACGGCGCGTTTTGACTTCGCGGGTACCGTCGGGCATCACTTTTACAACGGTGAGCTCAACGATACGATCGTTCTGAATATTAGTCCCGGTCGTTTCCAGGTCAAAAAATACAATAGGGCGTCCGTCTGTCAATTCCATAAAACAAGCCTTTCCTTCTCAGTTTCTGTTTCAATACTACTGAGCAATATAAACCCATTTTACAGAATAGCAAGAAATTTCCTGAAAATTTCTCTGTTTTAACGCAATTTCAGGGTCGCAAGTCCCAGCAAAGCAAAAAGCCCTGCCAGAATCCAGAAACGGACAACAATCTGTGTTTCCGTCCAGCCCAGCTTTTCAAAGTGATGATGGATCGGTGTACACTTGAAGACCCGTTTCCCTGTCAGACGGAATACCGGGACCTGAATCATAACAGAGCCGATTTCCATGACAAAGACGCCGCCGACAAGTACCAGCAGGAATTCCTGATTCACCAGCACGGAAATCAAACCGATGATTCCGCCCAAAGCCAATGACCCGGTATCCCCCATGAACATGCTCGCCGGATAACAGTTATACCAAAGGAAGCCGATACAGGCACCTGCAATAATCATGGCAAAGACCACAATCTCGGAGGCTCCGGCAATGTAATGCAAATCCAGGTGTTCCGCAAAAACTTTATGACTGGTCATATACGCAAATGCACCGTAGGTCAGCACGCAGAAGATGGTACAGCCGACTGCCAGACCGTCTTTTCCGTCCGTCAGGTTCACCGCATTGGAGCTGCCTGTAACAACGATAATACCGAAAAGGTATGCCACGATCGGCGGCATGAGCCAGATGGGTTCTTTGATAAAGGGAACGGTCAATTCCCAGAACGTTTTGCCCATTTCCGGAGTACGGGCAATGAAGAACAGAGCCAGGAAGGAAATCAGCAATTGGCAGCCCAGTTTCAGTTTTCCCGGGATACCATCCCGTTTCCGTTTGGCAACTTTCATATAATCATCCAGAAAACCCACAGCGCAGAATGCCAGCAGAGTCCCCAGAAAGATCAACAACAGCTGATTGGTCAGACGGCTCCACAGAAGTGTGGAAACAACAATGGAACCGACGATCAGCAAACCGCCCATGCTGGGAGTTTTATCTTTTCCATGGTCAATCAGTTTCTCATCAATCAAGCCCTCAAGCCGGGTCGGTGCGGTCGCACGCAGACGTTTCAGAAAGCGAACCGTTGCCGGACCGAACAGGATTGCCAGAATCAGAGCAGTAATCAGCCCTGCACCGGCGCGGAATGTCACGTAGTCGATCAAACGCAACGGGGTTTCTTTGTACTGGGGGATGAAATTGACGATGAGGTAATGAAGCATAGTGTAGAGTCTCCGGAAAAATATAATTTTATTGTATGATTATTTTATTAACGTTTTGCTCTGGCTGCACGGACTGCACGGACGCGTTCGTCTTCTTTCACGCGTTTCTGATGTTCAATGCGCTGAAGTTTTTTCATATTTTCATGCCATTCTTCCAGCGGGACTTCATAAGGCTCACGCAAAAATTGCAGTGTCCGGCTGGCAATGGACTGGAATGTAGGCCCGGAAATGGAGCCGCCGTAATGGCCGCCCACACTGGGTTCATCCACGGTCACCAGCAATACAAAACGGGGCTTTTTCGAAGGCACAAAGCCGCAGAACGATGCAAAATACTGTCTGCGGTATTGTCCATTGACAAATTTTTCTGCCGTGCCGGTCTTGCCCGCAACGTTATAACCGGGAATCTGAGCCTGACGCGCCGTACCGCCCGGCTGCGGAACCGTCACCAGCATATTGGTAATTTTCTGATGGGTATCAGCACGGCGGAATACACATTCCCCGCGATAATAGGGATAGCGTTCCGTAATGCCGTTACGGTCCAGACGGTCAACCAGGCGCAGATTAATCGGATATCCGCCATTGGCAAGCATACAATAGGCACGGGCAAGCTGAAGAACCGAAACGTTGACACCCTGTCCGATACAGAAACGGGTCACAGAAAGACCATCCCATTTGGAAACATCGCGTACCTGACCGCTTGTTTCCGGGTGGAACGGCACACCGGTTTTCTGGCCGAATCCGAAAATGCGCAAAACTTCTGCCAGACGGTATTTTCCCATCATCAAAGAAATTTTGGCAGTACCGATGTTACTGGACTGCTTGATGACTTCGGAAACCGGCACTTTCCCAACCTTGTGAGAGTCTTTCAAACGTTTCTTGGCATAATACCAGACGCCATCCGTACAGTCGATAATATCGTTCGGTGTAACAATATTCCAATCCATCGCCATGGCAACAACAAAACTTTTCATCACCGATCCGGGCTCAAAACAGTCTTCCGCAATACGGTTACGGGCAGCCTGTGGATTGTCACGCAATACCGCACGGTCGTTGGGATTGTATGTGGGACGCTGACTGACTGCCATAATGTCCCCGGTATAAGGATTGACCATGATGGCATAAGCGGCTTTCGGCTTCACCCGCGCCATCAACTTATCCATTTCCTCTTCCATGATTGCCTGAATCGGCTCCCGGATGGTCAGATAAATATCGCAACCATCTTTTACGGGGTCGCCTTCCATATTACCGTAAGAAATCCGTTTGCCGTCACGGGTACGTTCATATTTCAAAACAGATTCACCGGACTGCATCCTCTGATTCATGGATTTTTCCAATCCCATCAGGGGGACAAAACGGTCTTCCCGCATACTGGTTACGCCGAGGATATTGGCAAGCATTTCGCCTTTGGGATAAGAACGGCGGTATGCATCTTCCACAATCAGCCCACGGAACTTGTTCTCTTTCAATTCCTTTTTCAGATTTTCGCTGAAATCAAGTTCCAATTCACGCTGCAGCATAACATAGCGGCAGGGCTTGCGAACCGTTTCGCCCTTTTCATTTTTGCTTGTGTATTCTTTATACATCAGGCGTTTGAAAAGATATTCCTCATCCTGCTTCAGACGCGGTGCCAGGAATTTCGCAAGGCGACGACTTTCTGTTTCATCGCCAACCACTTGCGGGTCAGCAGCAAGATTGCGGACAGGGATATTGCAGACAAGCAGGTTGCCATCGCGGTCATAAATCTCTCCGCGGGTTCCCTTTGTCTTTGTTTTCTTGGTATAACGTTCTTTTGCTTTTGTGTACAATTCATCATGACGGAGAATCTGCACCTGGTACATGCGCAGACCCACATACACAAAACCGCCAATCAGCAGAAGCAAAATAAGATAAATACGCCAGGACATGTGACTCATAGCAACAGACTCCTTTTTTCAAAAAATCAGTGCAAAGCTGCAGTCACCTGAGGTTTACCGGCGGGAGTCACATTCTGTTCATTAGCCTTAGCAACAGCATATTCCCCCTTGGCGGCAACCGGTGCGAATTCATAACGCTTCAGATAATGAAGCTGTTCATTCTTGGTCTGACGCAGACCGAGCCCGTATTCCCGAATCTTTTTTTCGATATGACGCAAAGAATACAATTCTTCCCGTCTGCCTTTGAGATTCTGAATTTCTTTGTCCAGAAAATGAATCTGTTCCCGGATGATCGTTGCCTGATTTTCCAGTTTCTCCGCTTTTTCGGTGTAAGATACGCGCAGTGCCGTAGCGGCAAAAACTGCCACCGGAATTAAAAGAAATTTCCCCAATAACGGGAATACCCATGGTTTGCCCTGCGGACGGTTACGTTCCCGCTCACGTTCCGCCAACTTCTTTCTGTTTGTAAATTGATTCATTTGCCGCTTCTCCTGATGATGTATATTATGCTGCCGTTAAATTTCATTGCCAAGTCGTTCCGCTACCCGTAATTTCGCACAACTGCTGCGACTGTTCCGCTGCAATTCTTCCTCAGTCGCCGTAACCGGCTTCTTTGTTACGATCCGCAACTGTGCTTTCCAATTACATACACATACCGGGCATCCCGGGGGACACTTGCATGTTTCCGCCATATCCTGAAAGAAATGTTTCACGATCCGGTCTTCCAGAGAATGGAATGTGATCACACACAATCTTCCACCTTCTGAAAGAAGATCCATCGCCGCTGCCAACGCTTCTTCCAGTTCCTTCAACTCTTCATTCACCGCAATCCGCAATGCCTGGAAAGGCAAGGTCGGCGCAGGCGGTCCGCCGCGCTGCTTCAAAACCCGGTCACATACCGCTGCAAACTTGCCGCAGGTATCCAATGACTCGCGTTCACGGATACGGACAACTTCCCGTGCCAGCTGGCGAGCCTGTCGGATCTCGCCATAATCACGGAATATCCGCATCAATTCATCTTCCGGCAATTCCCGCAGCAAATCTGCCGCCGTCAAACCGGCTTCCGGATTCATACGCATATCCAACGGGCCGTCAAAACGATAGGAAAAGCCTCGCTCCGGTGTATCCAGCTGAACAGAGGACACCCCGATATCAAGCAGAATTCCATCCACCTTTTCCCAGCCGAGTGACTGCACATGTGCACGGATGTCGGAAAAACGCCCATGCCGCAATTTTGCCCGGTCACCTGCAAAACTCAACCGTTTCGCCGACGATTCCAATGCCACTCTATCACGGTCAATTCCAAGCAATAACGCTTGCGGATTCCGTTCCAGGATACGGCTGCTGTGACCGCCGAATCCCAACGTACCATCCACAATGCGGCAGAACTTGCCATCAAAGGGCGACATCAAAAGGTCGAGGGTTTCTCCCGCCAAAACCGGTATATGTCTATCGTCTTCTGTCATTTGCGTTCCCCCTTACAAACTCAGAATATCCAGGAAGGAAGGTTCGCCTGCAGCCTGGGCCTGTGCTTTTTCCGCTTCACGCCGTTCTGCACTCATCAACTGCGCAAAATCCCCTGCCCCGATCATGGCAAGGCGGCTGTCCACTTTGCCCCAGGCGAGCAGTTCTTTCGGCATTTGAATACGCCCCTGACTGTCACACACGCATTTATACACATTGGCGCCAAAATCACGGGCTTTGCGCATATCTTCCGCACTGCCCATGGAGAGTTTCGCCAGTTTTTCAGCAAATTTCTTTGTAAATACTTCATCAGGATACATCTGGATCATATTATCACGCGCCGGGATCATCATAAAAATCCCGCAGGGATTCTCTGCGCGCCATTCTGCAGGCACAGCAATACGCCGCTGGGTATCGAGTTTGTACTCGAACTCGCGGTATAAACGGTAAAAATGTTGTTCCGTTGCCTGCTGTTCCATGTGATTTTTGCCTGTCTTTTACTATTGTTATCCAAATGACTCCTAACCTCCCCTATTATACTCCTATTCTCCCCTAATTGCAAGTCCCTTTTTAAAAAAAATCAAAAAAAATTTAAAAAAAATTTGCCGTCCGAAGGAGGTAGACCCTTCCGGACGGCAAATTTCGATTATGACTCTTATGAGTCAGGGATTATTTCTGGTTGTAGACCGGTCCCAGTGCCGCGCAGGCACGGTAGTCAGCACCTTCCAGATCCATACCGAATGCATTCCACATGCTCGGACGGAAGATCTGATCTTCCGGAACGTTGTGCATGCAGACCGGGATACGGAGCATGGATGCCAATGTGATCAGGTCGGCACCGATATGACCGTAGGAGAATGCACCGTGGTTGGCGCCCCATTTTGCCATAACCGTGTAAACATCTTTGAAGCATCCTTCACCAGTCAGGCGCGGCACAAACCAAGTGGTCGGCCAGCCCGGGTCAGTACGCATATCAAGTTTGTCATGAACATCTTTGGGAAGTTCTGCTGTATAACCTTCCGCAATCTGAAGGACGGGGCCGATACCGGCGATCATGTTCAGACGGGACATGGTCACAGGCATACCGCCGCGAGTGAGGAAACGACTGGAATAGCCGCCGCCGCGGAAATACTGACGGTTTGCGGGAACCCATTCGACCGCATCAAGACATGCCTGAGCTTCTTCTTCTGTAATATCCCAGAACTGTTTCATGATCGGGTTGCCGTTGGCATCGCTCTGTCTGCCGGTTGCGTCGGCTGTGGTTGCACCGGAGTTGATCAGGTGGATCAGACCGGGTTCCGGCATATCATAGCCGGTAACGCGTTTGACGGCTTCCTGACTCCAGAATGTACGGACGTCGGAGAAGCCCTGAGAGGTACCGGTCAGGAGGTGACCGAACAACATGGCAACGCCGTTGAGGGCATCGTTTTCGGTTGCGAGAACGAATGCTTCACGGATACCGTTCCAGTCGAAGGAAGAGTTGAGGATGGTTTCCATGAAGTCGCCGTTGGGCATGAAGTCAGTCCACTGACGCTGTCCCTGGAAACCGGCAGCGATAGCGTTATGGCCGCAGGATTCTTCGACGAAGCCCATTTCAGCGAGTTTGGGATTGCCGATCATGAGGTCACGTGCGATGATGCACATTTTTGTGACATAATCCCAAATTTCTTCGTAACGTTCTGCTGTGAGGCAGTTTTCCGGCAGATTGCAGAAATCTTTTGCCTGTTTGCAGTTTTTGCGTACCCATTCGCGGGCTTTTGCATATTCTTCTGCATCATAAATACCTTCGTTGACGCGGCGGATGATTTCGCACATATCAACGGATTCGCAGCGGATGTTGAAATATTTTTCGAACATGGCGGTATTCACAATGGAGCCGGCGATACCCATGGAGACAGAACCGATGGAGAGATAGGATTTTCCGCGCATGGAACCGACTGCAACAGCAGCACGGGCAAAGCGCAGGATTTTTTCTTTCACGTCGTCCGGAATGGTTGTATCAGCTGCATCCTGAACATCTCTGCCGTAAATACCGAAGGCCGGCAGACCTTTCTGAGCATGAGCAGCAAGAACGGCGGCCAGGTAAACAGCGCCGGGACGTTCGGTACCATTGAATCCCCAAACCGCTTTCTGCGTGAAAGGATCCATATCCATTGTTTCAGAACCATAGCACCAGCAGGGAGTGACGGTCAGAGTTGCAGTAACATTATTGAGCTGGAATTTCTGCTGACATGCAGCGGCTTCTGCAACACCGCCGATTGTAGTATCGGCAATAACACATTCCACAGGCTGACCATTGGGATAACGCAGTGTGCTGCTGATCAAAGCGGCGGCTGCTTTCGCCATGTTCATTGTCTGTTCTTCGAGAGATTCACGTACACCTTTGCGGCGGCCGTCGATGGTAGGACGGATACCGATTCTGGGCATATCGCCCTGATAACGGTTTTCACCAATGTGAGTTGTCATTTTTTCTTCTCCTTAATTAGAGGTTAAAGTTACATTCTCACGTACTTTAAATGCCCTTTTTTAAAAAATCAAATTCGTTTCAAAAAAAACACATAAAATAGTGTTTTTTTTCATATCATAAATCAACCCATCACTGCGTCGGATTGCTCTGCCGCTGCGGGGGTTACCCCCTGTCCTCCGCCCACCGCATGACTGAATCGTTCCATATCTTCCCCTTTGCCGATGACAGCAAGAATATCATTGTCCGCAAACACAAAATCTGCCCGGGGATTGGAAATAAAGTCATCGCCGCGGAGAATCCCCACAACCGAAATTCCATAAACCGTGCGGATGCGGCTGGACTGCAAAGTCTGCCCGATCATGGAGCAGGATGCGGATAAATGGATCCATTTCAACTCTACCAGACCGGTGAAAGAACGCATACGGTCAAGCGCATGGGATTTGCCAAACATTTTCTTTTCATCCCGCATAATGTGATACCGGTCAAAACGGACGGCATCCAGATAATTCTGGATATCCACCACCGGGGTATTCATGGCGATGAGAGCCTGGCGGGTCAGTTCCAATCCGGCTTCAAATTTCGGCTGAACCACTTCAAAAATCTTTGCTTTGCGCAAAACTTCCACTTCCCCCGTAGAATCGGCACGGGCTACAATCAGAATCTTATCATTCAACTGTTTTGCACGGCTGATCACACTCAGATTTTCCGTCACACCGGGTTCCGCAAGCAACAGAATTTTCGCCCGGCTGATCCCGGCTCCATTCAATACAACGTCCTGCTGCGGATCGCCATAAATCGTAGCAAGACCTTTTTTCTGGTTTTTCTGGAAAGACCGGTGATCGGATTCAATAATCAGATACGGGCAATTCAAACGGGTCAACATGTGCGCAATCGCCCGGGCAATCGTCCCGCCGCCTGCAATGATGACGTGATCCCGCAAATCCGGCGGCGGCACAACAATATCCGTATTCAATGTGGTTTTCCAGATCGTTTTCCGCAACAGAGCATAAACAGGAGCCGTCAAGGAATCGAATACAGGGCCGCCAATCATGGAGCACACAGCAACGGACAGCATCAAGGCATAAAAATGTTCGCTGAATAAGCCGGCGGATAAACCCGTCTGAAGCACGATAAATACGATTTCCGATGTGGCAAACATCCCGAACAGCATGGCAATCGGGATAATGTTCCGATAACCGGAGAACCAGGAGACTGCCGCAAGAAAAATCGTACGGGATAAACTGGTTACGACCATCAACAACAAGACAAGCGGCAGATTCTGAAGCAGATAAGACACATTCAGCATCATCCCGATGGATACGAAAAACAGCATGGCAAATAAGTCACGCACCGGAGTCATTTCGTACAATGCCCGTTTACCATAATCGGATTCACTCAACACGATACCAGCAAGAAATGCACCGAATGAAAAGGATACCTGCATGGCTTCCGACAACAAACCGATCCCCAATGCCAGCCCCGTCACCGCAAACAAAAACAATTCTTTCGACTCAAAACGTGCCACCTGTCGCAGCAATACAGGAATGAATCGTGCCCCCGCAGTCAACATCAGGAACATAAAAATGGCCCCGAGAACCAGCGGGCGAACGGTACTGACCAGACCGGAAGAAAGATTATCCAGTTTGCAAATCAGAAGCATCAGCGGAATCACCGTCAAGTCCTGCACGATAGAGACACCAATCATCACTTTACTCGACAACGTCCCCATCCGCCGTTTGCTTTCCAGCGTCTTCAGCACAACCGCCGTACTGGTGGAAACAAAGGCGCAACCGAAGAGGAAACAGGAGGAAACACTGTTCAACAGTCCCGGACGGTATTTCATCAACAGGAACCCGACACCCGCCACCGCAAAAAGAGTAAACAAGACCTGGGCTAAAGATCCCCAAATCGCCATCCGGTAAACCGGGCGGATGTCTTCTTTGGAAAATTCGAGTCCCATAGTGAACAACAGCAATGCCACGCCGATATCAGCCAGAGATTTCACCGCAATATCCGCCGCCGAACCGAAACCGGCTTTGAACGCCACCCCGACAAATACCCCGGCAAGAATGTAACCGAGAATCAACGGCTGATTGAGTTTTTTTGCCGTCATCCCCCCGATCATCCCGGTAACGACAATCACGATCAACGCCGCAATCAGCATTTGCTGCGGATTATCCGGCAGAGAAGCATAAAAAGAGACAAAGGGGCTAGACAATGCGTTGAGGATTTTTTCAGCAGTCATTCAAATTCTCCTGATACAGCTGGATCATTCCGCCTGCTGCGGATATAAATCATATAATTGTTTCATGGCATAAGAAAATGCGTACATCGTCAATTCCGCATCAAACATGGCACGGTGGGCATCGCCTTCCACTTCCGGAAGATGCAACGTTACGCGCAATGACTGGAGACTGTAAGAAGGCAGACGCGGGAACGCTTTCCGGATCAGCTGGATACTGTCATACGCACCGGTTTTGATCAGGGGTAATCCGCTGCGGGCAAGATTTTCCTGCATGAAACCAAGGTCAAACCGGGCGTTATGAGAGACCAGTTTGGAACCTTCAATAAATTCCAGAAACTGGTACGCCGCATCTTTGAACGACGGCGCATTGGCAACCATTTCATCCGTAATCCCATGGACCGATTGTGCACGGACCGGAATCGGAATGCCGGGATTCACAAGTGTGGTAAAACGGCTCATTGTTCCGTCACATTCCACACGCATAGCACCGATTTCCACAATGCGGTCACGGACCGGAATCAGTCCGGTCGTTTCCAGGTCAAATACAGTAAACGGGCCGAGAGCATGCCATTTTTCCATAACCGCAGTCTCCCGTTGATCAGTCTGCATACCCTTCCGGGTGTTTCTGTCTCCACTTCCACGCAGATTCGATGATCTTGCGCGGATCTTCAAACTGGGGTTCCCAGCCCAATTCACGCCGTGCCTTGTCGGAACAGGCAATCAAACGCGGCGGGTCACCGGGGCGGCGGGGGACAACGTCTGCCGGAATCGGGTGTCCAGTCACTTCACGTGCTGCATTGAGGATTTCTTTCACACTGAAACCGGAACCGGTGCCCAGGTTGTAATGTCCACTCTGAGGAGCATAGAGAGCTTTTTCATGAGCCTGTGCCAAGTCGAGAACATGGATATAGTCACGGATGCAAGTTCCATCCGGCGTATCGTAATCATCACCGAACAACATGGCTTTTTCCCGTTTACCGGCGGCGACCTGCAGAAGGATCGGAATCAGATGTGTTTCCGGATCATGATCTTCCCCGAACTGTTCAGAAGCACCGGCGGCATTGAAATAACGCAATGCGGCATATTTCAAGCCATGAACATCGCTGTACCAGCGCAAGGCTTTTTCAAAACAGAGTTTGGATTCACCATAAGGGTTGATGGGGTTCTGGGTGGTGTTTTCACGGATCGGAATTTCATCCGGTTCACCGAATGTGGCAGCAGTACTGGAGAACACAAAACGTTTCACTCCGCCTGCGATAGCAGCATCTGCCAGATTGATGGCATTGCCCAGATTATTCTTGAAATATTTACCCGGATTCTTCATGGATTCGCCGACGAGGGAGAATGCGGCAAAGTGCATCACGGCATCGTACTGCCCTTCGCACATGATTTTGAACAGAGTGTCACGATCTTCCAGATTACCGTAAATAAATTTTGCCCGGGGGTCAACAGCAGAACGATGACCGGTGATCAAGCCGTCAAATACGGTAACATCATATCCTTTGTCCAACAGATATTCGGAACATACACTGCCGATATAACCAGCGCCGCCAGTAACAAAAACTTTCATGGGAAGACTCCTGAGTTGTTATTCTTTAAATATATCCCGTAACATACTCCCGTTTTTCCGTTTTTCAAGACAGGATCGTAAAAAAAACGATGCATCATTAAAAATTTCTCATATTTTATTTGGCATATTTTATCGAATTCAAAAAGCGGATTTTTTCGAATTTTCAGAAAAATATTGAAGCAAAAATTTGTATTCTCTGCAAAAGAAAGCTATATTATGGAAACAAATATCAACAAGTTAAGGATTCCATAAATCATGAAAGCTACGTTTATCGGCGGCGGCTCTCTGCGCCTGCTGCCCCTCTTCCGCGGAATGTTCGATAAAGCTCCCGAAATCTGGGATAACGGCGAAATCAGACTTTATGACTTGAGACAGGATCGGGCGGAAGCCGTAGCCGCTCTCCTTCGCGCATGTCCGGAATTCAACAATGCAAAAAATTGCAAAGTCATCTGCCCCGATAATATGGATGATGCCTTGCGGGATATCGATACGCTGTATCTCTCCATGGCGGCAGAACAGAATCCCTCCCTTACCCTTTCCCGGTATATGGCACATGATCACGGCATTTATTCCTCCGATCAGCTGACCATCAACGGTGCATTTCTCTCCCTGCGTCTCGGCGGATTTATCCTGAACATTGCGAAAAAGATGGAACAGCTTTGCCCGAATGCGCTCATGCTGATTTTTGCAAATCCGGTCAGCGTATACAGTTATATGGTCAACGAATATACAAAGATCCGTGCCCTCGGGGTCTGCGGCGGATTCAATAATCACCGCTGGGATCTTACACGCATGATTTTCCGGAAAGATGAATGTGACGAAAAATGGAATGTGGTTGCAGCCGGGGTCAATCATCTCTCCTACATCATCCGTGGCGATTACGAAGGGGAAGACCTGTATTCTTCCATCTGCCCCAAACATCTGACCGACTCCTGGACCAGTCTGCCCGGACACGAATTTGCGTGCGAGTCACTTTATAAAGCCTATCGCCGTTACGGAACTTTGATTTTCTCATCGGAATCGGACGGCATCGCTCAGTTGTTCCCGGATTTTGCGCTGGAAGTTCTGATGAAACGCCTGCAGACAGAAGCCGCATTCAACCGGGCGGAAACAACAGAAATGGCAAAACAGCGCATCAATGCCACCTTTGCAAAATTCATCGAAAATTCAAAACATCCGGAAACCGTGAATTGGGGCGATGGCAGTCTGGAAGCAACCAATTATTACGGCATCAACCGGTTCGATATTATTCTGCCGATTCTCAAAGCCCTTGCCGGGATTGAAAAAATGCGCATCGTGGCATCCCGTCCGAACTATGGAGCCATCCGTGACCTGCCGGAAAAATGCGCCGTGGAATACACCATGGATATTTTCAAAGATCAGATCACACCGGTGGAAGATCAATACATTCCCCGTCCGTTCTACGGTCTGACTGCATCCCTGTCGGAATATCAGACCTTGATCGGGGACGCGATTGCCTTGCATGACAATCATCTTTTTGCCAATGCGCTTGCCGCCTTCCCGCAGCATACATTCGCAGAAAACAAACGGCAATTGATCCTGAAACTTTTCGATCTGTATTCGGATGTCGATCCCTACATGCTGGAAGCGAAAAAATATTTTCTCTGACATGTTTTTCATTTGAAAAAACAGCTGAATTATGCTATATTAGCAGGATATTTTAACTTAACAAACGGAAAGAGAAACTCGAATGAAAAAATTACTCATTCTCGGAGCTTTGCTCCTTGCTGTTGCCGGTTCCGCTGCCGACAAAGTCATCAATCTGAACAAAGTTGACGCCTGGACACCGGATAAATACATGCAGGCGGAAGGTGATGTATTGACCGCCAGAAAATCAGCCATCATCACAGGCAAAGAACTCATTGAACTTGATGACAAGCACACCTACAATTTCTCCGGCGAAATCAAACAGTTCCCGGGTTGTGTCGTTGCAAGCATCTTTATCGGCTACCAGATCCTGGATAAAGATAAAAATATCATTTCCATGGTCATGGCAAACGGAATCAAGCCCTCCACAACCGAATTGGTAAAACCGGCTAAAAAAGGTGATACAACCATCACCATCAAGGCAAACACTCAGTGGACAGCCAGAAATCACTATTTTATCGGTTTCGATATTAAAGAGGGCAAACTCTGCAGAAATGTCTCAAGTGCCCGCATTCAGAAAGTGGAAAAAGCCGGTGATCATATGATTGTCACCCTCGGTAAGCCCATGGAGAAGGATTTTGCAGCAGGCATCAAAGTCCGCATTCAGAATTCCGGCGGCTATTTCTACAGCGGTTACAACAGAACCGGTGCGAACTGGGCAAAATTCGGCAAAACTCTCAAAAAGAGTCAGTTCTGGCCGGAAGCTGCCTACGTACGCCCGATGCTTCTTCTCAACTGGTCAACACCCTCGAAAACAGCTGCATCCAAGATCGGTTCACAGTTCAAAGATATGAAACTGACGATCAAAGAAATCAAGTAACACTTGCATCTTTCCCGGACCGGAGCGCATACAACAGGCTCTCCGGTCTTTTTTTATTTAAAAATTATAGAATTATTATTTGCAAAACCGCGTACTATATGCTATTTTAAGGCAGGTTTGAATCATTAACAGGAAAGATTTTAATATGAAACAAAGCTTGATCGACGCATATTCACAAATTCCCCAGCCGGATGACTCCTACCGCAAATTCATTGACGACCTCAAAGCGGAAAATCCCGCTCCGTCACATGAAATTCCCTTTGCCGGATGTGTGGAAGAAGTCCCTGAGACTGCAATTGCATCTCTTAAAAAATCCAAACAAACACTCCCTGTCACATTCGTAAAAGATTCCTCTTACGAACATGAAGAATACCAGCTGGAAAACACGGAAAACGGTGCAACGATTACAGCCGGTGATGCCTGCGGTTTCCGTTATGGCGTTTATTTCCTGGAAGATCATGTTGGCCGTTATGGCACCTGGCGGAAGAAGCCCTTCATCAAACACCGTATTTCCCGCTGCTTCTTCGGCCCCACATACCGTCCTCCGTTCATGATCGATGAACTTTCCAATGATATCGACTATTATCCGGAAGGTTATCTGGACAAACTGGCACATGAAAACATCAACGGTTTGTGGTTGACCATGTACTTCCGCGACCTGCCGTCAAGCATCTTTCCGAATCGCGGTAAAAATGCCGAAAAGCGTTTTGAAAAACTGCGCAAAACGGTAGAAAAATGCGGACGTTACGGCATCCGGATTTATATCTACTTCAGCGAACCGAAAGGCTTCCGCGAAAATCCCACATCTTACGCCGAACCCCTCAGCGACGTAAAAGATTATCCGGATATTCCCACCGCTCCCAACCCCAATGGATATTATCACTTCTGTCTTTCTTCTGAAATCGGCAAAAAATATCTGCATGAAAGCGTAAAAAATCTGTTTGATGCCGTCCCCGACCTGGGCGGTATCGTCAATATTGTTTACGGGGAAGATAACGGCTGCTGCAAAGTTCTGGATATCGCATGCAGCCCGGCAGACCGCTGCCCGGTTTGTGCAGAACGCGACAGTGCAGATCTTTATCATGATTATATCGACTCCATGGCATCTGCCATGCCGGAAAGTGCAGAATTCATCGGCTGGTTCTACGCACCGGCACAGCGTGACGATTTCCCGGAAAGCAACAATCTGCTCCATACCGTCAGCAAATTCCCGGAAAACGCAACCGCCATGTTCAATATTGAATCCGGTGTAAGAATCAATCAGCTGGGCAAGGAACGCAGTGTTTTTGACTACTCTCTGGCCTGTATTCACTCTTCAAAACTGTTCACAAAGATGACGCAGACCGTAAAGAAATCCGGCGCAAAAATTCAGGTCGGCTGCTCTCACGAAGATGCTTCTGTTCCCTTTGTTCCGGTTCCGTCAAACCTGTATGAAAGATATAAATTCATGCATTCAGCCGGCGTATCAGCGGTACTTCAGTGCTGGTATTTCGGAAATTATCCCGGCGTGATGAATAAATCTGCCGGACACCTCTCTTTCGCACCGTTCCCGGAAACCGAAGAAGAATTCCTCAAAGATTTGCTGTATCCTCTGTACGGCGAATATGCCGAAACTGCAGGCGAAGCATTCAAATTGTTTGCACGCGGATATCGTGAGTTCCCCGGCAACATCGCCTTTGAATGGTATGGCCCCATGCACCACTGTATTGCATGGCCATGGCATCTGTTCCCCGTGGATCAGCCCATCTCCCCCAGCTGGATCCTGAAACACTTCCCGGAAGTCAGCGGCGACCGTATCGGCGAATGTCTCGCATTCAACCATACGCTGAAAGAAGCTCGTATTCTGATGGAACGGATGCGTACAGACTGGCAGAAGGGTTTTGATATTCTCGAACCCATCCGTAATTTCGCTCCCGGCGATGCCGACGTGGCGGAAACCGTACTGCTCCAGATCAAGAGTACCTGCAACCTCCTGGAATTCTATGACCTGCGTGAAGAAATGCTGTATACCGGCAAAGACAACCTTGCCCGCATGAAAGAATTGGTGGTGGATGAAATCGCCAATACGGAACGCATGACGGTCTTGTGCGAACGGGACAGCCGTCTCGGTTATCACTCCGAAGCAGAAGGTTATCTCTTCTTCCCGGAAAAACTCAAAGAACGTGCCAAACTTCTCAAGATCCTGCTGGAAGAAGACTTCCCCGCATTCGATCCGGCGAAAAACAAATACGATTTCAATTCCGGCCTGATTGCAAAACATACCGGCAACGAACTTTCTGATGGCACGATTTGGAATTACACACTGGAAGATGGTGTACTCAAATTCACATTTGATAAACATCAGGGCAAAACCCTCTATCTGGAAATCGAACCGTGCAGAATGTGGATGGTCATGGAAATTGTCATCTATCCCGATGGCAGAGTACACTTCCCGTCTCTCCCCTTCCCGCTGCCGCCCGGAGATAACCTCAAGACAACACCCAATTCCGTGGAAATCCCGTTGAGCCTCTTTGACGGTTACCGTCGGGAAGGCTTCCCCATGCGCGTTGGCGTCAGAATCCTCGAAGCAGGAAAAACAGTCGCCGCATGGAATACCAATGCACAGGATTGGCCCAGCCGTCTTCTGCAGAACAGCTGGACACCCACCCGGGCCGGTGTTCTGCCGCTTGACTGATGGGATTGGGACAAGCAGAAAAAACGGGATAGGAATCTTTCATCCTATCCCGATAAATTCTGATAAAACGGAAACAAGCAAATCCGTTAAAAATTATAATTATTGCGGATAATTGATCGACTTGTTTTGCAACGTGGCTGTTATCGCAAGAATTTGCGGTAACAGCTGTTTTTTACGGCTCAAAACACCGGGCAATGCATAAAGTCCGTCACCGATCCGGTCATAAGGCAGGTTGCTGATCAATTCGCTGTCACCATAAACCAACAGTTCGGAATTACCGCGGACCGCATCCGTCACCAACAAAGCAAACATGTTGAGCTGATCGACTTTCAGTTGCTTATCCATGGCAGTGATCAATTCGTCATGACGCCGCTGCAACAGTTCCAGATTTGTTTCTTCCACCTGGGCAAGCGCAAAACGGAATCTGCCATCTACATAATCTTTCCGGTCGCCGGAAATCACATCATCCGCACTCTTGGAAACAAGAGCAGATTCGATCATCAACAGTTCGGACATCAAATCCGCACTGGTGACGCCGGATACTTTTTCCAGCCATTCACACATCTTGATATCAAGATGAGCAGTCGTGGGGGATTTCAACTGAAGCGTATCGGAAATCAGACCGCCCAGGAGCAAGCCTGCCATGTCCGGCGTCAAACTTTCCCCGGATGCCCGGTACATCATCGCAACAAGGGTACAAGTGCTGCCGACAACATCGCCGGTGAATTTGATCGGAGTCGCTGTCGGATTCATCCCGATACGGTGATGATCCACCACTTCCACAACCGGAATCTCCCCTGCCCCGGCAATGCTCTGATCCAATTCATTGTGGTCAACAAGAATCATCTGGAACGGTGACGGTGCATGGAATGCCCGTTTCAGGACAACGCCGGTAAGCACACCATTATCCACCACGGGAACCACATCTTCCGCCGCATTCAGAATACGCACTTTGACTTCCGCCATACGGTCTTTGGAAGTCAGCACCAGGGCTTCCTGGGGGAAATCGGTAAATTCCACCGGCACACTGAATTTCAAGCGACGGATCACGGTCGCAGAATCCAGTTTTGTTTGAAGAATGGAAACGCCTTGCGTCTTCGCACCCTGCAATACCCACGGGTCAACGGGGCGGTTACCGGTAACGATCATCAGACGCATTTTCCGTGCAATGGATTTCAGTTGAATGTCAGGACGGTCGCCGACGATCATCGCCAGTTCATGATTGTTATCCGGCAGATGTTCATCGAACACATCCGGGCTCATAGCGGCAACGTAGACTTCAAACGTCTGCGCTAAGTCACCATCGCGGACATTGAGGGGATCCGCATCCAATACTTGAGAAATAAGAGAAATGGAAGTTTTAATACGCCGTCCGGTCAAACTGGTGGATGCAGCATCATTGCCGATACTGAGCAGATTGGTCAACAACGCCATCCCGCTCAACATTCCGAGGAATTTTCCATCGTCATCCACAACCGGCAGACGGGCAAGTCCGGAATCCCGCAACGTTCCCACGGCATCGTAAAGCGTACATCCGCTGCGGATGACGGGGACGGATTCGAGAATATCCCGCACACGCACATACACATCGTTCCGTGACGGTGGCGGGGTAAGATGAAAGCGTTTAAAGAGATAAGCGGCGCGATCGGGCAGGATCCCGGGGCAGATAGCGGTAACGGACTTCATTCCCTGCCGGCGTCTCAAATCGGCGAGCGCGACTGCGGCGGCGATACTGTCGATATCAGGGTTACGATGTCCGCAAACAAAGATCCTGGGAGTAACTTCTTCTTTCACGATATAAATTCCTTACATGATTCGGCGTAATAAATTCTATAGTAACATATCACAAAAACTGAAAAATGCAACTAAAAAAAATCCCGGATCACAAAAAACTGTGATCCGGGATTTGGGTTTTATTGCTGCGCAATCAGCGGATGAATTACATCATGCCGCCCATGCCGCCCATGCCGCCCATGCCGCCTTCAGGCATCGCCGGTTTTTCTTTTTCCGGGATTTCTGTGACGAGGCATTCGGTTGTGAGGAGCAGACCGGAGATAGATGCAGCATTCTGGAGTGCAGAACGTGTAACTTTCTTCGGGTCGATAATACCAGCCTGGAGCATGTCAACATATTTACCTGTTGCAATGTCAAAACCTTCGTTGCCTTTGCCGGCGAGGATGGCGTTGACAATCACACTGCCTTCGAAACCGCCGTTGGAGGCGAGGCAGCGCAGGGGTTCTTCGACAGCGCGACGGATGATGTCAGCACCAGTTGCTTCATCGCCTTCGAGCTTGAGAGAATCGAGAGCTTTGACAGCGCGGAGAAGAGCAACACCACCACCGGGGACGATACCTTCTTCAACAGCTGCGCGTGTAGCATGGAGAGCATCTTCCACGCGGGCTTTCTTTTCTTTCATTTCAGTTTCAGTAGCAGCACCGATATTGATCACAGCGACACCACCTGCGAGTTTTGCAAGGCGTTCCTGCAATTTTTCGCGGTCGTAATCAGATGTGGTTTCTTCGATCTGTTTGCGGATCTGGTTCACGCGAGCCATGATATCGCTGGTCTTGCCTGCACCTTCCACGATCGTGGTGTTTTCTTTTTCAATTGTGATGCGTTTTGCTTTACCGAGCTGATCGAGTGTGACGGAATCCAATTTGATACCCAGGTCTTCAGAGATCATCTGACCGCCTGTGAGGATTGCGATATCTTCCAGCATGGCTTTACGACGATCGCCGAAACCGGGAGCTTTCACAGCTGCGCAGTTCAGGATGCCGCGCATTTTGTTGATGACGAGAGTAGCAAGAGCTTCGCCTTCGACGTCTTCAGCAATGATCAGCAGCGGTTTGCCGGTCTTTGCAACAGTCTGGAGGACGGGGAGCATGTCGTTGAGGTTGCTGATCTTCTTTTCGTTGATGAGGATGTAGGCATCTTCGAGAGAGCACTGCATGTTTTCAGCATCAGTTACGAAATAGGGAGAGAGGTAACCTTTATCGAACTGCATACCTTCGACGATGTCGAGAGTTGTTTCGATTGTCTTGGATTCTTCCACAGTGATGGTACCGTCGTTACCGACTTTGCCCATAGCATCTGCAATGATTTTACCGATTTCGGAGTCACCGTTAGCGGAGATGGTTGCAACCTGAGCAACCTGTTCGTTGTTGTCGCAAACGTCTGTTTTCAGGTTGTCGAGTTCTTTCACGATAGCAACGACAGCTTTGTCGATACCGCGTTTGATGCTCATCGGGTTTGCACCGGCTGTGACGTTTTTCAGACCCTGTTTGAAGATAGCTTCAGCAAGAACAGTAGCGGTTGTTGTACCGTCACCGGCGATGTCGGAAGTTTTGCTTGCAACTTCACGAACCATCTGTGCGCCCATGTTCTGGAAGGGGTTCTGCAATTCGATTTCTTTTGCAACGCTGACACCGTCTTTTGTGACAGTGGGAGAACCGAATTTTTTGTCGAGAACGACGTTACGGCCACGGGGACCGAGAGTGGCTTTGACAGCAGCAGAGAGCTGTTCGACGCCGGAGAGAAGCTGACGGCGTGCTTCGTCATTGAAAAGCAGTTGTTTTGCAGCCATAGTAATATACTCCTTGACTTGTATTTAATGTTTTGGTTATTTTATTTCAACTCAGCCGACGATCGCGAGGATGTCGCTGGAATTCAGAATTTTGTATTCTTCTTCGTCCAATTTGACTTCGGTTCCGCCGTATTTGCTGGTAAGAACGATGTCGCCGACTTTCACGTCGAAACCGGAGCGGGAACCGTCATCATTGAGTTTGCCGGTACCGAGAGCGATGACTTTCGCCTGCTGGGGTTTTTCTTTTGCTGCATCGGGAATGACGATACCGCCGCGGATCTGTTCTTTTTCTTCAATTGCCTGAACGAGCACTCTGTCGCCCAGCGGTTGAACTTTCGGATTTGCCATTTTCTTTACTCCTTGAGTAGTTGTTATATTTGGGTTTCTTTTTGGGTTCACTTCAATTATTTGTCATCGTTGACAACTTCTGCATCGATCACATCGTCATCGCCGCCCTTCGGAGCTTCTGCACCCGGGGCACCGCCCTGCTGCTGTGCTGCCTGCTGAGCTTTGTAGACTTCCTGACCGATCGCCATGAGTTTTTCTTCCAGATCTTTCATCGTGGCTTTCATGGCTTCTGTGTCATCGCGTTCGATGTCTTTCTTCAGCTGTTCGATACCGGCTGTGACAGGAGCTTTCAGGCTTTCGGGTACTTTGTCGCCGAGTTCGTTCAGCTGTTTTTCGGTCTGATAGACCATGTTGTCTGCACGGTTCTTGACTTCGATCTTTTCTTTCGCAAGTTTGTCTTCTGCTTCGTGTGCCTTGGCATCGTCAACCATGCGCTGAATATCCTGTTCGGAAAGACCGCCGTTCGCTGTGATTGTGATCTTCTGTTCCTTGCCGGTTCCTTTGTCTTTTGCTGTGACAGAGAGAATACCGTTTGCGTCGATATCGAATGTCACTTCGTTCTGAGGAATACCGCGGGGAGCCGGAGCGATACCATCAAGACGGAATCTGCCGATTGTCTTGTTGTCCGCTGCCATATTGCGTTCGCCCTGGAGAACGTGAATGTCCACAGACGGCTGATTGTCAGCTGCGGTGGAGAAGATTTCGCTCTTCTGGGTCGGGATCGTTGTATTACGTTCGATCAAGCGGGTTGTTACGCCGCCCAATGTTTCAATACCGAGAGAGAGAGGTGTGACGTCCAGCAGAACAACGTCGTTCAGACCGGCATTACCGCTCAACACACCGCCCTGGATAGCGGCACCGGCAGCAACCACTTCGTCCGGGTTGACACCTTTGCTGGGTTCTTTGCCGAAGATGCTCTTGGCTGTATCCTGAACCTGGGGCATACGTGTCATACCGCCAACCAGAATGACTTCATTCAGTTCGGATGCGTTCAGACCGGAGTCCTTCAAGCAAGCGAGGCAGGGAGGACGGCTGCGTTCCAACAGCGGGTCAGCCAGCTGAACCAGCTGAGAACGTGTCAATGTGGTCTGCAGGTGTACAGGGCCGCTCTGATTCATGGTGATGAACGGCAGGTTGATTTCTGTGCTCATGCTGGAGGAAAGTTCGATTTTAGCTTTTTCAGCTGCTTCTTTCAAACGCTGCAATGCCTGTGCATCTTTACGCAGGTCAACTCCGTTTTCTTTCTGGAAATCGTCTGCAATCCAGTCCATGATAACTTTATCGAAGTCGTCACCACCCAGGTGAGTATCGCCGTTGGTGGCTTTCACTTCGAAGACGCCGCCGCCGAATTCGAGGATGGAGATATCGAATGTACCACCGCCCAAGTCGTAAACTGCGATTGTTTCATCATTGCTCTTATCCATACCGTATGCGAGAGCTGCAGCGGTCGGTTCGTTGATGATACGTTTGACATCGAGACCGGCAATACGGCCTGCGTCTTTGGTTGCCTGACGCTGTGTGTCATTGAAGTAAGCGGGAACGGTGATAACTGCTTCCGTGATCTTTTCACCCAGGAATGCTTCTGCATCCGCTTTGAGCTTCTGAAGAATCATAGCACTGATTTCCTGCGGAGAATACAGTTTATCATTGATCTTCACTGCAACGTCGCCGTTGGGAGCTTCTGCAACTTCATAAGGAACGCGGGAAACTTCATCCGCAACTTCGCTGAAGCGGCGGCCCATGAAACGTTTGACGGAAAAGATTGTATTTTTCGGGTTTGTCACTGCCTGACGTTTTGCTGTCTGTCCGACAAGGCGTTCCCCGTTCTTTGTGAATGCAACGATAGACGGAGTGGTGTTTGCACCTTCCGCGTTCGGAATAATCTTGAATGTGGATCCATCCATTACTGCCATACAACTGTTGGTTGTACCCAGGTCAATACCGAGAATTTTGCTCATATTGTGTTCCTTTCAGTTAAGTTTTTGTTTTGAAATTTACACCACTCTATAAGCAGATACCATGCCAACTTTTTCTCAAAAGCAATCATATCTCTATATTCCAGTACCTTACAACATCCAAACCATTCTTTCACCCCCGTGACATCGAACTTTTTTATGCCTGTCACACTGGGCAACGTGTCATTTTGTCACAATGAGCGTCTCTTTCCATAACCTGTTTAAAAAGAAATCCGGGCTGACTGCAATCTTTGAAAAAAATGCGTCAGCCCGGACTGTTACAACAACCGGGGAAAACCCCGGCTGTTATTACTCACTTATGATCAGAGGCCGGGTTCCGGTTCAACTTCACCCATACCGCTGCCTTCGCCTTCGCCATGGACAATCAAACATTCCAGAGAAGACTCCAATTCTTCCAGGGCGGGAGCCTGATAAGTTTCTTTTTCTTTCATGAGTTATTACT
>JAZUCU010000010.1:0-33979 GCA_045639325.1 Victivallales bacterium
CCGTGCCGTTGGCGCTGGTCTTTGGTTAATCTCTGCGTTTACGGACGGGCTTGCTTTATGTTCTTCATCGAACTTTTTCAAATTCATCTTCCCATTTTTTAAGTTTTTACATTCACTTATGGCATAAAACGTCGAAGAACCTTTTTGGGGTATGCGTGTGGCAGACCGGATAAGCCGGACAAGCCGGATAGGCAGATAGGCAAGATAGGCTAGTGTTATAAGGGGTGCTTGTTTATATCTTCCTCCAGCCAGATAACATTTGCTGCGACTGTTCTGCCTATAAAAAAAGGACTGCTGCAAACCGGAGTTTGCAACAGTCCGCAGATGCTTGATCAGCAGTCAGAAGGAAAGATTATGCTTTCTTTTCTTCTGCTTTGTCATCGTCATCGTCGTGAGAGACTGTACCGTCATCGGAATAGTCATCCTGCTTGTTTTCCAGGTCTTTGAAGAGCTGGATCAAGTCTTTTGTACCACCGATGGAGAACCAGATGGTGGATACGATCGCAATTGCGACAGGGATGTACAAACCTGTGAAGTTGAACTTGATAGCCCACCAGTGATTCGGCCACTTGTAGAATGCGTTCCAGATCACAACACCGAGGAAGCAGAGAGAGAAGCCATAGACAAAGGACCAGATGAATACGGACCATGCCAGGATCTTGTCGCCCTTGGTGTACTGAGCGTCGATACCGATGATTTTCTGGAAGACAGTCTTGAAAGTCCAGGGAATCTTTTCGGGTACAGGTCCATCCGCATATTTGCCGCGGTGGAGCATTTTTTCCAGGTTGAAGTCTTTCCGGCTTGTTGCGAGAGAGAAGATCACATACATCAAGACGGAAGACAACAGACCGATGAAGCCGATTTCAGTGGAGTTGACCGGGAATTCATAGGGTGTGACTTCCCACTGAACGTAGGGATGCAGGGGTTTGGAAACGTTCCAGAAGAATTTGGTAACGCTTTCGACCATGCCGTGACGTTCGAAGTAGGGATAGATGTATTTCGGCCATGTCTGCTGGCAGAGAATACCGAGCAGAGCGATGGAGGAACCGGTGATGAGAGATGCGAATGCACCCCATGCATTACCTTTCTTCCAGTAGAGACCCAGTGTGATAACCGGACCTGCACCAGCCCAGATTGCCCCGGTGATGGCGAAGAACATGAGAATGTAGTCCATCTGGGAGAAGAAGAAGCTGAACAGGAAGGCGAAGACAGCAACACCGGCGATGATGTAACGCAGGCAGTTGATCTGTTCTTTCGGTGTGAAGGGTTTCTTACGCAGCGGGAGAACGATGTCCTGTGCGATAATAGAACCCCAGGAGTGCATGTAAGTGGTATCTGTGGAGATCATGAGGAAGATCATGAGAGCGCAGAGAATACCGGTGATACCCATCGGGAGCATGTCGCGGAGAGCAACGGGAACCGTCATCTGATTGTAAATGGTTGCAACGGATTTACCTGTGCTCGGGTTGACCGTAGCAACAGCTGCGTGAGCAACATCTTTGTACTGACGGGGATCGACGGGTTTGGAGAGGTCGATTTTCTTCTTAGCGAAGTTTTTGTCGTTAGCGAGACGATCCTGCAGAGTTTTGGGAACCACACCATTGTTTTTGGTCATGGAGAGGAGGTCTTCACGAACTTCTTTGAATTCTTTACCGTGAGCGAGTTCGCGGACGGTTTCCTGAGTCAGCTGAGTATGGACACGGTTGGAGTCCTTACGGAAGTCCGCATGGAGCATGTAGGTAAATGCAGCGATAGCCAACAGGATGTACATCATGCTGGAGAAACCGCCACGCCATGTACCGAGGAGAGCACCCATCTTGTTTTCGTGTGCGCTTTTTGCAGCAGCGCTGTAGCCCTGTGTACCTGCCCAGGACATACGGCTGAAGATGGTACCGAAGATACCGGTAAAGACATAGAACAGGTTGAATGTACGCAAGTTCTGAATGTCATACGGGTTCAGCATGGATTCGCCGGGGTTGCGGTCCAGCAGGGTCGGGATGATCTGACCATTCCAGCTGAATTTGTAGAGAATGTATACGCAGATGATGGCATAGAAGGGATAGGAAATAAGCCCCTGCACGCAGTCGGTAACCATGATGGTGATCTGGCCGCCCTGTGTGATGATCCAGACTGCCAGGCCCAGGAAGACGAGCATGAGCAGACCGAATGTGGGGAAGTTCCAGCCGCCGATATCAATGTGCGGAGGAAGGTTCAGGAAGTACATTACGCAACGTGCACCGACAGCCGGGAAGATGGCGTAGTTGACAACCCCGGAAATGGACTGGAGGAATGCTGCATAAATACGGAACGGTCTGTTGTAACGCATTTCAAAGTACTGTCCCATTGTCATCGCTCTTGTTTCACGATAACGGTATGTACAGTAACCAGTCAAACTCAGGAAGAGTCCGAGCGGTGCGGAAATCGAGCCCCAGAAACCGACGGCGAAACCGCATTTGTAATACATTTCCCAGATTGCGACGAGGGAGATCAATCCCATACCTGCTTCCCCGGAAGCCACGCAGATCACATAACGGCCTGCGACACGACCGGCGGCAAGGAAGTCAGCAACTGTTTTTACATACTTTTGTGCCTTCAATCCAATGATAAGCACAACCACCAGTGGGAGGAAGATGATGATCCAATCCAACCAATACATTTGTTTTTTCCTCTTGTTAATGTCGTTTTCTCAAACGACGGTTAAAAATTTTTTTGGGGACCATAAACTAATTAGCCCAATATAAACCCCGAAATCTCATTTGTCAAGTCTGAAACAGAAAAAAAGACTGTTATTTTGTCGATTTTAGGCGGATTCCCATATTTTTTCATTTGCATTTTAAGAAATGTGGTGTATTATTATTCATATTTTATATTAGTATGAACTGATCAAGGAGATGAAAAAATGAAGTGTTTGAAAGTTTTATGCCTGCTTGCCACCGCATCCGCAGGTATATTGCTCACCGGCTGCAATTGCTGCAAAGCCGATGCCGAAAATAACAATATCGCCGCAACTCCCGTTTATGACGTCTTTGATGGTCTGGTTGAAGTCAATGGCGAAAAAATCGAAATGGCAAAAGCGCTTCCCGGCGGCATCCTAATCGGCAGTCCCCTTTCCGAAAAAGGACGCGATGAAGACGAAAAACAGCAATATGTCTCCTTCAAAAAGCCGTTCTGGATTGGTAAGTATGAAGTCACCCAGGCACAGTGGCGTGCTGTAATGGGACCCCAGTACATTGATCTGGATGAAATCGATGCCAAGTTGAAAAAACAGGATAAAGAACCGCTGTCCTGGCTGCAGCGTGCTGCTCTCCGTTTCAATAATATTGCTGCCGTTTATACAAGTATTGCTCCTGCTTTCATGCTGCCGAACGCACTCACACCTTCCGAATTCAAAGGTGATGACCGCCCGGTTGAAAATGTCAACTGGATCGAAGCAAAAGCATTCTGTGCGAAACTCAATGAACTTTATGCCGATAAGCTCCCCCGCGGTTACCGCTTCGATCTGCCCACAGAAAGTCAGTGGGAATATGCATGCCGTGCCGGAACAACATCCGCATTGAATAACGATTCTCATTTGCGTGACCTGAAGCATGATTGCGAAAATCTTGCAGAAGTTGCCTGGTATGATTATAAAGGAAAAGTCAGCAAAACTCAGAATGTCGGTCTGAAACGGCCCAATGCCTGGGGGATTTATGATATGCACGGTAACGTCTTTGAATGGTGCCGTGACAAATATAATGATTTCCAGTCCACAAAGAAGAAACCTTATTCCACAGCGGACTACGTGATTCGTGGCGGCAGCTGGTACAGCAATGCCAAAGATTGCCGTTCCGCATACCGTCACTTTTATTTGAGTACCTATCGCAGAAGCTACATCGGCTTCCGTGTTGCACTTGTTTCTCAATAATCAACAATATTTAACCAAACAAGGAGAAATCCAAAATGAACGTCATGAAAATCACAGGTGTGATGTCCGCCGTTGCCGCTGTTGCATTCCTCGCAGGTTGCAATTGCTGCATTCTCTCTAAAAACTCTTGCGAAAAAGAAGTCCTCATTCCTATCGCAAAAACAACCGCTAAGGTCAAACTTGACGGCGTGATCGACCCCAAAGAATGGAAAGATGCCGTTGCTTTTGATTATATCTTCGGCGATACAAACAATGAAACGACTCCGAAAAAAGTCAGCTCTGCTGTCTATTCCCGTTATTTCGAAGCCGGTAAAGTCTATTTCATGTACGATGATGTCAACCTTTATCTGGCTTCCTACATGGATGACCGTGACGTCATGCAGTGGGGTAAAGAAGATCAGGGCAACCTCTGCACAACTGGTGACCTGTTTGAAGTCTTCCTGAAGCCTGCCGATTCTCCCTCTTACTGGGAAATCTGGGGCGCACCCAATAAATTGAGAACTACTTTCTTCTATGAAAGCTGCTCCTATCCTTTCGTTCCCTCCACTCAGCAGGAAATGATGAAAGGTTTCAAGACCGGTGTTAAAGTTTACGGTACCGTGAATAACAATAAAGACACTGATAAAGGCTGGTCTATTGAATGTGTTGTTCCCCGTTCTGAACTTGCCAAAACCGGCGTTCCCTTTGAGCCCGGCAAAAAATGGACAGTTCTTTTTGCCCGTTACAACTACAACAAGGATTTCGGTACTGCACACAGAGGTCCTCAGTTCTCCACCTATCCGAAACTTCCCCAGGTCAACTATCATCTGTTGCCCTATTACGGTGTGATTGATTGGAAATAAGTTTTTCTGATTGAATCAACCGATTCCGACTGCCGCAATACTTTTTCAACGAGTATCTGCGGCAGTTTTTTTTATTTTGTTTTGCTTTTGTTCCGGCATTGGCGGGGCGTGATGCCAAATTCGTGCTTGAAGGCGGTGGAGAAACAGTTGTCATCGCAGAAACAGAACATTTTTGCAATGTCACGAATCGGGAAGATGGATTTTTCCAATAATTCCTTCGCCCGGTTCAGGCGGCATTTCCGTAAATATTCCCCCGGCGATACCGGACAGAATGTATGCCAGTAACGGTACAACGTCCGCTCCGATAAGCCGAATTGCTTTGCAATATCTTGAATAGATAATGGTTTACAAAGATTTGTTTCGATGAACGATGCCACATTTTCCATCTGCATGGCAGGGTGTAAATTATTCTGCTTCCATGACCGCAGGAATTTCAATTCTTCGAGGATTCCGCAGCAGCAGAGATCGACCCGGTCGGCAATGGAGAATTCCCCGCTGCGGGTGAGCAGTTTCCGTAATTCCAGAATTTTTGCTTCGATTTCTCCATTCATTTCGAATGGCTGCAAAATGAGATCATCGGATAGCAGACGATCTTTCATCAACTTATCCGTAATTTCCGCAGAGTAGGTGAAATAAACACTTTCCCGCTGCTTGAACTCGTTCGTAATCAACTTCATGCCTGGTGCTTTATAAATCACGTGAGGAAAGGGGGTGTAATAGGTTTTGCCATTGATGTTGTCAACGGAGAATTTTGTTTCCCCGCCAAGCCGGATACAGACTTCCAGATTACTGAAATCGATCCCAGCATTGTGACCGGCATAGAGAGACGTCCAGCCCGATTGAATGACCGGATAGGGAAAGTTGATATACCGTTTCAAGTTAGAAAAATCAATAAAAGAATACATAATGGGGATACTATACATGTGTTTGGCAGAAAATCAAACTTTTTCCGGCAGAAAAACTCTTTTTATTTTCAAAAAACAGTATTATATTGTACGAGAATTCAACTTAACGAAAGGAGACTGATTTATGGATCGGTTGAAGAAAATTGGTGATGTGAAAGCGTTTGCTTCCAAAGATGTAAAATTTTCAAGAGTCGGGATCGGTTTTGAAAAACTCGACCGCGATGTGTTTGACCCCGAAAATGCTTATGATCCCGTAGCCGCATTGGGCGTAAAATGGGTTCGTATTCAATCCGGCTGGGAACGGACGGAAAAAGAGCCCGGCGTGTATTCTTTCGAATGGCTGGATTCTATTGTCGATAACCTGCTGAAACGCGGTCTTGTCCCCTGGATGTGTCTCTGTTACGGGAATCCCTTGTATAACGAAATGTCCAAAAAGGTGTTCGGTTCCGCCGGTTGTGCTCCGATTTTCACGGAAGAAGAAAAGGCTGCCTGGGAAAGATATGTAAAAGAAGTGGTGAAACATTATCACGGGCGCATTGATTATTATGAAGTCTGGAACGAACCGGACGGCGAATGGTGCTGGAAGCATGGTGTCAACGGTACCGAATACGGCGAATTCATGATCCGTACTGCAAAAGCCGTCAAGGAAGCCGACCCGGAAGCGAAAGTCATCGGCGGCTGTCAGTGTCTTTCTTACCTTGAATGGACAGCAGACGTTTTTGCGACCGGTGCGGGAAAATACATGGATGCGTTTTCTTATCACAACTACAGTCCGGATGAATTGGCAATGAGTGATTTTCTCCGCAGTGTCCGTGCTCTTGCCAAGAGTGCAAATCCGGATATGGAATTGATTCAGGGGGAAACCGGTACACAATCCAGAAGAAGTTTTGCCGGTGCGTTGAGCGGAGCCGCCTGGACTGAACGCAGACAGGCCAAATATCTGGCACGTCACTTTATGGCAGACTTCCGGGAAGACGTGAAATTTGCATCTTACTTCTCCAGTCTTGACATGGCGGAAGCTCTGAACGGAACAAAGGGCGATACGAACAGTTACAAAGATTTCGGTTATTTCGGTGTTCTCCGTGCGGAATTTGATGAAAATGGTAAAGCGACCGGCATCTACACTCCCAAACCGTCCTACCGTACGTTGCAGGTCGTGGCATCTGTCTTCCGGGAAGAATTCAAAGTGGAAGAAATTCCCGTGGCAGTTTTCATGAGCGGGGAAAGATCGGTCAGTATTCTGCGTAATGATGATACGATGCATGACGTCACCCGTGTCTGCTTCACCCGTCCCAACGGTTCCTGTGCCATGGCATATTGGCGCAGTGCAGAATTGCTGACAACGGAATATGAAGGCACGGTCTCCTTCCAGAGCACCAAACTGCCTGGCCCCTGCCGTCTGATCGACCTGTACGATGGTTCGATTTATGAAATTCCGGAGAGCATCATGGAGCAGAAAGAAAACTGTATCCTTTTCAAAAACATGCCGCTGCGTGATTATCCGCTGCTGCTGACTTTTGGCGATTTCTGCTGAAAAAACGTCTGAAAACAGGCTGAAAATATGGATTCGGGGTAAAAACTTGCGGTTTTGCCCCGATTTTTTATTTATATAATTTGCATTTTGTTTTTTTGTGTGCTATAATAGCCATAATCTATAACACAGATGCAGACATTCTTGCAACATCTGTTATGTCTGAAAGGAACAAAACAAGAGAAGGAAAAAAAGTATGCAAAATGTTTTTTTGTCACCTGCACATGTGCAGGTGAAGCGGAACCGCTTCACCTTAATTGAATTACTTGTTGTTATTGCCATTATTGCCATTCTTGCGGCGATGCTGCTGCCTGCCTTGAGTAAAGTCAAAGATACGGCAAAGTCTTCCACCTGTACTGCCAATGAGAAACAGGTCGGGCAGGTATTCCGCATGTATGCCAACGACTTTTACGATTATTTTCCGTACAGCAGTTATATCCGTAACACGGCAGGAACAGGTGATGAACCTTATTGGCAGGATGTGGTCGCAAACTTATATAAAGTTCCGAAAGCCGGTGCGATGACAAATATTAATGCGCCGCTCACAAAGCACATCTTTTACTGTCCTGCCATGGCTTTGGATTTTTACAATGGTACAACGTTAAAAACTTCCTACGGAGTTAATGTTTATGCGGTTGCTACTACTGGCGGTGGCTGGCTTTTGCGTCAACGGGTTTCTGCCAGCAAAACGCCGTTCCCCTCCAAACAGAGTCTGCTTTCCGAAGCAAATGGACACGCACATTTTTCCGCTTACTCAAGATATGCGGAGTATCCCACCTATCAGGCGGCATCGGATGCTTCTGTTATTACAGCGTTGCATTTCCGTCATAACCGGACAATCAATACCTGTTTTGTTGATGGCCATGTTGAGCGGAGAAATGCCCGTGCCGTGCCGTCCCTGGAAGCTTATCCGGCAGCAAGCAATGCGGTTGTGAATAACACCTATTTCAATCGTGGTGAACTTGCAAAGGGAAATGAATCTGTTACGATTCCGGGTTTGTAATGTGTATTAATTAATCAGGAGAATATTATGAAAAAACACTCACTTTTTACACTCATCGAACTGCTTGTTGTTATCGCCATCATCGCCATACTGGCAGCAATGCTTCTGCCTGCTTTGGGCAAGGTGAAAGAAACATCAAAGCGCACCAAATGTTCCAGCAACATCAAACAGGTTGGACAGAATATGGCGCTGTATGCGCACGACTTCGGCGGTCACATGCCCCGTAAAGATAAAATCCGGAATGCCCAGGGAACGGATTGGGAATCCTACTGGATGGACCGTATTGCGCAGGATTATAAAGTGCCCAAGTACGGTATTTATAACACAAAAATGCGGATTGATGAATCGGTATATTATTGTCCGTCTCATGACAAGACCCAGTTTACCACTCAATATTTGCGCATCAGTTACGGCACCAACGACTATGCCACAGGATACGGCCCGATGGGATATAAGCAGGGGGATACCTGGCTTTGGCGTAACTGGGTTCCTCACGGAAAAGAAAAATTTCCTTCCCGTCAGAATCTTCTTGCGGAAGCCTCCGGGGCAACGGAATTTTCCACAACAAGTTTATGGGTAAGTGATACTTATGACTCCAGTAAATTGGGTGCATTGCATTTCCGTCATGAAAAGAAAATGAATCTTCTGTTCCTTGACTTGCACGGGGAAGTGCGTGCCCCGAAAGGGGTTCCCTCCGTTGAAGGTTATCCCGGAGCCTCTTTTGCCAAGACTCGCAATACCTATTTTATGCGCGGCGAAAAACCGCTTTACGGTGCAAACGATACGATTACCGGCTTGTAATTGAGGGTGTTTTTTATGAAGAAAAAAGTATTGACCGCAATGATAAGTTGCGCCGCGGTATGTATGTTTTCTGCTGAAATGCAGAATATCACACTGCAAATCGCCACCCCGGCATCATCTACCATCAAGCTGGATGGCAAGCTGAATGAAGCCGGGTGGAAAAATGCCCCGGTTCATGGCAAGTATTATGTCTACATGAACAAAATGGGCAGCATCGCTTTGACCCGTACCAGCTGCCGTTTGATTTATGACGCAAACGGTGTTTATATTGGAATCGAAAACTTCTGTGATGATCCGAAAGCCATTCGCCGTACCATTACCACCAATAATCACAGCGATATCTGGCGTGATGATTGTGCGGAAATCTATTTCAACCCGCTGGCTGACCGGATGAGTTTTATCCGGTATGCAGTCAACTCCAATGCCGCCACTCATTCCATGAGCCGGGATACCACGTTGCTGATCAATGGCAATTATATGACTCCCGGGTCAAAATTTGCCTGTTATATCGGTGATAAGAGTTGGAATATTGAAGCCTTTATGCCGTGGGAAGATTTACAGCTTTCCCGCGCTGCTCAGCCGGGTGATTTGTGGCAGTTTGCTCATATTCGTTATGCCTGGCCGGATAATAAATTTATCGGATCCTCTTCTGCAGTCAATGCAGCATACGGTTCTCCGGAGGACTTCGGTTATCTGTTGTTCACGGATGGCAAGACGCCGGACTTGACCCGCATTGGTGCGATCCTGAATAAAAAGATCAAGACACCCTGGGGGTTGGGCGTAGATGATCAATTGCTTTCCAGCGATGGTACGCAGTGCCGCATTGTTCCTCTTGCAGATGAATTCCGCAAAGTGGATCTGGCTTGTAATGTCCTTGCCGGCGAATTGCAGAAGAAGAATCTGACTGCTGCCAGCCGGAAGATTTATAACAGTATTGCCGGGGAACGGAAGAAATTGGAAAGTCTGAAGAAATCCAATCCCGTAGCCTGGCTTGTCGGCACCATGCGCATCATGGAAAAATTCCGTGATCTTCAGTGGCGTGTCACGCTGGAAGAAAAGTATCAATGACAGAAGGAACAAACACAATGAAGAAACATTTTATTACATATTTTCTTGCCATGGCTGCCATTCTGCCTGCCGCAGAACAGCTCTCTCAGGAAGAAGTGCAAGCACATGTTGTTGCTCCCCGCAAAGGATTCGTTGCGTCGCATCTGGATTGGGGTAAGAACATTCCCGATACCGATAAACTGAAAGCCTTTTTTATTGTCCCCGGTGTCGGCTATCGTAACGTACAGGATTTGCAGGAACGTCAGAAGCTGGATGCCGTGATTTACGGTGCGCGTTCTGAAAAGAAGTTTGAACGTATCCCCGAACTGATCAGCAAGTTGTCCGGAAAGTATGATGTGATCGTGCTGGGCAATATTGAATTCATGGAACTGCCCAACGAAGCGCAATTCCGTATTCTTACCGCAGTGGAAGAGGGTACCGGCCTGGTGATTATCGGCGAACGCAAGCCGATTTCTTATCGTAAAGTTTTGCAGAATCCGATTTCTGATTTGAAATTCCCGCGAAAGTTTGACGTAACCACCGCCAATAACAAACGTCCCGCCGACTTTGTCAAGGCATGGAAATTGGGCAAAGGACGCATTGTGACATTGAATTATCCGGTCGCTCGTGGCTGGGAATATTATTTCGGGGAAAGTCTTCTGCCGAAGATGCCGCCGAATCATCAGTATTTTGCAAAAATGGAATCTGCCTGTGCGTTGGTGCTCCGTACGCTCCGTTTTGCTGCGGATGGAAAAGACGATACCTGGACCATCACCCAATCCGGCAAGAGCCTGAAATATAAGGATGTCCCTGCGAAAGGTATCACATTGCGGTTCCGTGATACCGAAAACAACATCCTGCTGAAGAAACAGCTTAAAGGCGGCAGCGGACAATTCCAGTTCCCGGTATTTCCCTCCGGCAAAGTGCATTGCGATATTCTTGCACAGGATGGAAATGTCTTGAAAGGTTTCGGTTCACTCTCCTTCTATTGTTCCGCAGCACACGGTAAGATGTCCGTAAAACTGGCGGAAGAAATTCTTGCTCCGGGCAAACCGGTGAAAGGCAATTTGCGCTGGCTGCGTCCGTTGGAACAGGATTGCCGTCTGCGTGTGACCATGATCGGCACGCCCGAATATATGGTGTGGGAAAAACGTGAATTCAACGTGCCGAAGGGAGTACGTGATTTTGAATTTGAAATCCGCAGTTTCTCTCTGCCGACCATTGCCGGATTCCTCCGTTGTGAATTGATCGCGCCGGATGGAACCGTTGTTGATAAAGCGGAAGCAGAAATGTTCCTGCCGAAAAAAGGTCTGCCCTCTTACTTCCAGTATGGTTGGGGCGGAGCCAATACGTTGAATATGGCACGTCAGATGAATGAGCTTGTCGGCTGGCAGGGCGCGTTGGTGCACCCGACGGAAGTGCCGGACAACAATCTTGCATATTTCAATCAGAGTCTTGTTTCTTATGTCATCCGCATTATGCTTGCCCGTGGCGGCAAGGGAGAAGTGGAACAGGCCTGGGTATTCCTCAATTCCAAACTTGGCAAACGGGTGGCAGGCATCAAAGGCGATATGAACTTTTATCGTCCGGAAGTGCAGCAACTCTGGCGTGATGCAGTGGAATACCGTACCAGTATTGTTCCGAAAGTTCACACATCCGTTTACTCTCTCGGAGATGAAAACGGATTCAATTACGAAGCCGGCTTCGGCGCATCCGACCTTGCATCATTCCGCAAATTTGTTGCAAAAAAATATGGTACGATTGCAAAATACAATCAGGAACACAAGACGGCTTACAAGTCTTTCGATGAAGTCCCGCACCTGACTTTGAAAGCGGCAAAAGAAGCCGGTAATTATCCCGCCTGGTTCGACCATCGTGAATACATGGAACGCATGTACGCCGATGTCCATAATTTTGCCCGCAAAGTCATCCGTGAAAAACAGCCCGATGCCATTGTCGGTTCCGAAGGTTCCGAGCCCGGCAATCTGGAATTGAGCATCGAAGAAATGGATTTCTGGGGCCCTTATAACGATACCATGTTCTCCGAAGCATTGCGTTCTTTCGCTCCGGAAAAATTGCGTTCTCTCTGGTGGGGCGGCGGATATTCTCCTGCTGACCCGTTCCCGAATCACACCAAATACATGGTATTGGGTACTGCTAACGCATCTGCTTATTACATCACCCTTGGTCCGGGCAGTCTGACTGCATTCGGCGGCGACTGTTTGCCGACTGTTGGTTTGCAGAAACATCTGCCGCTGTTGAATCGTTTCCGTTTCGGGCTGGGTGATCTGCTGAATAACACGCCGATGGCGAAACCGGAAATCCTCGTGTATTGGAGTCATGCATCTCAGGCGGCGAGTATTCTGGATGAACGTCTGACCAATCCCCGTGATGGGACAGGTACGATGATTCCGTTCTTCTACCGTCATGCGCTGCCCTTTGAGTATGTTTCTGAACGGACGATCGACCGTTTGAAAATGCCGTCGGTGAAAGTGTTGTTCCTCTGCGGCGCGACCTCTCTTTCTGCAAAAGAAGTTAACGCGATTCAGACATTCATTCGCAACGGCGGCGTTGTGATTGCAGACCGTAATCCCGGTGTATTCAATGAATATCTGCGCGAAATGAAGGCCCCGCTCTTCGGTAATCTTTTTGACAATATTCCCTATGCCAAGTTGAAACAGCCGAAAATGATGGATAACCTGCAAGTCAAGAGCAGCCGCGGCAATGTCCTGACCTCTTCCAAAGCATTGGTTACGCCCGGCAGCAAATTCTGGGTGGAACGCCGTGCCGGAAAAGGCAGAACGGTTACCGCCAACTTTAATTTTGCGGTTGTGGATGCCAGCTCCAAAGGGAAAAATTCCTTTGATGCTTTCCTGAAAAAAGAATTGCTCGCTTATGGCGTGAAATTCCCCGCCCGCGTAACCGGATGCATGAAAAAACCGGTTATCCGTATCCGTGAAGCGGCAGATCATAAGATTTATGCAATCTCTGTGAATGAATCGGATGCCGGACGGAAGCTCACGTTCTCCATTCCGGAAAAAGCGTTTATTTATGACGTTTATACCGGTAAGATGGTCAACGGCAAAAACTTCAGCTGGCAGGATGCCTCTTCTTCTGAATGGGTATTCGGTGTATTCGCAGAAAAACAGGCAGCTCCCTCCATCAAAGTGGATGCGGCTGTTACACGCGGTCAGAGTCTGACCATTGACCTGAGCGGTAATTCCGCCAGTCGCGTGATCGGTCTGCTGTTCACCGGTCCGGATGGCAAGAAGATGTATGTCCGTAACATGGTTGCAATTCTTGCGAACGGCAAAAAGGTTGAATTCCGTACTGCGTTCAATGATAAGCCGGGTAAATACACGGTCCGTGCACTGGATCATTCCACCGGTCTTTCCACAGTTAAAACATTTATTGTAAAATAATAAAGGAGTATGTAACGATGTCTAAAACAGCTTTGTTTGGTTTGTTTGCTATTGCCGGAATCTGCTGCAGTGCAGCGGAAGCGAATCTGATTAACTTTGCCGGTTGCGAAGATGCAGCCGTTATGAAAAAATGCGGCGCCGGTGTGACACTTTCCACCGTGAAACCTCATTCCGGCAAAAGTGCGATGCGGATCGAAGCTCCCAGAAAATTTGTATACAGCGAAATGATCAAGATCGATCCCGCCAAGAAATACAAAATTTCCATCTTCTTCCGTTCCGAAGATGCGGCAAAAGCGGCTCAGTTCTACGCCGGAATCAATTCTTTTGACAAAGATAAAAAGCCCATCGGCGGCGATGAAGTCCGTTACTTTGAAGGTACTTTGACCACCGTTACCGCCGATGCCCGCAAAGGCGAAAGCGTTCTGCAAGTGGAAAATGCATCCCGTTACAAAAAAGGCTGGAATATTGCCCTGATGGCGGAAGAAGATGCTTCCGACCTGCCCAACCGGAATATGGCTGGCGGTGTAAAAGCCATCAACGGCAACGAATTGACTTTGCAGAAACCGTTGAAAATGGATGTCGCTGCAGGTACAAAAATCCGTCAGCACATCGGCGGCTGGCAGTACAATTTGAGCTACGGTGAAAAGGCACCGGCGGATTGGAAGGAATACAGCTGCATCATCAATGGCCGTAACGACAAGATGGGCGAAAACAGCAAATTCTGGCCCGGCACATGTTACATCCGGATCGTGATTGCTGCCAACATGGCAAACAATGGTTCCATTCTTTATGCCGATGATTTTCAGATGACAGAAATCGGCCCTGCAACGAAATAAAAAATCATGAAGCACTGTTTACTCCGTTTTACGGTTCTGCTCGGGACGGTCTGTTTTCTGATCGCGCCCGAACTCTCTGCAGATGTCGCGGGACTGGTTACCACGGTTTCCAAACGCAAAGAAAAAAATGTGGAATTGCAGGTGCAGAAGGATGTCTTTCAATTCTACACCGCCCGCATGACATTGGAACAATCCTGGAGCGTAAAAAGCCGCCGAGGTTCCATCGGCTTGGAATTCGGCCGTATCCGCAACGGCGGTTGGAGCATCTGGAATTTCTTTGATCTGCGCGATGGCAGAAAGTCATTGCTTCATCAGAGCAAGCCGGAAGTATCCATGCAGAATATTGAAGGCACTCTGGTTTCCGATATGCGTTGGAAACACCCCTCCGGCGGCAATATTCAGCTGCGGATGATCCAGTTCAGCAATCAGCGAGACTGGTTGTTTTTCCGTGTGATTTGTGATGTGCCGGAACAGGCGGCGGGGCGTAAACTGGTATTCAGCATGGTCCCAGGCGGCGCCAATTGGGACATCCGCGAACGGGAACGTGTCGTACTGGTCCCCGGTGCGGAATACAATCTTGCCAAAGGCAATGGCGAGTTGGATCCCCGTGCGCAAAGTCTGGTTGCGACGAATAACTATTGGCATGAAGATTACGGTAATTTTCTGGTGTTTGAGAATGAGAAATTTCAGCGGATCTTTGTCCCCCGTACCGGCAATTTCATTGTCCCGGAATTCCATATCCGGCCGGGTGTGAATGTTTTCCATTTTGCACTGGGCAGATTTTTCGCTGCACCGAAAGCGGAAAGTATCAGTCGTTTCTTTAACGAACAGACATCGACTCTTACGGCACAGCTCCGTTCCATGAATTGGGATATTGTGCTTGATCCTGCGACTTTTTACCGTGAGTTAAAGGAGAGTCGGATGCTTGCCGCAAAGGCATCTGCCGGACAGGATGTGTACGGGAAACTTTCCCGTATGGAAGCCGATTTCAAAAAAGCGTCACCCTCCGGACAGAGTATTCTGCTGCAGGAATTGCGGTCCTTGCGTCAAGCCATTTGCGAAAGCGGTTTGGCACGATATAAATGAACAGAAAATCCGTAAAAATCTCAAACTCCGATTTGAAAAAATTCAAAAGTGCTGTATTGTAAGGGGAAAATGAAAGGTTTGAAGATGAAACAATTATTTTTTTTGATGGTATTCTCTGTATTTGCCGCCCTGCTTTCCGGCTGCGCATCCTATGATTACGACGGCGAAACTTTTGAGTCTCTGAAATCCAATACTCCGATTACCGTCTGGGTGTCATCGGAACAATATGATGGCGTCCGGAAGAAAATCGGTGTGCTGAAATTTGTCAGCCGTTCCGGTGCCAATGCAACCGAAATCCGTAACGATCTGCGCAATTATGCCCGCAAACACGGTGCCGATGCTGTGATGATTGTGACAATGAAACGTGTGAAATCCGGCCAGATTCGCGAAGATCAGCTGCGCAATGAATCCGTTCCCGGCTGGGTGGTGGAAGATGATTCCGCAACATCTACGCAATACATGAATAACTCCTTGCTGTATTCTTCCGGCAAAGATCCGGATAAACAGCTTTATAAAACATTTGTTACAGCGGATTTGTACCGTAAATAATATGTTCGTCTCCGGTTTACCTGTTGATGCTGTCCTGCCGGAAATCATTCGGCAGCTGACGGATCACTCTGCGTTATTGCTTTCTGCCGAACCCGGTGCAGGGAAAAGTACCGTTGTACCTCTAGCCCTGTTGAAGTCCGGTCTTGCCGGTTCCAAAAAGATTCTCATGCTGGAACCCCGTGTGCTTGCCGCCCGTGCTGCTGCCCGCCGTATGGCGCATCTGTTGGGGGAAAAGCCCGGGATGACCGTCGGCTATCGTACCCGTCATGAAACGGTGGTTTCCGCTCAAAACCGGATTGAAGTGTTGACGGAAGCGATTCTGACCCGTATGCTTCAGAACGATCCCTCTCTGGAAGATACTGCCATTGTGATTTTTGACGAATTTCATGAGCGCAGTATCCATGCTGACCTGGCTTTGACTTTGACCTTGAACGGACGCGCCCTGTTTGAAAGTGAGCTGAAAATCCTCGTCATGTCCGCCACTTTGGATGCCGCTCCGCTTCAGAAATTGTTGGGCGATGCGCCAATTGTCAATTCGGAAGGCCGTTGTTATCCCGTCAAAGTGATTTATTCCGCGGAACACAGTCAACAGCCATTGGAATTGCAGATTTGCAATGCGGTGCGCAGTGCGGTTTCCGCTTTCCCCGGGGATGTGCTGGTGTTTCTGCCGGGCGAGTATGAAATCCGGAAAGCATTGAGCGCATTGGAACGAGCCCTGCTGCCGGGTATGGAAGTTCTGCCATTGTACGGCAATCTTTCTATTGAGGAACAGGATCGTGTATTTCAGCCTCATGCGCCGGAGGTGCGACGTGTGATTCTGGCAACTTCCATTGCAGAAACAAGTATTACCATTCCCTCGGTACAGATTGTGATTGATTCCGGCTGGATGCGTATTCCCCGTTTTTCTCCGGCGAGCGGCATGAACCGATTGGAAACGGTGCGCGTGACTCAGGCTTCGGCGGAACAGCGTCGCGGTCGTGCAGGGCGTACGTCAGAAGGCGTATGCATCCGTCTGTGGCATGAATATGAACAGAACAGCTTTCCCGCATTCACCCGTCCGGAAATTTTATCCTGCGACCTTGCACCGGCGGTATTGGAATTGGTCAAGTGGGGCAGACGAGCCGATGATATCAATGACTTGCCCTGGGTGGATACGCCGCCGGAAGCTATGATTTCCAACGGTTTTTCTCTGCTGCAATCCCTCGATGCCATCCGCGATGGTCGCTTAACGGCACATGGCGAAGAGATGCGTCATCTGCCGTTACATCCTCGGCTTGCTCATGGTGTATTGACTGGAGCCGCCAATGGCTACGGCGAACTGGCGTCGGAATTGGCCGCTATGCTGGAAGATCATTCTGTCAATGCATCCGGTGGCGGATCGGTGGATGTCACGAACCGTTTACGCAATCTTTCCCCTCTGGCACGGCAAACGGTCAAACGTCTGTTGAGCCGTCTGAAAAAATCGGATACCAAAGGCGATTATCTCCATTATCCGGAAGGCTTTCTTTTGGCGGCATCATATCCGGACCGGATCGCCCGCCGGAAAGACGTGCAGACGGGAGAATACACGCTTTCCAACGGCGTGACAGCCTATTTGCCCAAAGGAGACAGTTTATTGCGGGAAACGGAATATCTTGCCGTTGCGGAAACCACATCTATGAATGGCAGGACTGTCATCCGGACGGCGGCGGCGTTGTCCCTTGATGAATTGGAATTGCTGCTGCCCCACTTATTCGAGCAAAAATTGGAAATCCGTTGGGATTCCGAGCGTTCTGCCGTATTGACGGAAGAAATCCGCACCTTGGGGTCCTTGACGTTATCCCGCAAACAGAAGCCATCCGACAGTCAGAATCCGGAAGTGCAGAATGTCTTTCTGAAAGCGTTGCGCAATGCTGGGTTCCGGGTGTTTGAGGAAAGCAAAGGACTGGAAATGTTCCGTAACCGTGTGACGTTTCTTCATCGCTGCGGAATTGAGGATTACCCGGATTATTCTGAGTCCGCGCTGCTGGAAAATCTGGAATTGTGGCTGACCCCGTATCTTGATCATATTACCAGTTTCAATGGTTTGCGTAAACTGGATTTGCGTTCGATTCTGGAAAACGATCTGCCGGTACAGGCGCGATTCCGTTTGAATGAACTTGCCCCGGAAAAGTTGGAAGTCCCCAGCGGCTCCCATATCCGCATTGATTATTCCGATGTGAACCAGCCCGCGGCATCGGTTCGTCTGCAGGAATTGTTCGGTATGACATCGACTCCCATGCTGGCGGGCAAAGTGCCCTTGTTATTGGATATTCTTTCTCCGGCGATGCGTACGGTGCAGAAGACCCGGGATTTGATTTCATTCTGGAACGAATCTTATTTCCTTGTGCGTAAAGATATGCGCGGGCGTTATCCGAAACATGACTGGCCGGAAGACCCGTGGAATGCGGTTGCACATCGGGGCGTGAAAAGAAAAAGTTGAGAGGTCAGCGGATGCGCTGATAAAGTCCGTTCGGTAATTTCTTGATCCGGCGGAGAATTTCAAGTGCTACAAGTGATGCCATGACTTCCGGTGCCGGCAACTCTGTTTGAATCGTAATTTGTTCCAATGAAAGGGAGTCGTTCTCCCGCAACACATCAAGAATTTTTGTATCGGCAGAAGAAAGCATGCAAAGGTCGTCATCTTCCGAACCGGTTACCCTGGCATCGTATTCTTCCGTGCTCTCTTCCCGGAGCATGGACGCAAAATCCTGTTGGAATCCGGGGAGGAATTCATATTCTTCGAGGATGTGATCAAAATTCTCAACCAGTACCGCGCCTTTGCGAATCAAGGCATTACAACCGTTGGAGCCGCTGGCGTCCGCTTCGCCGGGAACGGCAAAGACCCGTTTGCCCTGTTCGATCGCCTGAGCAGCCGTGATGAGCGAACCGCTGTTGACTCCGGCTTCCACCACAAGTGTGCCGAGAGATAAACCGGAAATGATGCGGTTGCGCATGGGGAATGAATGACGGCTGGGTGTGAATGTCATCGGGAATTCCGTAATGACTGCGCCGCCGTTTGCGACAATATCTCTTGCAAGGGGAATATTTTCCTGCGGATGAAATCTTGCAAGACCTCCGCCGAGAACACCAATTGTTTTTCCGCCGGCGTCAAGTGTTGCCCGGTGAACGATGGTATCAATGCCGACTGCCAGACCGCTGACCGTAACCCATCCGGCATAACCGGCAGATTCAGCCAGATGCCGTGCCATCCCCGCTCCGTAAACGCTGGTATTGCGTGTGCCGACCATAGCGATGGAGCGTTGAGTGATTTCCGGCGGAATGACACCGCGGACATAGAGACATAACGGGGCGTCATGAATTTCCCGAAGCGGCTGGGGATAATCATCATCGGCAGGAGTCAGCAAAGTGACACCGCCGTTTTCTGCCATCTCCATTTCTTTCTCGTATGGAGTGTTTTTTTCCCAGTTGAGGAGTTTTTCCGCCAGACTTTCACTGATGCCGCGGATCCGGGTCAAATCCTGAACTGACCGGTTGAATATTTCTGCAGGCGAACCACAAAACTCAATCAAGGCATTTGCCCTTGCCGGACCGATGCCATTCAGCAGATTGAGGATGATGTACGCCTGATGGTCAGTCACAATTTGCTCCGATTGCAGCTAAGATTTTGTCTTCCGGCAGTCCTTCCTGGACTTCTGCCTTGCCGATACCCCGGGGGATTACCAGACGCAGCTTGCCGTTCCGGTTTTTCTTATCGCCGCGCATGGCTTCAAGGATGTCAGCAGGCTGTAAGCCCTGACAGGTGAGCGGCAATCCGCAGTCGGTCAAAAGTTTTCTGATCCGTACGGCATCATTTTCTTTCATCAAGCGCAAATCGACAGCCAGAGAAGTTGCCATGGCCATACCGATGGAGACGGCATCCCCGTGTGACATGCGGAAATGAAGAAGTTTTTCAATGGCATGTCCGAAAGAATGGCCGAAATTGAGCAGCGCACGCCGTCCGCTTTCCCGTTCATCGCCGGAGACAACTACGGCTTTGAGATGACAGGAGCGGGCGATGATCCGGGCCGCCTGTGCCGGATCTTTCAGCACCATGAGATCGGCAATGGTTTCTTCCAGAAGTTGAAAGAGTTCGGAATCGAACAGAATCGCATGTTTGACCAGTTCCGCACAGCCGCAACGGATTTCAGACATGGGCAGACTTTTCAGGAATGCCACGTCCATCAAAACGGTTTTCGGCTGCCAGAATGTGCCGATCAGGTTTTTGCCTTCCGGCAGATCGGCTCCGGTCTTGCCGCCGATTCCTGCATCAATCATTGCAAGAAGAGAGGAGGGGATGGAAATGAAGTCGATCCCGCGCATGTAAACCGATGCCGCAAATCCGGCAAGGTCACTTGTTACGCCGCCGCCAAGAGAGAGGATGACGGAATGACGGTCCAGACCAAGCTGTGCGGCTTTCCGGCAAATATCTTCCACCGTTGCGAAAGTTTTTTCTTCTTCCCCGGCAGGGATAGTATGAATGGCGGCCGAAGATGCCCCGGCAGTCTGTATCATGGCAAGAACTTGATCCGCATAAAGTTTTGCGAGATTGGAGTCGGTTACGAGCAACGCCTTTTTTTCATGCACGAACCGGGAGAGGGGAGTCAATCCCGCCGATTCCTGATCTTTCAGCAAATCGGGTGCAATGTATACGGTATAACTGCGTTGTCCAAGATCAACAACGACCTGTTCTGCTCTGGTCCCCATAACTTCAGGCTTCCTCAGAATTGCTTCTGCGGACTTCACAACCCCATTCTGTTAAATGGGATGCAATGAAATCAACGACACGTTTCTGTTCTTCTTTGCCGGAGCCTTCCACAGCGAAAGGTTCGCCGAATTCAAACCAGACCGGGCGTTCCCGTCTGACCGGGCCCAGGTCTTTCATCCATTTTCCGTTTTCCAGGAAGTCGGTACGGAGAGCCAGCGGAAGAATCGGCACATTGGCATGACGTGCCAGTTTGACGCCGATGGTATTGAAATGGGCTTCGTCAAAAATTGCAGAGCGGCTGGACTGGGGGAAGATGATGACGCTGACGCCGTCTTCCAACCGTTTTTTGCCTTCCTGCATCACATGCTTCAAGTCATCTCTGGGATTGGCGCGCCCCACCGCGATACAGCCGAGGCGGCGCATGATATTGCCGAAGAACGGCACATGGAGCAGAGATTCTTTGATCACAAAGCAGAAGGGCTTGCGGGGGCGGAGGAATGCATGAAGCACAGCCGTTTCCAACAGGCTCATGTGGTTGCCGATAATGACCGCCGGTCCTTCGACTTTGTTGATGTTGTCAAGACCGCGGAGATGAACTTTGCCGCCGCAGCTTTCCACGATACGGAGGTTATCGAGAGAGTTTCTTGTCTGGGCTTCTCCATTGAACGGTGTATGCTTTGCCAGCCATCCGGATCTGCAGAATACGAAAAAATTTCTGAGATAGAAAGAAATACGTGATCCGAAGAAAACGTATTCCCAAATACTGCGGCGGAAGTTTGCCGGAGTATCGTAGGAATCTCCGGGGAAGGGATTGAAATCAGGAATATCTTCAGGCATTGGCTTCACCTTTGACGACTTTATTGAGTTCAGGAAGAGTCATTCTGCCGTCGTAGAGAGCTTTACCGACAATGGCACCTTCCAGATTGGGCAGGTTGAGAGAGACAAATTTCTTGATGTCATCCACGCTGGAAACGCCGCCGGATGCGATGATGCCGCAATCGGGGAGCAGTTCGCACAATTCTTTGATGGCATCAAAGTTGGGGCCTTTCAGCATGCCGTCGGTTGCGATATCAGTGAAGATGATCCGGTTGACACCCAGCAGGTAAAGATTTTTTGCCAGAGAGAAAGCGGAGACTTCACTGGTTTCCAGCCAGCCGCGGACAGCCACACAACGGTTTTTAGCATCGATTCCGACCACGATCCGGTCAGAGCCGAACTGATTGGTGAAATCTTCAATGATCCGGGGAGATTCACAGGCTGCTGTGCCAAGAATGATCCGGCTGATACCCAGATCGAATGCTTCTTTTGCGTCATCAATGGTACGGATACCACCGCCGAGTTCGCAGGGGATTTTCACGCGCTGGCAGATGGCACGGATCGCTTCTGTGTTAACCAGTTTGCCTTCTTTTGCACCGTCAAGGTCAACCAGGTGGAGCAGTTCGCCGCCCTGAGCTTCCCACTGAGCAGCCTGATCGGCAGGACTGTCACTGTACACGGTTTCTTTTGCATAGTCACCCTGAAGCAGGCGGACACAACGTCCGCCGCGCAAGTCAATCGCAGGTAAAATAATCATAATTCTGATACTCCGTTAAAATAAATACCTAAAATCAGCGGTTCCGGTTTCCTGCCGGAAAACGCCGTCTGTAAGACAAAAAAACGTCTCTATAATATATCACACTTTTTCTATCTTTCAAGAAAATTACTATTCAAATCAAATATAATTCCGCAGCACACGGGGGCCGAGTGAGGTCAGAAGATCGTAAATGTGAGTATTGCATGCTTCTGCCCAATCTTCCCAGGTGACCACATTGCCATCGCCGCCGATCAGGGTGACGGCATCGCCTTGTTTCAATTCATCGGTGATGAAGCCATCCAATGAGATCACGGTGTAGTCCATGGAGACTCTGCCCAGAACCGGACAGAGGCGTCCGCGGAAAATAAAGTCTGCATTGTTGGAAAGTGCCAGCGGCAGACCATCGGCATAACCGGCACTGACGGTTCCGGTAAGTGTATCTTTTTTCAGCTGACAAGTGCGGTTGTAACCGATGCAGGAACCGGCAGGGAGTACACGGAATGCCGCCAGTCGGGCGTGAAGAGTCGCCACGCTTTTCAGCTGGCAGTTCTTGATGGCGGAAGAAGCCAGCCCGTAGAGAGAAAGTCCGGTGCGGATAGAGGTAAAGGGGGCTTGTTTCACATCGTCATAGAACGATGTTGCATCGCTGTTGCCGAAGTGGATATGTTCAAATGTGATGCCGGACCGTTCCAGATTTTTCAATACCCGTTTGAAACGTTCGATCTGACGGTTGGAGTACGCCAGACAGTCATCTTCCGGATAAGCGTTGGGGAAATGAGAGTAGATACCATCGCAATTCAGATTTTTCAGCGTCTTGACGTAGCGGATGACATCCGGCGCATGAGCTGCCAGGATTCCGGTTCTGCCCATGCCGGTATCGAGTTTGAAATGGCAGTTGGCAATGACGCCCTGTTTTTCGGCTTCCGCATTGATCCGCTCTGCCGAATCAATATCGCCGATGGGGAGAATGATATTGTTTGCGATAGCATCTGCCAGTTCGAAGTCAAAAACGGGCCCGAGAATTTGAATGGGGACACCGAATTTCAGCAGATCGGCAGCTTCTTTATAACATGCCACACAGAACAGATCGGCACCTTCTTCTTTAAGAATGGGGGCAATCTTTTCTGCACCGAGACCGTATCCGTCTGCTTTCAATACCGCGCGAACCTGAAGACCATTGGCTTTTTTGCGAAGCTGACGGAAATTATGGCGCAATGCTTCGGTATCAATATTGACCCAGATTCTTGCGTCGGGCAGGGGGATGTTTTTTTGATTCATTTCAGTGATTCTCCATATAAAAATGTTACAATAAGTTCAATGCATCAATATCGGCATAAAAGATCACGTCCCGGTTTTTCTTGCGCCAGTCCATGATCTCCTGCCGGAGCAGTTTTCGGAATGAGTTGGGCGTTTCTCCTTTTGCCACACTCATAAAACGGTATTTGCCTTTGATTCGTTCCACCGGCGCAGGCATGGGCTCCGTGATTTCCATCTCCGGACAACTGTTCTGCAGCTTTTCCACCAGTTGTTGTGCCGCAGTCAACACTTCTTCCGAGCTGTCACCTTCAAAATGCAATGCACATAATCTGCTGTACGGTGGATAGAGCAATTCTTTGCGGATTTCCAGTTCTTCTTCTGCGAAAGAAAGATAGTCGTGGCCCGTGGCATGAATGATTGCCGGGTTGAAGGGACTGAAGGTCTGAATCAACACTTCGCCGCCGGCAAAACCGCGTCCTGCTCTGCCTGCCACCTGTGCCAATAATTGAAATACCCGCTCCTGCGCCCGGAAATCGGGGAGATACAAGCCCATATCCGCGTTGAGGATCCCGACCAGAGTGACGTTGGGAAAATCCAATCCTTTGGCAATCATCTGGGTGCCGATGAGGATATCCGTTTCGCCCCGGCGGAATTTGGAAAGGACTTCTTCATACATTCCGGGATTCGTCATGGTATCGGAGTCCATTCGTGCAATCCGTGCATCGGGAAAGAGGGCATACGCCTGATGTTCAATTCGTTCCGTTCCTGCGCCGCTGTACCGGATTTGCGGAGCTTTGCAATCCGGGCATGTTTCCGGTGCCGGGAGCATGGCACCGCAAAGGTGACAGGTGAGTGTCTGCATTTTGCGGTGGTAGGTATAGGGAATGGAGCAATCGGGGCAGGTGGCAACATAACCGCAGACTTCGCACATCATCTGGCGTGCAAAGCCCCGCTTGTTGAGAAAGAGAATGGTCTGCTCTCCATGCTTGATCCGGTCATGAACGGCATCCCGGAGAATTTTGGAAAACAGCGGCGTCTTATCGTCGTCCGTCTTTTCTATGCGCATGTCAACTACCTGAACTTTAGGCAGCTGAATGGCGGGATCACTTCGGCTGTACATCCGGGCGATGGCATATTTTCCGTTCAGTGCATTGTTCCAGGATTCCAGAGAAGGCGTGGCGGACCCGAGGATCACCAGCGCATTTTCCAGTTTTCCGCGAATGACTGCAACGTCACGGGCATTGTAACGGGGGGCTTCTGACTGCTTGTAGGAGTTTTCGTGTTCTTCATCCACAATGATCAGTTTGAGATTTTTGAACGGAGCGAATAACGCAGACCGTGCACCGACAACGATCCGGACTTTTCCGGTATAAACTTTCATCCATTCATCATACCGTTCGCCATCGGTCAATCCGCTGTGAAGCACGCTGACCTGATCGCCGAAACGGGAACGGAAACGCATCACCGTTTGCGGCGTCAGGGAAATTTCCGGCACAAGCACAATAGCATCCCCGCCCGATTCCAGAATGTGGGCGATTGCCTGCAGATAGACTTCTGTTTTGCCGCTGCAAGTGATGCCATGCAGCAATAAAACGTGCTGTTTTCCATCCGGATGATCTGCCATTTGAAAAATCTTTTCCAATGCTGCCGCTTGATCGGGGGTCGGTGTCATCGGCTTTGACTGCTGAACTTTCGCACCTTTGAAGGGGTCGCGCAGAATCTGCACATTTTCTTTCTTGATCAATCCGAGTGTAACGAGTGCGGCAAGGGCACTTTTGCTTGACCCGGAAGCAGCAATCAGGTTGTCGGCAGACTGTCCTCCGCGGAACGAGAGTTGTTTAAGAATTTCCGCACGTGGCTTTGTTCTTGCGGTTGCTTTTGCGATATAATCGGCAGCGGCAACGGGATCGTTGAGATAATAACGGGGTTCCGTTCTGGCGCGGACTTTACCGTTTCTGACGGCACCGGGGAGAAGATTCCGCAGAGATTGTTCCCGTGTACAGCAGTAATAAGCACTGATCCAGTCGCCCAGCTTCAGCAATTTTTCGGGGATGGCGGGGCGTTCTTCCAGAATTTCTGTGATATATTTGAGTTTCTCTGCCGCTTCATCGGTAATTTCGAAGACAGCGGAAACACACCCGACTCTTTGTTTATCCCCTCTTCCGAACGGAACATTGACTTTAACGCCGGGCTGAATACGCGAGACAAACTCTTCCGGAATGCGGTAATCGAATGTCCGGTCCAGAGAAATGTCCATTAAAATTTTAGCAGCAAAACAACTCATGATTTTTGTATCTTTCTAAAAAAGCAATATGGGAACAATACACCATTCCCGGCAAAAGTCAAGGAAAATTTCAAGAAAAAGTTGCAGTACTTTTCAGCCTGGCGGAAACCGCAAAACTGGGGGTGGTGATAAGATGGTAGAAAATCAAATATTTTTTATCCTTTTCTTCTTGAAAAAATATTTTTTGCAAGTATGTTATCCATAAATTTATGCAACAAACCAAAAAAATACGAACAGGAAAAGTTATGTTTAATCAACTTAATGAAAAACAGAAACAGTGGGTGATGAGCGTTTTCAATTCACTCTCTGAAGATGAAAAAATCGGTCAGCTTGATAACGATCTTGCTTCCTATATCATGGAACGGAGCGATAAACCTTCCGAATGGTTGAAAAAATATCCCGTTGGCAGTATTTTCACCGGTTCTGAAATCATTCACGAGTATGCAGCCGGCCTGGGCGAAACAACCACCATTCAGGAAGTCGTGAAGAATGCCAATCTGACGGTTCCCATGCTTTTCAGCGGTGACTTTGAAAATGGTATCGGCGGTCAGATCGGCAAATTTACCGCCATGCCCCGTACCATGGGCCTTGCTGCATCTTCTTCGGAACAGGATTATTACGATTTCGGTAAAGTCATTGGCACCGAAGGCAGAGCGTTGGATATCCGCTGGGGATTCGGCCCTGTTTCCGACCTCAACCTCAACCGGGAAAATCCGGTTATCAATATCCGCAGTGCCAGTGATAATGTGGATCATGCCGTCAAAGTCCTGAAGAATATCATGAAAGGTATGCAGGATCATGGCCTTGCATCCTGCCCCAAACATTTCCCCGGCGATGGTACGGATACACGCAATCAACACTTCGTAACCAGTTTCAATGTGTTGTCAAAAGATGAATGGGATAAACAGCACGGCAGAGTGTTCAAAGAACTCATCGACGCCGGTGCCATGTCCATCATGGTCGGACACCTTGCTTTCCCCGCGTATGAAGGTCCGGATGAACGGCAGTTGTACCGCCCTGCAACCTGCAGTTACAAGATCATGACGGAACTGCTTCGCGGTGAGCTGGGATTCAAAGGGATTATCATTACGGATGCTTTGTGCATGAATGGTTATCTCTCCTGGGGCAATTACGAAAAACGCATTATTGATACATTTAATGGTGGTGCTGACGTCTTCCTCTGGCCGGAAGCAGAACGTTTCTTCCCGGTCATGAAAGCGGCTCTGGCGGATGGCAGAATTTCCCGCGAACGGTTGGATGACTCGGTGATTCGTATTCTTTCGTTCAAAGCATTGCTTGGCTTGATGCCTGAAGAAAACGTGGCACCTGCCGTCAATCTGCCGGAACTGGTTGCGGAAAATCAGAAAATTGCCCAGCGCATTGCAGAAAATACAATTACCCTGCTGCGTAACCGGGATCAGGTGCTGCCTCTCAAGCTGGAAAAGGGGGCACGGATTCTGTTGTTCATCGGTCCGGATAAACAGGCGCCGAAATCCAAGTTGTCACTCTTTGCACAAGAGTTGACCAATCGTGGTTATCGTGTGACGATTGCAAGTAAAACTCTCGACTTCAGCTTCATGCAGACATGCGTCGATGCTTTTGACTGTGTCATGTTCCTGAGTAATGCCAATCCGCAGTACAGCGAATATCGCGGTTTCGACCCCATTATCTGGGAATATATGGCTTGCGAAAACAAGAAGAAACCGATTTATATTTCTTTCGGTACTCCGTATTTCCTGTACGATGTGGCGCAAGTGGCAACCTATATCAACGCCTATCACGATTGTCCGGCGTCGATTCGTGCAACTGTCAAAGCCATGTTCGGAGAAATTCCGTTCAAAGGAAAATCTCCGGTTACCGTTCCCTGGTGCTTCTCTTTCGGTGACGGACTGGAATTGAAATAACCCACGTCTGAATACAAAAAAAATCCGGGGGTTGCTGCGAGATTTTTAAGTTTCGCAACAACTCCGGATTTTTTGTTTTGTGCAGAGATTCAATTTTATTTTTGCAAATCTTTGAAGACGTCTTCCCCGGTGATGGAGTGCTTCGGGTGCAGCTATGGGCGCAGAGTGAGAGCTGTCTCGAAATCGGCTTCCGGCTTGCGCTTGTGCCGGTGCAATAAGTAAGTTTTTTATCGGACGAGTCCGATTTGTCCGACTTGGCAGTGCCGTATGCAGTCTTTCGAGACAGCAGAAAAAAGTTATTTCTTTGAACGCAATGTCAAGACCGTGATTTCTGACGGACAGCCGATCCGCACTGGGAAGCCGTTCCAGATGCCCGTTCCGTTGGAAACATAAAGTTGCATGGCATCGACTTTATACCATCCGGAAACAAATCCGGCATTGAACATTTTGACAAACAGATTCAGTCCGAGCAGCATTCCACCGTGTGTATGACCGGAAAGTTGAAGAGCCACACCTTTTTCTGCCGCTTGCCATGCGTCGGCGGATGGTCTGTGATTCAGCAGAATGACCGGTGTCTTTTCCGGTACACCTTGCAATGTCTTATCCAGTGACGGTTTTTCCAGATGCGGGAAACGTTTTGCTGCATGATCCGTCAAGCCAGCAATGCAGATACCGGGCTCAATGATTTTATGTTCGTTGAGCAGTAGGTTGATATTCAACTCTTTCAGATAAGGAACCCAGTTATCGAAGCCAGAATAATATTCATGATTTCCCACCGCTCCATAGACGCCGTATTTTGCTTTGAAGTCTTTTACGGGGAGCAATTCTTTCCCCACATTTTCCAGTCTGCCATCGACATAATCGCCGCCCAGCAGAATCAAATCCGGATTGAGGTCATTGACTCTTTTTACCAGTTTACCGACTTTTTCGGCACGTGTGATGTTGTCTGCATGGATGTCGGAGAGGAAGACTGCGCGAAGCCCTTCCGCTTTTTCCGGCAGATTTTCGATTTCTACATCATATTGTTTGATCACCGGCATTTTCATTGCACTGTAAATGCCGACTGCAGCCAGAATGACTGCGAGCCCGATCAATCCGCCATGAATCCGGTTACACCACAAGCGAATTTTAGCTTTATCGATTTGTACTTTCCGGATCAGCAGATACAGACGGCAGATGCCGTATCCGATTTCAAACGGAACCAGAAGGGAAAAATACAGGAGCAGAATGGAGAACAATACCGACCCGGCGATGAGGATCCCCGGCGCCAATTCGGGTGCGAAATAATTCGGTCCGCCGAGCAGATGAATCAGTTTGAATTTGAATGCGATCAGTGCAACAACAAAGCTGAGCGCAATCTTCCACCCGTAATGAAGTTTCAGTGGAACGATGCTGCGCCAGATGATTACAGCGGTCAGAATAAAAGAGATAGCAGACATAAGCGCGTTTATTTACCTTCTTGTTTTTGAGTGTGAAACAGCTATGTTTTCCGTTCTATTATAACACTTGAAAAAGAAAATGCAAATAAAAATATGAAATTTTTTGCTGAATAGTTTTTCATGATCACCTTGATTTTGCCTGCTGTTCATGATATATTATTGTCCTGTTTTATTTAATACGTAAGTGAAGGTGTCGGATTATGGATGATAAGGTGCTGCATCGCAGAAAAATGATAATTTTGGTTTGCGGAGTTATACTCTTCTTTTTTACCAGTATGAGTAAAATGCTGGTGCCCGGCGCTGTTTTTGCCGATTTGCAGAAAGATTTAAGTTTTTCTGCTGCAGAACTGGGGGCGATTGGTGCGGCTTTCATGTATGCTTACGCATTCAGTCAATTGGCAATCGGGATTTTTTCCGACCGGTACGGCGGGGTAAGGTTGTTATTGCTGGGGGCAAGTACGTTCACCCTCGGAACGTTTTTGACTGTGTGTGTGTCTTCTTCCCTGTTGATGGGGATTTTCCGCGTATTGACGGCATTGGGGGCTGGTGTGACGTTTCTCGGTGTGGCGAAGATGCTCAGCGATCTTTTCCCGAAACATTTTTCTCTTGCGTTGGGAACGGTGTTGTTGATCGGATATATGGGGCCTGTATGCGGGATCGCGCCGATGGTCTGGCTGATCAATAAGACGTCCTGGCGGATCGCACTCGGTGTGCCCGGGGTGATCTGTCTGATTGCGTTCATCATCATGCTGCTGAATATGCGCGGGACATTCCGCCCGATACAGAAAGGGCAGACTTTTGACCCGTTATTTACCGTTTTGCGGAACAAGAAAATGTGGTATCTTTTCGGCACAAGTGCTGTCGTTTTCGGCGGATATTATGCCATGCTGACGCTGTTCGGCATGAAGAGTCTGACGGATATTGCACAGTTGAAAACGGGGACTGCTTCGCTGATCATTTCCGGCTTTGCCACAGTTGTAGCGGCGGAAGCATTGCTTTTGAATTTTCTGATGATGCTGTGTCAGAACCGGCGTCGTGTGATGGTTTTTGCGTCAGCGATTTCGTTTCTTGCCGGCTCCATACTTGGATGGGGGGTATTACAATTTGATTTGCCGCGTATTCTGCTTGTTGCGGCGTTGGTATTCTTTACATTCCCTGCTGGATTTTTTGCGATTTACAGCACGATTGCGAAAGAATTGGTGCAAGGCGATTGTGTCGGTGTTTCCATTGCGATTCTCAACTTCTTTGCCTTTATTTCCATTGCACTCTGCGGTCAGATCACGGCTTTGATTCTGCAATGCTGGGAAGCCGGATTGCCGATGGGTGATACAGGTATTCTGTATCCGGAAGTGGCATATAATCATATCTTCCTGTTTCTGATTTCGATTGCCGTTTTCGGATTGATCTGTGCATTTGGTGTACCGGAAACAAAAGACAAAAATACCCAGAGCTGATGACGATATTTATTATGAAAGATGGTTCCGGAATGCCGGATTGGAGTGATCCCGGGTTCAACGGTGGACTTGAAGCGAAAGATACATTTGAAAATAGATCATCCATACCAGGTATGGAGTACAGATATTACTTATACGGCAGTTGACGGACATCGAGCATTTGTGATTGGTATTGTGGACAGGTTCAGTCGTAAATTAATGGCTTATAATGGGGGCAATACGATGGATGCGTTTCATTGTGTGGAAACATTGAGAATGGCGATAGAACGTTTCGGCAAGCCGGAAATCTTCAATTCCGACCAGGGCAGCCAATTCTCCAGCGATGAGTTCATTGAAGAGTTGCAGCGACACAACATTCAAATCAGCATGGATGGACGAGGTCGCTGTCGGGATAATGCAAAAATGGAGCGTTTCTGGTGGGCGTTGAAATAACAAGACATCAAAATCAAAGATTATGTCAGTCTGCCGCAACTGCGGTTCGGAGTTCAGCACTATGTGAATTTCTACAATGCACAGAAAATACATTTCGCATTGCAATACAAAACTCCGGATGAAGTTTATTTCGGCACTTGCAATTCAGCAAACAGAGGTTATGTTAGTTCAAGACCGTTTACACCTATCTTTTAGAAAAAGTTGTCCAGCCCAAGGGGCTAGGCGCATTCATTGGGCAAAATGAGACCGAAAAAAGATAAGTTTCCGGGGAAGTTGTGAATTATCTTGTGAACTGCCTTTTTGACTGAAAGAGTATATAATAACCACAATATATATATTTTTTTTATTCTTTATTTTAAATTACTACTGTCCGGTAAAAATTACCGGAGTTAATTGAAATTGTCGGGACTTGTTATATATTAAAAACGACCAAATCCTTAATATTTAACAATGATAACCTTTTATGCAAAAAATAAAGGAATTTGCAAGTAATACATTGATTATCAGGTGATTAACTATTATTGAATAAAGAAAAATTTGACATTAACAATTATTAAAACAGGAGATGTTATGAATCAGAATAAAAATTACAAAAAAACATTGACTGCCTGTTATCTCGGCTTTGTTACTCAGGCGATATCTGCCAATTTTACCCCATTGCTCTTTCTGACTTTCAAAGAGTCGTATCATATAAGTCTTGAACAACTTGCCTTGATTCCGCTTGTTTTTTATTTTACCCAGTTGCTCGTGGATACAGTTGCCGCAAAGTATGCCGATAAAGTCGGATACCGCCTTTGTGTAATTGCTTCTCAGGTCTTGTCGTCAGTCGGATTGATTGCTTTGACGTTTTTACCCGGTCTGTTGGAGAATTCCTTTATCGGCATATTGATCGCGGTGGGGCTTTATGCCATCGGAAGCGGTTTGATTGAAGTGTTGTTAAGTCCCATTGTTGAGGCCTGTCCTTTTGAAAACAAGGCAGGGGTTATGAGTCTGCTGCATTCCTTTTACTGCTGGGGGGCCGTAGGGGTAATTCTCGGCTCCACATTATTTTTTGCTTTATTCGGGATTGAACATTGGAAAATCCTGACAATTCTCTGGTCATTGATTCCTCTTTACAACGCTGTAAACTTCATCAGTTGTCCAATAGAAAAACTTGGAGAAGAGGGAACGAATATGAGCATCCGTCAACTGTTGAGCGTTCCTATGTTCTGGATGATGATATTTCTGATGATTTGCGCCGGTTCATCAGAAGCAACGATGTGTCAATGGAGTTCGGCTTTTACGGAATCGGCACTGAATGTATCTAAACTGATCGGTGATTTGACCGGGCCGTGCCTTTTTGCCGCATTTATGGGAATTGCCCGTATGTTGTACGGAAAGTTCAGCGAAAAACTCAATTTGGTCAAAACCATGTTTCTGTGCGGTTTTTCTGCCGTTATATGCTATTTGCTTGCCTCGCTGGCTTCCTGGGCGGTACTGGGGTTGATTGGATGCGCACTTTGCGGTCTTGCGGTGGGAATTATGTGGCCGGGAACGATCAGTCTTTCTGCCCGCAAATGTCCCGGTGGAGGTACCGCGATGTTTGCCTTTCTGGCATTAGCCGGTGATCTTGGGGCAACAGCCGGTCCGGTTTTAGTCGGAAAAATTGCCGAAATAACGGGCGAGAACCTGAAAAACGGCTTGCTTGCAGCCACCATATTCCCCGTTTGCCTGACTCTGGCTCTTTTATGGCACAATAAAAAATCTCAAACACTTAAAGCGAATTATAACAAATAAAAGGTTATATTTTTATATCGCTCTGCTCCCAACACGGATAGTCAGAATTGATGGGCCCGCTTATTCGGTTTGAGGAACGATTATCAGTTCCAACAAAAAAAGCGATAGATATGATTGTTTGAATGAGCAAAAGTTATTGACAAAATGGTTGGTTTGTAGTATATTACTAATTGTTATAATTTTTTTAATACATTTTTAACAGGATATTTATCTATGAAAAGAAAGTTACTTTTTATGGCTGCTGTTATTACTGCTGCAACTCAAATCGTTTTGGGGAAATCTATTTATCCCCGGGAATTCAAAGTCTTTTTTTCTGACCGCATTACAAGCGAAAACGCCCAATCTTTGCGGTATGAGGATGATGTACTGGTGCTGGATGAAAAAACTTCCGTTAAAGCTCAAAAAATGCTTATCAATGAAAAGAGTATATTGGATCTGCGGGCAGTTGATCCGCAGAAAAAATTCAGCAAAGCCGCTATTTCCGCAGTTATTTATTCCGAAAAAAACAGTTCATTGCGTATGGGCATGGGCGCTGACTGGTGGTTTGACTGTTACTGTAACGGCAAATATATTTTCGGCACCACTGAATCCGGAAATCTTTTCTGGCCGCCCTCGGTAAGCAGTTTTGTTTTTGAAATACCTTTGCGGGTCGGACGTAATGAGCTGACGATTTTTACCCGTTCCGGTGCCGGCGGCTGGACTGTGGCAGTCGGTGAACCTCCGGCAGATGCCGATCTTAATCAGCCCCGGCAGGCTCCGTTGAAAGCCGAAGTTTTGTATGGACCTTATTTGACTAATCCAACTCCGACTTCCATAACTGTAAGTTATGTGGTACGCGGCCGTCAGCCGCTGGAACTTGAATACCGCAAAAAAGGCAATAAAGTCTGGAAAAAAATGCAGATATTGCGCGGCGGTCAGCTTATTGAAGATGAACGGGTCATGCGGTTTGATCTTAATGATCTGCGCCCCGATACAGTTTATGAATACCGCGCCCTCAAACGAGTTGGCCGCGAATTGCGCGATGTTCAACCCGACAAAGTGCGTACATTCAAAACATTCAGCGATAAACCCCAGAATTTCAGCTTCTGGATCATGGCAGATACCCAGACACATAAACTGCACAAACTTGCCCAGCTGAAAAATCTGCTCCAAAAGCGTTCTGAACTGAAAAATGCCGATATGTTTGTACATCTGGGGGATATAAGCAG
>JAZUCU010000011.1:0-26716 GCA_045639325.1 Victivallales bacterium
GCTGTCATGAGAAAAATGCTGTTGATTCTCAGAGGAATGGTTATTGCTGACAAAAAATACGATAAAAATTTCAAAAAAATTAAAAAAAACATTTGACTTTTAGCAAACCATCTACAGGGCTTGTTTTCCGGTAAATCAAAGGTTCTTTCGGACGTTGAGTTTTTTCTGATATAAATTCGGAAGTATTTAAAGTTGAAAATGCATAAAATACAGATAAATTTAAGCTCAAAAGAAATCTGATTTTATGGCATAAACCGTCGAAGAGACAAATTTTTTATGGAATATCAGTGGTAAAATATGAGTTTTTTACGGTCCTACGTTCAAATCCCCGGTTACAACATGGGGTGGCGGGATGATTTTCATGCCCGGCGCTTCCGACCAATCCTGTTCCCAGGTGTTCAACATCAGCGGATCGGTGGGGGGACCGAAGGGGTTCAGGTCCATTACCAGAATTTTTTCGGAAGAGGTGAAATAGATGTCCATGACAATATCTTTCGCAGGCAGAGCCCAGGCATTTTCTTTCACAAATTTTTTTGCCAGCTTCCAATAATGTTCCTGTACACCGGGGAGACGGGCAAAATGCCGGATCAGCCAGTATTGACTCATGGCTTTCAGATCGCCATTCTTAATGAACAGACGGAATTCACGTGCCGGTTCCATACGGCGGAAAGGACGTATGCAGATGGCAGAGACTTCACCGCGCAGGGCAGCCTGATGGATTTTTTCACTTCGGATAAGAATTTTCCATGCACTGCGGGCAGAACGGACGGCACCGCGTTTGGATTCGAAACGTTTGGTATCCGTCGGAGCAACGGTGTCGACGGAAATGAAACGGTTGTAACCGAAATTTTCCATTGCCTGTTCCAAACGGGGCAGGAGATTATCGACGACATCTCCGCTGGAGGTTCCATTTTTCAGCGCTTCGATTTCCTCTTCCTGAAGATAAACGAAACTTGCAGGGAGAGAGTTTGCTGCAAATTTGGGATACCAGTTTTGCATCCGGTAAATATCAATGTTTTGTTCCATAATGTCAGTCCTTTGTTATTCAGCTCAGAAATCATCATCCGGCTCATCGGGAGTCGAATGCCGCGGGTATAAAAAGTCGAAAACGCGGTTGAATGCGAATAATTGGTAAATGAAAAATATGATAAAAAATACGGTTTGGAAAGAAAGAAAATACAGCTGCATCATCTGGAAAAATGTGGCCGCAATAATCGCCGGGAACATGGCATAAACGGTCATGGTCAGAATTGTCGGATAGGGTATTTTTTTCGGTGCACCGCTGAAACGGAATTTCTGCGCCAGAGAGAAGAATATCAGAACCAGCAGCAGGGCCATGACTACTTCAACCAGATAGGCGGAAACATGGAATAGAATCATGACAGCCAAGGCTTGCGCCGCAATCAGATTTTTTGTGATTTTAAATGATTTATTTGTTGCTTTTGCCGGAGCGTCCGACTTTTTCTCGCTTAATTCTTTCCGGATAATATCGCATACTTCTGCGGGAGAATAAAGCGTTTCCGTACTCTGTTTCTGCAGTTCCAGTAACGCATTGGGGTTGACAGTCTGGAATGTCATGCTGTAAACGATATCCGCCGGCATTACCATCAAACGGTACTTGGGCAGTTCCTGACGCGGATCCCGGATCCAGAAAACGACACCGGTGGGCAGGCAGAATATGCCGTACTGTGCTTTCTTTTCTTTCAAGGATTCTTCTTTGCAATCGTCTGCTTTTGCAAAATAGTCAAAACGAAGAGTTTCCGTGAGTTTATATCCCCGACTCCGTTCTTTTTCCTTGCCGATGAGAATTTCATTCGGTTTAATCTCAAATCCGCCGGTCCGTTCCATGAAACGGTCACAGACGAGATCCACATTATCCCGGTTGAGCAGCCAGGCGGCAATGGTGACACCTGCCGTACAGAGAATCAGCAGAAGGAACAAATGAAAAAACGCCCGAAAAAGCGAAGGTTTTTCAAGCATTTTCGGGAAAAGTTCCGTTCCGGAGCAAAGAGAAAAAACGGTTCGGAAAAAACTCATACGCGACGTCTTACCTTAAAGTTTTTGAAGCCGTTTTTCTTGATCATTTTTTCCAGAGCCGGGCGGATTTTTTCATAGTCCGCAGTCTCTGCTTTTTCAACAAAAACGATACCTTCCAGATGGTCCAGTTCGTGCTGAATGGCACGGGCAAGGAAGCCGCCGCATTCCAACAGAATTTTGCTGCCATCCAGGAGTGTGGCTTTTAATACAACTTTTTCACTCCGGACAACATTTGCATACAATTTGGGAACGCTGAGACAGCCTTCTTCGTAAGTGCATTGTTCTTCGGAATATTCCACAATTTCCGGGTTGATCAGAGTGATCGGCATTTTCGGGCACAATTCCCGTTCGCCGGGTGTTTCCATCGGCAGCGGGTTGCCGTCTTTATCTTCCGGCGGATCCACGTGGATCACAGCAATACGCAACGCTTTGCCGATCTGATTTCCGGCAAGACCGCAACCATTGTTACGGTACATGGTCTGAATCATTTCCGCAGAGAGTTCCCGGATTTCATCGGTGATTTCCGGAATCTCTTTTGCCTTTGTGACCAGTACAGGGTCGCCAATATAACGCATTTTCAAGGGTTTCATGCTTTGTTTTCTCCCAATTCAGCGATTGCACGAGCCATGCGTTTTGCGGTTTCTTCCTTGCCGAGAATTTCCACCGTTGCATACATGTCAGCACCGACTGCAATACCGGTCAATGCTACACGCAAGGGCTGATTCAGCGCAAACTGTTTCATGGCAAGTTTTTCTTCTGTTGCACGGAGTGTATTTTCAATCGCCGGAGCGGTGAAGTCGGACAAGTCAGCAAGGGCAGCTGCCAGTTCTTTCAAAGCTGTCCAGATGCCTTCCTGAGACAGATTTTTCTTGACGGCTTTTGCATCAAATTCAAAGTCTCCGGAGAAGAAATAACCCCAGGTGCTGATGTCGGTCAGCACTTTTGTACGGCTCTGCATCAGTTCTGCCGCCTTGCGGAAAAGATCGCCGTCAACACCGGTGTAAAGACCTGCTTTATCCGCAAAATTCTTTACGAGAGTGACGAATGTATCTTTTTCCATTTCTGCCAGATAAAGACCGTTCATATTGGCCAGTTTTGCGGTATCCAGCTGAGCCGGGGAACGCTGTGCTTTTTCGATCTGGAAGGCTTCGATGATTTCCTGACGGGTCATCTTTTCGCGGTTATCCCCGGGAGACCAGCCCAACAGGGAGAGATAGTTGAACAAGGCATCGGAGAGATAACCTTTTTCGCGGTAATCGCCGACGAATGCATCGCCGTCACGTTTGCTGTACGGTTTGCCCTGTGCATTGACCAGCATGGGCAGGTGTGCGTAAACCGGAGCTTTTGCACCCAGCAATTCAAAGAGGAAGAGGTGACGGAATGTGTTTTCTACGTGGTCGTCACCGCGGACAATGTGGGTAACACCCTGGGTGATGTCGTCACAAACGTTGGCAAGGTGGAATACCGGGCTGCCATCGGAGCGGATGACGATAAAGTCACGCATGCTGTCGAGGGGCTTAGCCATATCACCTTTCACCAGGTCGTGATAATAGACTTCGCGGCGTGTGAAGCACAATTTTGCGGCGCCGTTGACTTCGATCGGAGTGACGGCATCCAGAATCTGCTGGATGTTGTCGTCGGTGATTGCGAAAATCACTTCACCGGCATTATTCTTGATCTGCAAGCCGTAGAAACCGGCAATACAGTACTGGTTTTCAACGGGTTTACCCTTACTGCTCAAGGTTTGATAAGTCAAACCGGCGCGATTGATCTGCACGACAGTTTCCGGAGCGATTTCAATTTCAGCTGCACCGGTTTCGCGGATGAAATCATAAGCCCCGCAGTTCCAGGGGATACGGAAGTAAACGGGAGATTTTTCATCGGCGGGGTCGAGGCGGTAGGCGTGACCGGCAGCCATAATATCCTGCGCGGCTTTCAGGTGAACAGAAAGCTGTTTTGTCTGATACATGGGGACGCCGTCATAATCCAGACCGAGCCATTCCATACATTCCAGCAGGGTGTCGATGGCTTCTTTTGTAGAACGTTCCAAGTCAGTATCTTCGATACGGAGAAGGAACTGTCCGCCGGTATGACGTGCAAACAACCAGTTAAAGATAGCGGTACGGATATTTCCGATATGAACCTGTCCTGTGGGGGACGGTGCGAAACGAGCGATTACCTGATCCATAATTCAGTTCAAACTTTCTTAAAATCAATTAGCATCTGTCGCAGCTTTGAGCTGCGCTTTTGCGTTGTGCATGTTAATGACGGCATTTGCCAGAGCGGTTTCGGCGTTGACGAGGTCATACTGAGCTTCGTTCAAACGTGTGATTCCGGCGCTGCCTGCTTTGTATTCTTCGTTGACGAGGTCACGCATCTTGCGGACGATTTCCACATTTTTCTGGTTGAGCTTGACCTGTTTGAGGCCTGTGATGTAGTTGTCATAAGCGACACGGACTTCCTGAATGACATTGATCCATGCGGCTGCGACGGTGAATTCTGTTGCAACCATATTGGCTTCTGCTGCACGCATTGCCAGGTATGTTCTGCCGCCGGAGAAGATATCCCAGTTTGCGCTGAGACCGTAGTTGACATTAAAGTTATCTGTGCGGCTGGAGTTGTTGGAACGGTGGTTGCGGGTATGTGTATCGGTATAACCCAGACCGAGGTTGAAAGAGAGGGTCGGGCCGAATGCTGCGATGCTGGAGTAGTAGCCGTATTTTGCAGATTCGTACATTTCACGATATGCTTTCAGGTCGGGGCGGTTTGCCAAAGCGGCATCGAGATAAGTCTTGATGTCGGCAAGCATTTCGCCGTCAGCGGAAGGCATTTCAGAGAAACGGACGTTGGAGGGGATATCTCCTTCTGTGAGCCCCATGAGAGCGGCGAGAGAGTATTTTGCCACAACGTAAGAATACTGTGCGTTGTAGAGATTGCTTTCTGCGCTGTTGTATTTTGTTTTGAAGTTGAGGACGTCGGAAAGCGGAGATGCACCGACGGCGAACTTCAGTTCTGTTTCTTTGAGCAATTCACGCTGGAACTTCATGTTTGCCTGGGAGATACGGATCTGTGCCTGTGCAAGCAGAACGTTGTTGTAAGCGTATGCGACGTCACGGACGAGCTGACGGCGGGCATCCAGTTCTGCGGCTTCTGTCTGTTTCCAATTGTGCTTTGCACCGAGGATATTCATTTCGCGGACAAAGCTGTCGAAAACGGTCAGGTTCAGATTCATAGAGGGGGAGGAGGTCGTCGTCATAGATCTTGAGGCTTCTGCATCTCTGACGTTTGTATAACTCTGACCGAGGCTGTAGTTCATGCTGACGGTCGGCAGGTAGTAAGTATATGCAGAGTAATACTGTGCGCGAGCTGCAACGATTGCAAAATATTTGGTGCGGAATGAGGGATTATTCTGCAATGCAATATCCTGAGCCATTTCCAACGTCAGGAATTTCAATTCCGGGGACAGTGTCTGCTGTTCGGATTCCTGAATGGTGGAATACGTACTTTTGCTGATTGCAACGGGTGTTTCGGAATGAATACATCCGCAAACGGGGAGCAGGGCTGCGCAAACAACGCCTGCACACAGAAGTCTGGTAATTTTCATGTCTTGACCTCTCTGATAATTACTTTTTCTATTTTAATCTTATTAACTTTACAAACCGGACAGCGACAGGTGAAATCGTGTAGATACAATCCGCCTACAACTGTTCCCTTAAATATACACCATCAATGAAAGAAAATCAATCGGAAAACCGAAGAAATATTTAAAAAACTCAGTTTTTTTTGAAAGGGAATTTCTCAATTGGCCGGAGTCTTTACGTTATCGGTTTACTTTTTACCCTTGTTTTCTCGCTCAATCATTTCTTTTTGAACTTTCGCACGCAGCTCCGCCGGGATCTCCCAGGGGCGGGTATCATATTCCGGATATTGCCGGATGATTTCCAGATCGACCAGTGTCAGAGCTCTCTTTTTCATAATTTCCTCCAGCATTTTTTCCACCACGCGGAAATTATGAACGTTGCGTGTTTTCTGATAAAAGTAAAGCAGACGCATATACGGGATGGCGTGCAGAGGGTACAATTCTGCTTCCCGGATGTAATATTTTTCTGCTGATTTCAAATCCCCAAGCTGTTCATGTGCAATGCCGCGGGGACAGTTGATGTGGGCATAATCCGGAATCGCAGTCCGATCCAGTTTTTCACAAACCTTGAGGAAATCTGCCGGGCGGCGTCCGTTGCCCCACAAATAATCGGAGACGACGGAAAAGAGGGTGAACGGGCTTGCCTGAGGAGTTTGATATGCCCGTTCATAGTATTTCCAGACATCGGGGTGATCATCGCCATGTTTCATGCGGACATTACGTGCTTTCCAGAGCATGTGGGAGGAATACAGTTCCAATGCGGCAACCGTGAATCCAAGACAGAGAATCAATGCGCCGCCCCATTGCCAGACCGGAGCAAACGGGACTCCCGGTAAATCCTGTTCCGTATCTTTCCCGAATCCAAGAAGTATTCCGGGGAGGATCAGGGCAAAGAATGCAGTCGGCAGATGGAAAAAGACCAAATCCAATTGGGCATGGATCAGAAGTATGGTAAAGCAGAAAAGAAGAATCTTTACGTAATTTTCTTTTTCGTTGTGGTAATTACGGTATGCGGTGTAGAGGGCGTAAAAAATGATACCGTAAATACAGAGCAGTCCGAGCAGGCCGTACCCCGCCGCAACAAACAGAATGTCGTTGTGGGGATGATCGATCCGGTCTGGGGCGTGTTTGAGGAAGAAGAAGGCATCCTGTCTGTAATAGGGGAGGAATTGCTGTTCGAAGGATGGCGTACCATGTCCGAACATTGGGGCTGCCATAATCATATCGGGCGTTGTTACTGCGAGGAATACCCGGTCATCCACCAGGATTTTCTTTCTTGTTTCCGGATTTTGTGCGTATTTATAAAACGCGACTGCTCCGACTGCCAGAGATGCCAGGATCATGATTCCGACCGCTCGTTTCCATTTGGCCGATGGCAGATAAATCAGAAGTGCAAGAATTACCGCTCCCGTGAGCCCGGGGATAAGGGCCCGGCAGGAACAATGAAATATCAGCCAGAACGAGAGCCCGGCAATCAATGCGGTCAGGCAGCCTGCCATGACTTTCTGTTTTTTCAGTGCGGAATAAATCCAGTAAACAGCACCTGCGCCGGAAAAGAGAATCAGTGCCGCATTCCAGTTGATGTTACTTGGGATGCCGAATGGGAGAGATTTGTAATAAAAAAGTTGAATTAAATTTGCAATGAAATTCAAACCCCAGAATGCCGTCATCTGCACCGGCAGGTACCGTATAAGTTCTTTCCGGAAGACCAGACCGAACAACGGCAGGACGACGTACATGAGGGTGAAACCCATATCGGCAAGGAGATAATGATTCCAATGCCGGAAAATCTGCCACAGGGAAATGGCGATCAGAATGCCGAACGCCCCGACAAGCCATCGGGGTAACGTCCGGCACAACAGTTTCAATCTGGCAGGGAAGCAGCAAATGGTGCCCAATGCCAGAAATGTGATACTGCCCGTGGAGAAAAAATGAACATTCCAGAAATGAGCGAAGAACGTAATCCCCGGCAGCTGCAGCATGGCGGCCGCCGGGAGCAGAAATGCAAAGAATTTTGCAAGACGTTGTTGAAATGTGCTTTCAACATAACCGGAAAGTTGATCTTTCTCCATGGGGGTATCCGTTCCTTATCAGAATTCGAAGAAGGAACGTTCATCCAGTTCGCCCGGAGCTGCAGTACGGAAACGCATTCCGAACTTCATTGTGCCGGGTTTGACCAGATATTTTTCTGCCGTCAGAGGTCCGCAGGAGTTGCTGCCCAGACCGGATACGGCTGCATCCAGGTGGACGTAAATGTTTTCACCTGCTTCCAATTCATACGGATGTTTTGCAACGGTGAACTGTTCCGGAGAATAACGGTGTGCGGAGAAGTTGAACGGTGTATCCGGGATCACGATCAGACCTGCGCTGTGGATATCGTGGAATGCAACGCGGCGAACTTCACTGCGGTTGCCGTTATCCTGCGGGAAGGTGTAATTTGTCATCAGAGCATCAACGCCGGCTTTGTAGTAACCGATCCGCTGGGCTTCCTTGCTGTCCTGATAAGATTCACCGGGGCCGAGACCGTACCACTGTACGCCTTCCATATTTCCGGGCAGCTGCAATTCCACACCGAATCTGGGGAGACTGCGCAATTTTTCCGGGTCGACATTGAGTGCTTTACCGGCAACATCCAGGCGGAAGGAGCCGTCGGGCAGGAATGTGTAGACATATTCCATATCGAAGCCCACGTTATTTTCCATGAAGCTGCGCTGTGCTCCGGCACTGTAAGCATTGACCTTGACGATTGCTGCGCCGTTTTTGCGCTGACCTTTCACGGAACGGATCTGGTGCTGGAGATAACGGAGTCCGCTCTGCAGCCATTCCGGTTCCAGAATGCGATGATCGTTATCGGTGGGAGCACGCCAGACATTGAGCATGGGGCCTTTTTCCATCAAAGACATGCCATCGCGGTCGAGTGAAGCGATTGTTCCGGTATGTTTGCTGATTTCTGCAAGCAGTCCGTTGGAGGCGGAAATCCAGATGCTGTCCTGATCTTCTTCCACATCAACGGGACCATGTCCGCTGAGGATAGCGGGAGCTGCGGCGGTTTTTACGGGGAGAATGAACTGGCCCCATGCGATTTCGTGTCCGCCGGATGCCCAGGAGGTATCACAGGCAAGCTGGAAGGAAACGTTGAGCAGGTATTCGGCACCGCGTTTCGGAGCGGCAGGCATCTTGAAAGGAACAACGAGATCACCGGTCTTATGTGCGGCAAGATCCATCGGGGCGATGGCGCCGGACTGAATGACTCTGCCGTTTTCTGCCACGTTCCAGATGATGTTCAGGTGGGACAATGTCAGGAAGTCGTAATAGTTTGTGACGGAGAGGATGCCCTTCTTCAAATCTTTTGCTGCGATGCGGACGGGTGCGATAACTTTTTTGAGTTCGATCAAGCCGGGAGTCGGCGTTTTATCGGGGAAGACCAGACCGTCAGCGATGAAGTTGCCGTCGTGAATGGTTTCACCGAAATCGCCGCCGTAAGCGAAATATTCTTCGCCGTCATCGTTGACTGTACGGATACCATGGTCGCACCATTCCCAGACGAATGCGCCCTGTGTATATTTGTTCTGATAGAAGAACTGCCAGTAATCTTCCAGACCGCCGGGGCCGTTCCCCATAGCGTGTGCGTATTCGCAGAGAATGAACGGTTTATTCAGATTCAGCTTATTGATCATTTCTTCGCAGGTGACCGGGGCGGGATACATGGGAGAGATGAAATCGACTTTATCGTAATCGGTATTGCGTTCGTAATGGATCGGGCGGCTGGCATCGCGTTTGCGGGTATATTCGATCATTTTGAGATGATTGCAGCCGAATCCGGCTTCGTTACCCAGACTCCAGATCACAACGCAGGCGTGATTTTTGTAGCTTTCCACCATACGGACCATGCGGTCAACGCAGGCATCTTCCCAAGACGGCCACATGGTGGGGTTTTTACCCTGATCGTAACCGAAACCATGAGATTCCAGGTCGGCTTCGCTCATGACGTAAAAACCGAGGCGGTCGCAGAGTTCATAGAACCGGGGATCGTTGGCATAATGGGAAGTACGGATCGCATTGATGTTATGCTGTTTCATGAGCAGCAAATCTTCCAGCATGGCTTCTTCGGTCAAAGCTCTGCCCAGATCGGTATTGAATTCGTGGCGGTTGACGCCGCGGAACATGATCCGTTCCCCGTTGATGAGGTAGGCGCCTTTTTTGATTTCGATGGTGCGGAATCCGCAGCGGAAAGATTTGTATTCCACCACATCTTTACCGGCTTTCAACGTCAACAGAACGGTGTACAGTGCGGGAGTTTCCGCGGTCCACTTTTCCGGATTCTTGACTTCTGCCGCCAATGTGTAGGAAGCATATGCATTTGCTGCCACATTACCTGCTTTGCAAGCGAGGGGTTTTGCGAAAACGCTGGCACCATCGGGAGCGAAAAGTTCCAGTTCGATGGCAAGGTCTTTTCTTGCTTTGCCGAAATTGCGCAGAGTGACATCGGCAGAGAAAATACCGTTTTTGTATTTTGCATCCAGGGGAGTGTGGAGGAAGGTATCCCAAATATCCACTTTGGGGAGAGCGACGAGATATACTTCGCGGAAAATACCGCTGAGCCACCACATATCCTGGTCTTCCAGATAAGTGCCGTCGCACCACTTTAATACCTGAACGGCAATCATGTTCATGCCGGGGCGAACGAGAGCTGTGACATCGAATTCGGCGGCATTGCGGCTGCCTTTGCTCAGACCGGCAAATTCACCGTTGACCCAGACTTTGAAGAAGGAATCGACACCGTTAAAGCGGAGAATGATTTCTCTGTCAGCCCAGGCTTCATCCACTTCAAATTCCCGGATATAGCAGCCGGTGGGATTTTCAGAGGGCACATACGGCGGAACCATGGGGAAGGGATAGACGCTGTTTGTGTAATGAGGTGCGTCATAACCTTTCATCTGCCAGTTGGAGGGGACTTCGATGACATCCCATTCGCAGCAATCGAAATCTTCGCTGTAGAAATCTTCGGGAACAGCACCGGGACAGGGGAAATAACCGAATTTCCATGCGCCATTCAATGTTTTGCGCCATTGATTGCGGCGCAGAGCATTTTCCATTGCATCATCCCGATCAGAAAACGGAACCGCAGCAGTATGTGCTTCCAGTTTATTGATCCCGATTAATTTTTCATTTTCCCACTCATTCATGATTCTGTTCCTTGATTATGTGGTTAGTTTGTTCGGTACATTATTAATTGGGAATAATGTAATCCCTTTTTTTATATAATCAAGCAACAGAATTTATTTTTTGCAAGTTTTTACTGCTTCTGCTGGAAAAACCAACCGGGCAAGGCTCGTAATTCTTCCCGGATTTCTGCAATGCGCGGGAGAACACTGGTATCGCCTTCCAATGCTTTCAGCATCAGCTCGCCCTGTTCAAAACATAAGGGATCGTGATATTTCTTGAAATAATGATCCATCAGGAACAGGGCATATTTGACCAGTCGGAAATCTCCGAAGGGGAAGGTGTCACGGTTTCCGCCGGTGGCAACACAGCGTCCGTTTTTTACCGCATCGGTAAAATCTTCAAAGGAAGGGGATTTTGCAAAAATAATGTTGTAATCCACATTATCCTGCTGCGTATCCCGGTGCCAGTCTGCACTGCCGAGGATCGGTTTGTTGAAGCCGAATTCACGCACCAGTTCCATATATTTTGCATTGATCATGGCGACTCTGGGAACATTGTAATTCCCCCATTCCACCGCATCAAAATTGCCGCGGCGCAGGATGGTATCCACCATCAGATTGGTCGCCGCAAAACGGAAGTTCTGGCGCCAGTACGGGTGACAGAATACCGCGAAACCGCCATGTTCACGGATCCGGTTGACAATTACTTCGAATTGTGCAACATAAGTCCGTTCGTGTTCCGGCAGATCGGGCGGCAATGTTTTTTTCAACGCTTCCACTTTCGGGAAAAAGTCGCTTTCCGGATCGACTTTCCATTTTGTGATACTGGAGTCGGCACCCAGACTGAGAATGTGGGTGATGCCGTTGCCGTAATTTTCCGCTTCTTCCCCGGGGTAACATACCAAACCGGATCCCATCGGTGTAATTGCCTGAATTGCTTCCAGTGACGGTGCGTATTCATGATGGTCCGTCACAGCGGTAAAGTCATTACCGGCGCGGCGCATCCGTGCGGCAACAACGGCGGGAGGATAATCTCCATCGGAACCGATACTGTGTGTGTGGACGTTTCCTTTGAAGGGCAGGTATTGGAGCAGGTCACTTTCCAGAGAACAGAGCGCGAAATCTTCGGAATAAAGTTCTTCTTCTGTTTCTGCAGTGATGCCGATCCAATGCTCATGTTCGCCGCCGAGGATCAGGTCGAATGAAAGAATACCATCGTTATATTCGTATTTGACCTGCTGCCAGTAGTGCATGAGATCCCGTGTCCAGTACGCAACGGCTTCCCCGTCATCATAACGCCAGTCATCGCGGATATACTGCACGCGGATGGAGTCGGCATGGGCGCGGAAGAATTCATTTTCCACATGGAGCTGGAATCTGACGGTGGTGTCAGCGGGGAAAACATGTCCGGGAAAATTGCGGAATCCACCGGAAATTTTATGAATGGTCTGTTTGTTTGCCATATTACTCTTTCGTTAATGTATCAATGATTTTGCCTGTGGAATCCATGACGCGCACCTTTAAGGCAGCGGCTGTGACGTCCACAATAATGCAGGTGTCGATGTCGTTTGCGATAATCGGGTAGGGGGCGCGGAGGTAATCAGTGAATTTGAACTGAAAACCATCCCGTGTTACAATTTCTTCTCCGTTTGCCGAGAGCCGGATATAATTGTGCAGATGTCCGCAAAGCATCAAATCCGGCTGTGCATCGACGGGGAAAACGCCATCCACCAGAGAATATGCCATATCCAGATCGTATTTCACTCTGGAAAACGGCGGAATGTGCATACAGAGAATGCGGTGTGTGGCATTTTTATAAAGATCGCTCTTTACCAGTTCTTGCAGCCATTGACGTTCCTCTGCGACCATGGCGGTATTCTGATGAATCCCGAATGCATCATCCGGATGATCATTACCCGCATCCAAGGCGATGAAACAGCAATTGCCGTGGCGGAATGCATAGTAGGTTTTGCCCGACGGATGCGAGAACATCCGGTCATAATCCGCAGAAAAGATGCCGACCTGTTCGTGATTGCCGCGGACAAATACCAGCGGTTTGTTTTTCGCGAACAATTCGGATTGACAGTCCAGAAATCCCTGATGGAACGCATCGGGACCGCTCATGGAGGCAAGCAAATCGCCAGCATTGATGAGCAGATCGGATTTCATGACATCCTTGTTTGTCAGAAATGCTTTCAGGGTTCTGACATCGGAATGAACGTCCGAGGTCAACGTGAAAGTGAAACTTTTCTTAGCATGGTTCAGAGTACGGAAATGATATTCGGGCGACCCGGTGACTTCCCGGTTCGTCAGTAACGGGTGAATATTGGCAAGCCGGTATTCGTATTCCGTATTTTCTTTCAAGTCAGCAAGATGTACAACATGGAAAGCACTGTTCCGTTTGAGAATGCCGTTTTTCAATTCCGCAAACTTGGTAATCCAGTTTTTATTGCCTTTTTGACGGAATTCCAATGCGGCGGCACACATCCCGGCGGTTTCCCAGGAGATGGTCATGGCGTTGGTTTCCGGATTGGAAAGGAAGGGGCCGTGAATGACGGTTTGCGCCGGAGTCAGGCGTTCTTCCACTGCTTTTTCAAAGGCTGCTCTTGACTTGATTTTTTTCGCCGGATTCTGTCCGGTAATGGCGAAAAATGCAGTATCATAATCGCAGAACAGAAGCTTGCCGAAGTTTTCGGGCTCGTGGAATTTTGTTTCCAGTCCACACCAGGTGCTATACTCATTGGCGGCTTCCCGATACCGGCAGAGGTTGAATCCGCAGGAAAGGTTCTGGATTCGCAGGAGCGTCAGAGGAATTTCCAACTTGACATACCAGCCGTTTTTATCCCGGGTGATCGTCGATTGCCATTCGTTTTCTTTGCCCTGACTGTCGAATCTCCCGCCACCGGCACCGATGGCAAGCTGAATCATCCAGGGGATGGGCTCCACCGCACCGAAAAAGATTTCCAGTCTGTCGCCGCCGGCAAAGATGGGCATGCCGTCTCTGTCGTTTTGATCGTGAATGGTATTCTTTTCAAAACAAAGAATATCCAGATACAATTTTTTTGCATCGCGGCGCAGTCTGATCTCGGTCGGAGCGGACGGCTTTTTCTCCGTCTTGAACGTTTGGAAATCGGTCAAAACAGCGTGTGTTTTATCTGCCGGAATTGCGATTGCCTTATACGGTTTTGAGGCGTAAGAGACAATGCAATTCCCGGAAGCTGCAGTTTGATCTTTCATAAACTGATTCTTCTCTTCTTATTTCAATACAAAACGTTTGAATTGTCTCGGGTCTTTGCCGCCGCCGGCGATACCACGGGAGAACTGCATCCAGTAACTCAAACCGCCGACTTTCTGGTCAACGTCAAAGAGAACAAAGCTGAAGCCGATGACTTTGCCGCTTGCAGGCTTGAAGTTGCCGAGTTCCGCCCAGGGAATACGCACAACATAAAGGGTGTGACCGTCTTTTGTCCGTGTGACCATCGGTTTTTCAGTGTACAATTTGGTTGCTGCCGCGCCGCGCTGGGTGTGGCTGTACAATTGAGGACCTTTGGTTGTCATGGCGGCACAGAATTCGTAGTCATTGCTGTTGTAGCCGGGTTTCTGCAGAATAAAGTCGAAACTGTCATTATTCATATCGAAACCGAATTGGAGACTATCCTGATTCCAAAGCAATACGTCCGCCGCACGGGTGATGTGAATGTCATCCGTTACATCGGCAGCAACGTAGAAATACTTTTTGTCGTACGCAAAATAGAACTTGCCTGACAAGTCTTTTGCGCCAGTCCAGTAGCCGAAACCTTCCGCATCGGGCGGTTGGAGAAAGTCGCGTTTGTCCATGACGACGGGTTTGATGGATTCGAAACCTTTCAGTGTGCCATCCATTGCGGGTGCTTTGGTGAGGGGAGTGACGATATACGCTTCATCGGTCAGAGCGGCATCGTATTTGACACCGTTAAATGTTGCGCTGGCGGTGAGTTTTCTGCCTTCCATTTTGCAGGGGAATGCAATTGCTTTTGTGGAGTCGGCAGCGATCTGCACATTTTTCTGTGAACCGTTGTTGAATTGAACTTTCACCTGAATGGCTTTGTTGAGTTTATTCTTCACAAGGACATTCATTTCCGTTGCGTTTTTCCGGTTCATTGTCACGTAGATTTCCGGCATGACATAACGGGCATTGCGGAAGGCATCCGCCACGGCTTTCTGAGAAGCTGCCAACTCATAATAACGGACTCTGTTATTGAGTTTGAGTTTTGTTTTGCCTTTTTTGCCGCTGCGGGTTTTACCCATCAGATCGGTTTCTTTCCAGTCGGCGGGCATGTTGATTTCTGTATTGATGGGGTCGAGGGAGTTCGCCCAGACTGCAGCCAATGTCTTGCCGTTTTTGCGGAAGAGATAACAGAATGTATCGCTGTTGGGTTTGACTTCCATCGGGTCGGTGACGAATGCCATCATGCGGGCGGAAACTGCCCAGGTTGCGGCGAGAGGCTTCGGACTGCCGGTTTTCTTATTCCAGATCCCGTAGTCCGTTTTGCCGTAACCCCATTTTGCAGATTCAAAACTGCCGTCGTTCTGGAACAGGAAGTAGGTCCAGTATTTGACGCCCAGGTAACGGAGCATGACGATATTGCGTGCGTTATTGATTGCCGCATTTTTGACGATATCAGAATCCATTGCGGGGAAGTTCAGGAAGCTGTAACCGGATTCGGTTCCGACGATGGCTTTTTTATCGCCGATAACTTTGCGTGTGATGGCAAAACGTTCTTTGAGATTGCCGTCTTCCAGACCGGTCATGGTCATGCCTTCCGCCACTGCGCTGGGCTGAATGTAGAGAGAGCAGCTCAAGCCATCAAGATAATCTTTGAGTTCATTCCAGACGACTTTGCCGATGGGGGACATATCCATGAAGCATCCGGCACCTGCCACGAAGTCATTTTTATCTGCGGCTTTGACGACTTTGTGCAGACGTTTTGTGACTTCGTAATAATGGGGCAGTTCCAGTTTGCTCTTGTGGTACTGGTGATAAATTTCATCGCCGATGGTCCAGTCATCCACATACTTGCCGTAACGTTGAACCAGCAAGTTCAGAAATTCTTCATAACCGTCATAATACTCCTTGTCGTAAGGATCAAGACCTTTATCCAGCATGTCGCCGATTTTTTTGCGGATGTGGAGGGGCTGCTGAGGATATTGACGGTTGATATTCTGGCTGATCATGAAGCAGAAGATGGGGCGGAAACCGTTATCCACCAGAGTTTTCACACTTTCATCCAGTTTTTTTGCACCTTTGACACTGAGTTCGCCCGCCTTTTCCTGCAGATAACGGCGTTCCGTCTGAATAAAACCTGCACCGTTCCCCATGCGGATCTGACGTTCAATGGAACCGGGATTTTTCGCAATGAAGAAGGGGTCACGTTTTTCCGGCGCCTTTTCCACCACCACACCGGCAGAAAGGATGCCATCCAACGCTCTTCCGTTCTGAATGATTTCTGCTTTGAATGCAAACCAGCCGCGATAATCGCCGAGATCGGGAACAACAAAGGGGATCTTGATGACAGGAACTTTCATCCATTTTCTTTTCGGCGGGGGCGGGTTCGCAGGGAGTGTGATCTCTGTTTCGCCGGACTTCAACAGTTCCCGGTCGAATCCTTCGATTCTCCATTTGAGTGTGGCTTTTGTGCCGGGATTTTTGACTTTTTCGACTTCGATATCATACTGCATTTTTTCGCCGGGGTACCAGATGCCGTTATGTTCTGCACGGGGAACGCCGCGAAGCATGGTGATTTCTTTTTCGGCAGTCTTCTTTTCTGCTTTTGCCTGTTTGGGGCCGAGATAAATGTTATCGATCCAGGTTGTTCCAGCTTTGTTTTTGTAGCCGTGAATACCGATGATGACACGTACTTTGCGGTCAGACTTTTCCGGAATCTTGAAATCCTTGCTGAATTGTGTCCATTCCGGCTGGGTTCTGTTCCAGGGAGTGATGACCTGTTCCCGCTTATTCACGTTGGGAAAATGCAGCTGAATGAAACATTGTCCTTTGGTTGCATCGGGGTATCCGGTGGATTTTGTCCAGAAGGAAACGGTGAACTCTTTCCAATCGGCGGGCAATGTAATGGTCTTGCGATAGACGATATGAGTGACCTTACCGAGAGTGAAATCCATACGCATGGACTGCATTCCGCCGAGGCCTTGCGAGGTTGTTGTATCGAGTTGTGGAATGAGCCATGTTTTGTTATCGGGCAGTTTCCAGTTGGGAGTTTCCCAGGTGTCGATTCCGCTTTCAAAACCTGCATTTTCGATCAGGTTCTGCGCAAAAATGCTGCCTGTGAATCCGGCTGTTATGCTGAGCACGGTCAGCGCTTTTGAGAATTTCATTTTTTACTCCTGATTTGTGAGATTATTTCGCGCCGAGGAAAATATCATCGATCCAGGTTGTTCCGGCTTTGTTCTTGTAGCCGTGAATACCGATGATGACTCTGACTTTGCGGTCGGATTTTTCCGGCACTTTGAAATCTTTGCTGAATTGCGTCCAATCGGGCTGAGTCTTGTTCCAGGGTGTGATGACCTGTTCCCGCTTGTTTACGTTGGGAAAATGCAGCTGAATGAAACACTGTCCTTTTGTGCCTTCGGGATATCCGACGGATTTTGTCCAGAAAGAAACGGTAAAAATCTCTTTATCGGCAGGAAGGGTAAGCGTCTTTTTGTAGACGATATGCGTGGTTTTGTTTTCGATAAAATCCATACGCATGGAGTTTTTATCGTTTTTGCCGTGAGATGTGGTTGTATCGAGTTGGGGTATGAGCCATGTTCTGTTATCGGGCAGTTTCCAGTTGGGAGTTTCCCAGGTGTCAATTCCGTTTTCAAATCCGGCATTTTCGATCAGGTTCTGCGCGAAAAGACTGCCTGTCATGGCGGTTGCAACGGTGAGTGCCATCAAGATTTTTGAACTTTTCATTTTATATCTCCTTAGTTGTAATATTATTTCAGAATGAACCGTTTGAACAGTCTGGGATCTTTCCCTCCGCCGGCAATGCCGCGGGAGATTTCCATCCAGTTGTTCAAACCGGCTTTAGCATCATCCAGGTCAAAGATGACCAGATTGAATCCGATGACTTTGCCGCTGGCGGGCTTGAAATTGCCCAATTCTTTCCAGGGTATCCGGATGATGTAAAGCGTATGACCGTCTTTTGTCCGTGTGACCATCGGTTTTTCTGCGTACAATTTATTTGCCGCAACACCGCGTTGTGTGTGACTGTAGAGCTGCGGACCTTTCGTTGTCATGGCGGCGCAGAATTCCCAGTCATTTTCTGTATATCCGGCGGGACATAATACCGGATCAAAGGCATTGTTATCCATATCGAATCCGAACTGGAGACAATCCTGATTCCAGATATTGACATCTGCATTTCGGGTGATGTGTTTTTCATCGGTCACATCTGCGGCAAGATACAAGTATTTCTGATCGTATGCCATAAAGAGCTTGGCAGACAAATCCTGCAGCCCCGTCCAGAAGCCGTGGCTTTCTGCATCCCCGGTGGGCTGGACAAAGTCGCGGCTGTTCATCAGGAACGGTTTAACGTTTTCAAATCCCTTGAGCGTGCCATCCATTGCGGGTGCTTTATTGATCCGGGTAATGGGGTAGATCTCATCCTGTTTTTCTGCGGCGTAACGGACACCGTTGACGGTTGCGGAAACGGAGAGGTTTTTATTTTCGATTTTGCACGGGAAGGGAATTACGGTAATTGCAGAAGCCTTGAGTTTGACATTCTTTTTCTGTCCCTGGAACTGGAGTGCGGCAGAAAGTTCTTTATTGAGTTTGTTTTTAATAAAGACGTTCATCTCGGAAGTATTTTTCCGGTTCATCGCCATGTAGATTTCCGGCATGATATATTTGCCATTGTTGAACGCATCCGCCACGACTTGCTGCGGTGCATCCAATTCAAAATAAAGAACCCGGTTATTGAGCTTGAGTTTGATTTTGCCTTTCTTGCCGGTCCGTGTCTTACCCATCAGATCCGTTTCTTTCCAGTCTGCAGGCATATTGATCTCTGTATTGATCGGGTCGATGGATTTTGCCCAGACTGCTGCAAGTGTTTTTCCGTTTTTACGGAAGAGATAACAGAAAACGTCACTGTTGGGTTTGACTTCCATCGGGTCGGTGACGAATGCCATCATGCGGGCGGAAACGGCCCAGGTGGCGGCATGGGGTTTCGGACAACCGGTTTTCAGGTTCCACATACCGTAGTCTGTCTTGCCGTAACCGTATTTTGCGGATTCATACATGCCATCGTTCTGGAATTGGAAGTACGTCCAGTATTTCACTCCGAGATAACGGAGAACGACAATATTACGTGCGTTGTTCAACGCAGTGTTTTTGACCATATCGGAATCAATGGGCGGGTGATTGAGGAAGCTGTAACCGGATTCCGTACCAACGATGGCTTTATTGCCGATGATTTTGCGGGTAATGGCAAAACGGTTATATAAATCGCCATCTTCCAAACCGGTCAGGGGCATACCTTCTGCCACAACACCCGGCTGAATGTAGAGGGAACAGCTCAAGCCATCCAGATATTTTCCGACTTTTTCCCAGACGACTTTACCGATGGGGGACATATCCATGAAGCATCCGGCACCGGCAATGAAGTCGTTGGGATCCGCTTCTCTGATGACTTTGCAGAGACGTTTGGTCGTTTCCAGATAATGGGGAAGTTCCAGCTTGCTGACGTGATGGGTATGATAAATCTCATCACCGACTGTCCAGTCATTGATCTCTTTGCCGAATTCTTTTATCAGCATACGGTAATAGTTCTCATAGCCGTCATAATACTCCTTGTCGTAAGGATCAAGACCTTTATCCAGTGCGGTGTCGATCTTCTTCCGGAGGTAGAGAGGCTGACGGGGATATTTGCGGTTGATGTTCTGACTGTTGACAAAGGTGACGATGGGGCGGAATCCGTTGTCGCGGTAGAGCTTAAGCGTTTTGTGGTATTTTGCCACCGTTTTTTCATTGAGTTTATCGGCAACTTCCTGCAGGTTACGGCGTTCAAACTGCATGTAGAATGAGCCGTTACCCATACGGATCTGACGTTCGAGGGTGCCCGCACCTTTTGCATTGAAGAACGGGTCACGTTTTGCCGGAGCTTTTTCCACGATAATACCGGAAGACAGAACTTTATCCAATGCTCTGCCGTTCTGCACGAGTTCCGCTTTTATGGCAAACCATCCGCGGTAATTACCCAGTTCAGGTACTTCAAAGGGAATGGTTGCGGGAAGGACTTTCATCCATTTTCTTTTGGGCGGAGGCGGATTGGCGGGGAGAGAGATTTGAGTTTCACCGGACTTGAGCAGTTCCCGGTCAAACCCTTCGATTCTCCATTTGAGGGTTGCTTTTGAACCGGGATTTTTGATGTCTTTTACTTCGATGGCATAAGGCATTTTTTCGCCGGGATACCAGACACCGCCATGATCTGCCTGCGGAACGCCGCGGAGCATGGTGATTTCTTTTTTCGCCGTCTGATTTTGTGTTTTTCCCTGCTTCGGGCCAACATAGATATTATCGATCCAGTGCGTGCCTTTCGGGTTTTTGTTTCCGTGAAGCCCGATAATCACCTGAATTTTTCTGCCGTAATCTGCCGGAATCTTGAAATCTTTCGAGAAGAAGGTCCATTTTTCCTGCAGTTTATTCCAGGGCGTGGAGACGCCGAATGTTTTCTTTACATCCGGCAGAAAACGCACCTGAACAAAACATTGTCCTTTTGTTGTCAGTGTGTAACCCTCTGATTTTGCCCAGAAAGAAATGGTGAGTTCTTTCATATCGGCGGGCAGAGTAATTACCTTATCATAATAAATACTTGTGACTTTATCGCTGGTGAAATCCATGCGCATGGACTGCATCCCGCCGAGTCCCTGAGAGGTGGTTTTATCGATTGTCGGAATCAGCCAGGTGCGGTTGCCCGGTTTCCAGGTCAATGTTTTCCATCCATTGAGGCCGTCTTCAAAACCTGAGTTTTCAATCAGATTCTGTGCAAAAATGCAACCAGTCATACTGGCTGCACAGAGTGCGGTTAATATTTTTGTAAAATTCATTTTTCTATCTTTCAATTGATTCTTTTATTACCGCCGAATGCCATCAAAACATTGGCTTTCAGTTGAGCATAAGTGCTTGAAGCTATAACTTTCTGCAAAAACACTTTTTCCGTCATGGTTTCCACATGACCGTCAAGCATACAGATGTTGGTTCTGCCTTCGTGTCTCTTGCGGGAGACGTCACTGCCTCCTGCGCTTACGGCATACATGCCAGCTACCGATGGATCCGTGTTATCAACAACCGGATAGCCGGGAGCTCCTTTTGCAGAATCCAACAGCAAAGCCATTTTTGCCGGATATTTTGCTCCACTGAATGTGGTGAGCGGATTTGTGAGAGATGTATAAATTTCCCCGCCGACATTATATTTCGGCATTCCGTATTGAACATTTGTAAAAAGGCTGACATTCGTCGTTGATGCCGGACACTTCATAATGCCGTTTGTATACTGTTTCGGAACCATTGTGTCGCGATACGTTGTCTGGTAATTGGTAATACCATCAAGATTCATACCGATGTAAGGCGCAATATACATGTTCCAACTTTTGTAAGTGGGTCCCATCATATTTTTATCGGTTCTACCGAGGCTGTTGGTTGCACCGGATTCTTTCGGCAGCAGAAAGTCTTTGTTGTCACTGCCGTATGTGATGAAGCCCATACCCAGCTGCTTGAGATTGCTAGTGCAGGCCGCAAGTTTCGAGGTCTGTTTGACCTTCCCCAGTGCCGGAAGAAGCATTGCTGCAAGAATTGCGATTATCGCGATGACGACCAGCAGTTCGATGAGGGTGAAACATTTTTTTGCTTGCATGATTTTTTTCTCCGTTTTATTTATTTGATGTTTGATTACAGAACTGTTGTTGTTCCGTCGAACCAGTCAATATGCTCCTTCAAAAAACTGATATTTTCTTTGTGGCTGAGACAGCCGAAATAAGCGGCTTGCGGAATGATGATCCCGTCAAGTGTTCCGTCAAACGTATGTTCGCAAATGGTTTCCACGCTGATCTTGAAGAGTTCCAGAGGGACTTTGTACATACATTCCGAGACATGGAATCCGGAGGAGCCGAAGTCGTGAATATAAATGCCCTGCAGAATCTTTTTCTCCGGTCCGACAATATCACGCAGAACTTTGATATCATCTTTGTGTCTGCGCCAGTAATCTTCGGAAGGGACCCATCTCCAACGGGAGAAGATATCCACATATTTCACCGCTTTTTTGTAAGGCTCCTGATCGAAATGGGAATAGGTGACAACGGCGATTTTCAATTTCGGATTGATTTCTTTGATGGCATCATGGACGCGTTCCAGAATCTCGCTGCCCTGGGACGGACCGAAGTCGTCAAAATGCACCCCGGTGATATTGGGAAATTGCAGGGAGAGTTTTGCAGCCTGGATGGCACTTTCCAGATAATTCTCGTGTTCCAGTGTGCAGAAGACTTCTTCGAAATTCTTCAAACGTTCCATGTGCATGGGGGAAAGACGGTTGTCGATACAGCTTTCCAGAATTTCTTTATCCCAGGTGGGGAAGTTTGTTTCGATATATTCTCTGCTGAACATGCTGTTATTGTAGAATGTTCTTTTTGCACCGAGGTAGGCGGCTTCTGTTTCCAGACTGCATCTTGTTTTTTCAAACGTAAAGGGGGCTGCAGAGGGAATTTTATCCAGCACATAACCCCATGTCCAAATACGATCCTTCAGAAATCCCATGATAATTTTTCCTTTCCAGTTTTACTTCTTATAACATCTTTTCTCACAATTCAAAGAGGCGGATTGCATTTTTTCTTGCAACTTTTTCGAAAATCTCTTCCGAAATCTTGCCGCTGCTGCGCAATTCCAACATAAATTTAACAAGCGGTGCCGGATTCCCCGGACGGCAGAAGTCCAGACCAAAGCAGAGGCGATCCTGGAATTCTGTCAGGAATTTAACCGCATATTCCGGGTCGCGGGACAAGGCATTTGCACCGCTGCCCGCCGAGAGATCACCGTAAAGATTATCGTATTTACGGAAGAGTTCCTGCAATTTGCCTTCCACGACTTTGCCCGCCGGATAACTGTATCTGGCTGCTTTATCCGTATACTGGCTGATTTCACTCCAGAAGGGAGCAGAGTGACCGAAGAATTTGAGTTTCGGGAAGCGCTTGAGACATTCTTCCAGACCGGGGAGCCCCGGATCATCCACCAGTCCGTAAGAGGTCCCGATTACGGGCGAGATATGGAAAATGACCGGCAGCTGTACTTCTTCCGCCGCACGGAACAGGTTCTGCACCCGCAAGTCCAGGAACAGCAGATTGGGGAAGACTTCGCCCAAGCCTTTGCAGCCTTTGTCCTTGTAATATTGCAGAATATCTTTTATTTTGACTTTTGCATGATTGCCATTGCACCGGGCATCCACATTGCAGAACGGGATAAAGCGGTCCGGATTACGGCGGGCGATACGCAGAATTTCTTCGTTCGACTGGACACAGACACTGGTTTCCGGGCTGCCGATGGGGAGCAGACAGGCGCGTTCCACACCGAGTTCATCATATCGCGCCAACAGTTGATCGGGCGTCATAAAAGTCTGAATACCGTCTGTGGGGCATGTTTCCTCTTCGACTACGTGCGCATGAATATCAATAAACATTATTTCTTCTCCTGTTCGTTCTTTTTCTGATCTTCCAGCAATTCATCGGCATGAGCGATGACTTTTTCCAATGCGGCAAGCTGTTCATCAATGCCTTCCTGATCGAAATGTTTGAACCAGGGAATGACAAAGCATTTTTCGCCCAGCGTGCAGGCAACCGGGTATTCTTCATCCAGATTGGTCAACTTGCGCTGACCGAAGGCTTCCACTGTGGGTGTGCCCTGACGGAAGAAGTCGATGGTATGGAAATAGGGATGTCGGTGCAGCGGTTCGTTGTTACCAGTCTGGCAAACGAATTGTTCTGCGGCGATTGCCTGCATGAAATTTTTCAGGGTGAGTCCGCCGAATGCTTCGGAATCATAGAAACAGCGGGGCATGTACCAACCGCCTTTTGTAATATCAGAACCGGCGGGCGGACGGTGTGATTTCAGACCGGGCATCTTATCCAGCCGGTCACAGAAATAAGTCATCGCCTTATCAATTTCGGCAATTCGTTCTTTCCAGTATTTGAGCTGAACTCTGCCCATTGCCGCACACATCTGATTCATACGGTGTTTGCAGCCGCCCATAGGCATACCGATATAGGGTTCCAGATCCGGCAGGTCCATAGCAATGGAATTTTTGCTGTATTTGCTGCCGAAGGTACGTTCGTAATGACCGTATGCGATACAACGTTTGTAAAGATCGGTATCGTTGGTGGTGATCATACCGGCTTCCCCAATGGCGAAGGCTTTTCCGGACATCATACTTGCACCCGCAACGTCCCCGAAGGATCCGCACATGCGACCTTTGTACATGGCACCGTGACCGTGTGAGTTATCTTCCAGAATCTTCAAATCATACTTTTTCGCAATGGCAAGGAGTCGATCCCAATCTGCCGGGTAACCGCAGAAGTTGACCACGATAATTGCTTTTGTGCGCGGTCCGATGCGGCGTTCCACATCATCGGGATCAATACAGAGCGTAACCGGGTCGATATCCGCAAAGTTCACGCTTGCACCCAGCTGAATGGCGCAGGCACAGGAGGCCCAGTAGGTGATCGCGGGAGCAATGACTTCATCCCCTGCGCCGACGCCCAAAGCCCACAAGCCTGCCGCCAAAGCCGCAGTGCCGTTACAGGAGCCAAGGGCGTGTTTGACACCGTTATATTCCGCCCATTCTTTTTCAAACTGCATGGTGATATTGGTCATACTCGGGCTGGCACCATCCAGCATGACATTTTTCACGGCTTCCACATCTTCATCCGTAACGATCGGCCAGTGGAACAGTTGTGCTCTGTAGACCGGGGATGCTTTCGGTCCGCCTTTGATCGCAAGTTGTGAATGGTTCATTTTCTGTACTCCTTACTATCTTAACGTTCAAGAAAATTTGTTTCTTCAAGAAAATCTGCAATCAGCGGAAACTGATATTTCCCGTGCTTGGAGACTCTGCTCTGTTTCCCCGACAACAAGACATCCACCATTTCTTTTGTTTCCGTCTTCTGAGGACGGTGGAGGATTCTTGTTTGCGGCGGCAAGCCCGGCGACCGGAGGAATTCGCTGACACTGCAGATGAGTTTGGTTGTTTCCGGGATCCCGGTTTCCTGAAAGAAATCGGGAATGGTTGCGGGCATATCATAAAGGTTGCTGTCAAAAATCAAGCCGTCAAAATGCAGCGTCTGATACGTTTCTTTCAGCAATTCCAGGGATTGACGGAATGAAATTTCTGCATCGTAGAGAATGTAATACTTTTCCTCACTGTCCAGTCCGGCATTGGCGAGTGCATCAAGGAAAAACGGCTTGCCGCGTTTGGAAATATCGGTCTGTTTTCTGCCGAAATAGGCAATCTTCTTTGCTCCATCTTTATGCAGCTGCATTACAGCATCGCCGAGACAATCCCAGTAATTCCCCCAATAAAGGTGATAGAAATCAATATCCGACTTTTCAAAACAGTTTTCGGCACAACCACTGACGATCCCCAGACGGCATTTCTTTTTCTCCAGAATGGAATAAAAATCGGTCGCCCAATGCCCGTTGAAGATGACGATGTCACCTTTCCGCAGATGATTGAACTGACTCATGATGACATTGTCCGGATTATTATCCTTTGTGATGGGTAACGTTACAGCATACGTGCCATGTTCCACTGCGGAGCGGACGCACCCCTGAATCATCTGCTGAATCAGGTAGGAGGAATAAAACCCGCTGGCGGTATAGTAATTGGGGCAGGGGACAAGGATATAAACGGGATTTTTTCCGGTATTGCTTTCCACTGCGGTATCCCGGAGGAATGTTCCCCGGTTTGTCCGCTGGATCAAACCTTCTTCGGCGAGGCGGCTTAATGTAGACCGCAGAGACCGTCTGGCGACACCGATTTCGGCGGCAAGCTGCACTTCGGAAGGCAGTTTGTCCCCGGGCTTGTAATTCTCTCTAATCTTTTTTATCATCAAAGAATAGATCATATTTTGTTTCGACGGTAATGGCATAAAAAAGCACCTCAAAAAAATGTTTATGCAGGAATATATTTTGTGGTACACAATAAAGTCAAGGAAAAAACTGAAAAATTTTTGATTTTTTTCACCGATATCCCATAAAATTTCAAAAAAGTGGGTATATTACCGTGATCAGAGCGGAGATTTTTTCATGTTTTAAAAGTTTGTGCAGCGTTTTTTGTAGATTACCTGTTATTCCTCCTATTCAACCTATCCGACTTATTCTCCGCCGGAACAAGTTTTCCACGACTCCATAAAAAATCGAAAAAATATTAAATTACCATGTCAGATTTTTCTTGAAAAATTGTCTTTATAGCATATAGTATATAATTTGCTAAAAACTGGAGTATAAAAGATGGATGATATGGATAAAACAATTCCGCCAAAACGGACATCTGCACCTGATGGCGATGATGTGACCATGCCCGGAAAACGGGATCGGAAACCGGACGGAAGATTTGCTGTCGGTGACCTGATTATGTCCCGTTACAAAGTCCTCGCGGAACTCGGGCAGGGTGGCATGGGTGTTGTATACAAATGCTTTGATGAAACCGCAGGGATCGAAGTTGCACTGAAAGCATTGCCGCCGGAATTGTCCCACAATACTCTTGAGATGGAAGATATTAAAGATAATTTTCAGCTGGTATCCAAACTTGTCCATCAGAATATCGCAATCTCTAAGAATCTGGAAAAAGATAAC
>JAZUCU010000012.1:0-59494 GCA_045639325.1 Victivallales bacterium
GGCGTTCCGCAAGGAATGGCTCATACGGTGATGCAATGAGTTTTCGGGGATGTCATTGCCACCACGATGCCGTCCGTTTCTACCGAAACGCCGTCAACGTGGCGGCTGTCATTATGCGAGTTCATTTGTTTTTATCCCCAGGGTTGCGCTGCGCTTACCCTGGGCTGTTTGACTCTTGCCGCCCCGATGGGGCTGATTTTGCGATTTATCAATGTTGCTACGGACGGAAAGTTTTAACTTGTATCATAAAATCTGACAAAATCACTTTTCAAAAATCTGAAAATCTTCCGTTCAAATGACGGTTAAAAGCCCTTTTTTTGAAAAATTATGGGATATCTGTGTTATTTTAAGATAAATCCGAACTTTTTACGGAATTATTCTGAATCATGACTTGATTTTTTGCAATATGGATATAATATTCCCTGTATCATTAACAACAGGATCATTACTATGGATAAAAAAACGTTTCTCGTTACCGGAGGCGCCGGTTTTATTGGTTCACATCTCTGCGAACGCTTGCTCAATGATGGTTATGCCGTCATCTGTCTGGATAACTTTTTCACAGGCACAAAACACAATATCCGCCACCTGATGAATCATCCGGATTTCGAAGTTATCCGGCATGACGTCACCGTGCCGATTTCTCTGGAAGTCGATGGTATTTTCAATCTCGCCTGTCCGGCATCACCCGTTCATTACCAGCATGATCCGGTACAAACCATGCGCACCAGCATCCTCGGAGCCATGAACATGCTGGAACTGGCAAAACGGCTGAAATGCCCGATTCTGCAGAGTTCCACAAGCGAAGTTTACGGCGACCCGAAAGTGCATCCGCAGACGGAAAGCTATTGGGGGAACGTCAACCCTATCGGTATCCGCAGCTGTTACGATGAAGGAAAACGCGCCGCAGAAACTCTGTTCTTCGACTATCACAGATGCCATGGCGTAAAGATCAAAGTCATTCGCATTTTCAACACATACGGCCCCCGGATGCACCCCAATGACGGACGTGTTGTCAGCAACTTTATCGTACAGGCATTGAACGGTAAGGATATTACGATTTACGGTTCCGGCGATCAGACCCGCAGTTTCTGCTATGTCTCCGACCTGGTGGAAGGCATGATCCGCATGATGAATACACCCGATGACGTTACAGGCCCTGTCAACCTGGGCAATCCGGGCGAATATACCATCAAACAGCTGGCAGAAAAAGTCATTGCTTTCTCCGGCGCAGAAACAAAGCTGATTTATCAGCCGCTGCCTCAGGATGACCCGACCCGCCGCAAACCGGATATTTCCAAAGCAAAAGAACTCCTTCAGTGGGAACCGCTGGTTCATGTGGATGACGGTTTGAAGCAGACAATTGAATATTTCCGCAACCGAAAGGCATGACCGCATTATGACATCTCCTCTTTTCACATTTCAGGAAATTGCGGACGTCACCGGCGGAACCGTCTGCGGTTCATTTAATCCGGCGTCAACAGTGGATGCCGTCTTTACCGACACCCGGGCAAATGTACCGAACGCCCTTTTCATTGCCTTGAAAGGGGAAAAATTTGATGCCCATAATTTTCTTGCGGATGCCGTTTCTCATGGTGCGGTATTGCTTTGTATTGAACAGGATTCCATTGATAAACTGCCGGATGGTGCAGCAGCCGTGGCTGTCAAATCCACGGTGGAAGCCTATCGTTTGCTGGCGAAACATCACCGGGCAAAATTTCCCGGACTGATTACAGCCGCACTCACCGGCTCCTGTGGAAAAACAAGCACAAAGGAATGTCTCCGGGCAATCTTCAACCATGTTTACGGGGCAGATCATGTTCTGGCGACGGAAGGGAATACGAACAACCATATCGGCGTTCCCTGCAACCTTTTGAAGCTGAACGATAATCACAAAGCCGCTGTTCTGGAACTCGGCACAAGCAACTTCGGGGAAATCGATCCCCTGGCGGATGCGGTCAGACCGCAGAACTCTCTCATTGTTTCCATCCGTTCCTCTCACATCGAAAATTTCAAAACTTTGGATGGTACGGCAACGGAAAAATCCGACGTTTTCAAATATCTTCCGCCGGAAGGTGCCGGTGTGATTCCTTACGACTGCCCCGGTAATCAGGTCTTGAGAAATGCGCTCGCCGGACACCGGATTCTCACATTCGGCCCGGAAGCAGAAGCCGATTTCCGTGCCGAATATCTGGGCGGCGATCTCCGCGGTGCAACATTCCGGATCACAAGAAAAGATACCGGCGAACAACAGGAAATCCACTGGTCCGTCCCCGGCGCACATCAGGCATGCAATGCAGCCGGTGCCGCCGCGTTGGCATCCCTTTTCGGCATTACGCTGGAACAGGCAGCCGCAGGAATTGCCAATACCGTCCTGCCCGGCATGCGGATGCGTATTACAGAACGGGATGGGGCCACCTGGGTGAACGATGCGTACAATGCCAATCCGGACAGTATGAAAGCATCCCTTGCATGGCTGGCAGAATTCGCGGATGAAAAGAATCTTGTGCTGCTCCTCGGCAACATGGCAGAATTGGGCGAATACGCCGAAAGCGGGCACAGAGAAGTGTTGGAAACCGCACGTAAATTCTTCCCCGGTGCCCGCCTGATTGTTGTCGGCCCCGATATGAAACGTGCCGCTGACACCCTTGCCATTCCGCCGACTGCTGTCTTTGCAAATTCAGCAGAAGCAGCAGAACATATCAAAGAATTTCTCAAGGAAGGCGATCTTGTCTTTCTGAAAGCATCCCGTTCCACCAAAATGGAACTTATTGAAGGATAACCGTTACTATGGATCTCGACCAGCTGCGCTGTGCATTGTCTCCCATCCTGACCGATTACGGACAGGGCAATGTTAAAATTTCATCCGTCTCCAATTTTGCCTCGAAAGTCACACCCGGGGCAGTGTTCTGCGCCATTCGCGGGGCAAAGGCGGATGGACATGATCACATTCCGGAAGCACAGGCCAACGGAGCAGCGGCCCTGGTCGTATCCCACACGTGGAACGGTGCGGAACCCGCAAAAATTCCGGTGCTCCGCGTGCGGGACTCCTATCATGCCTGGGCGATCCTTTGCGAAGAAATGGCTGAGAGACCGGCAGATGCCTTCCACGTTCATACCGTTACCGGAACCAATGGGAAGACCACAATTGCCTTCATTCTGCGACACATTCTCCGATACGCAGGGCACCATACCGGACTTCTCACCACGGTCATTACCGACTCCGGCGACGGTGTGGAAAAAGACGCCGCATACACCATGCCGGACGCTCAACAGCTGCAAATGTTTTTCTCCGAAATGAGAGAGAATAATGTGCAGGATGCCATTATGGAAAGTTCCAGTCATGGACTTCATCAGCACCGGTGCGGTTCTCTCATGTTTGCCTCCGCCATCTTCACGAATCTGACGGGCGACCATTTGGACTATCATCACACCATGGAAGAATATTATCAGGCAAAACGGCTGCTTTTTGTGGAAATGCTTGCGCCGGATGCACCATGTGTGATCAATATTGATGATCCATACGGCAAACGGCTATCGGAAGAATTGGCGCAGGCGGGGATCACAAATCAAACATTTTCCGCTCAGGAACCGGCATTCTGCCGTTTGACCGGATTCGAAGCACGGAATGACGGATCACGTCTCCAATTTCAGCTGGATGGCAAAGACTATACCATCCATTCAAAATTGCGCGGCGAACATAATGCCGTAAATCTGCTCCAGACCGTCACGGTGGCTTATGCTCTCGGGATTCCCATGGAAACAATTCTCCTTGCGGCGGAAAGTGCGCCCCCTGCCCCCGGACGTTTGGAATGTATCACGCTCGAAAATGGCGCAACGGCATACGTCGACTTTGCACACACACATGACGCATTGGAACGTGTCCTGCTGGCTTTGAAAAAGATACGCCGCAACAACGGACGGATCATAACCGTATTCGGTTGCGGCGGAGACCGGGACCGTACCAAGCGGCCCAAGATGGGATTTGCTGCGGGGACTCATTCCGATATTTGCATTGTAACCAGCGATAATCCCCGGAGCGAAGATCCGGACTTTATTATTTCTGAAATTCTCCCCGGCATTCCGGCAGGTGTGCAGTATCATGCTGAACCGGACCGCAGAAAAGCGATTCTGCTTGCCCTTGATATGGCAAAAAAAGATGATATTATCCTTATCGCCGGCAAGGGACACGAAAAGACCCAGGAGATCAAAGGGGTGAAGTACCCCTTCTCCGATGCGGAAGTAATCAGGAACCGATAAACTTCACCATCATATCCGCCATTTCATCCATGGAGTCAATGCGCAGATATTCTTTCGGCGCATGGGCACCATTTCCGTCCAGACCGAGAATAGCGACCGGGATGTTCAACCGTTCAAAATAACGGGCATCGGTTGCACCGTCCATACGAATCAGTTTAACATCTTTCTGCAGGTAATCGGTCATGACCTGACGGAGTTTGACGATTTCGCCCTGATCGGGGTCGGCAACCACCGGCAAACAATCCACAGAGACGTCCACTTTACAACGGGTATTTTCCCGGATCAATTTTTCGATTTTGGCGGCTTCACCTTTTTCGATAAAGCGGATGTTCAAGGTCAGACTTGCTTCACTCGGAATCTGATTATGCACAAAACCGCCGGAAATCATAGTGGGAGAAATGGAATTTTTCCAATGATCTTCTCTTGAGGGATGTTCGCCCCATTTTGAACGGAGCTGCAAATAATCTTCCATCAACATTTCAACCGGATTTTCAAACGCCCAGGGCGCGGAGGAATGACCGCCGCCGGAAGAAGAGACTGCCGTCAACTTCACAACCATGATCCCTTTCTGCGCATAGGCAATGGCACCCCATGCGGCGTCAATGATCACGGCAGCTTTCTTTGCGGCATAACCGCGATCCAACATGGCACCGGTCGTAAAACCGCCGATTTCTTCATCGGCTGAGAAGATGGCACCGCAGGAAACGTTCTGCCCCTGCAAACGGCGGAGAATATCAACAATACAAACGCAGGCACCGAGACAGTCGCTGGTTCCGCGGGCGTACATGTATCCATCTTTGATCTGCGGTTCAAACATGGCCTCATCGTCGGCAGGGACAACGTCCACATGGGCATTCAAGAGGTAATCGACCTGCTTATCATCCACGGTTGAAGCGAAAAGACATTTTTTCCCGTTGATATCTTCGATCCGGCAAAACAAACCGGCAGCGGCAAGTTCCTGGTGAATACGATCGGTGGCGCGGTTGACATTTTCCACCTGACTGGAAATGGTTCTCATGCGGATCAGCTCGGAAAGCAATTGTACATTTTTTTCATTCATAATTCAAACTCCGGGTAAATATAAATATTGTTTTGAAATACTATATCACCGGTTCATCAAATTGCAAACTTTTTTCATCCCGGTGCTTGTATTTTGGAAAAATTAGAGTAATTTAAGAGAGGCAATTTCAAAAGTCTTCAAAAATGTCTGAAAACTCTTGTTGCGATCTGAAAACGGGGCGTTTTTCGCTTGTCCCGCCGTAGCCTTGGCGAAGGTGGATGGTTATTTACCACGCCTTGTCACGGCATAGCCGTAAGGCGACGCCGGAACAAAACTACCATTTTCATCTCATCAACAATCTTTTTTCAGTCAAATTTTGCCGGACTTTTGAAATTACCTCTATGAAAAAAATGAAAGAGTCTTTACCTATGAATAAATTATCTGTCTTAGCTTTTGCTTTTTTCGTCGCTGTGACATTCGTTTCCGCAGCGGATCTGCTCCCGTCTGTCCAGTTGCAAACCTTTTCCGATAAAACACAAATCGATTCCGTTCTGGTATCCGTTAACGGCGAACCGATTACATTGCTCGATGTCATTCTGGAAACAGCAGGTATGGAACGCAGACTCGCCGGACATCTCACCGGGGAACGTCTTATGCGTGAAACACACCGGATCCGGATGGAAGCAGTGGAGATGATCATTCTCCATAAACTTCTCTATCTGGAATATTTGAAAAGACCGTTCCCGATTCCCAATCAGGAAATCGAAACCATGATTGATAAATTTGCTGTCGAAATGGGGGACGGCACCCGGGAAACCTTGGAAAAACAATTGAAAGTTTACGGCTTTTCCATTGCAAAACTCAAAATGCGCACAAAACAGAGAATCGCCACCGAAACTCTTCTCGCTTATCTTTGCGACAGAAAAGTTTACATTTCTCCGAAAGAAGTTTATGACGAATACAAGGCCCATCCGAAAAAGTGGTCCACCCCTGCCCGGATTGAATTGCAATTGCTGCAGATTCTTCATAACGGCAATAGAAATGCAGATCCCCAAAAGGCAGTCAGCGAAGTTGCACAGAAAATCAAAAATTGTTCTCCGCAGGATTTTTCAAATCTCATCAAGGAATATTCCGAAGGTGTGCTGGCATCCAATAACGGTATGACAGGTATCATGGAAATGGATAAACTGCGCCCGGAATTTGCATCTGCAATCAGAGGCAAAACACAAGGCGATATTGCAGGCCCGGTAAAAACGCCCGAAGCCTGGTATTTCATCCGGATTGAATCCATGCTCCCCGCAAGCAAAATCCCCTTCGCAAAAATTTCCGATTCCATTCATAAAGAATTGCAGGATAAGGCGTGGGTGAAAAACAGAAAAGAATTTGCCGAATCTCTCCGGCAGAATGCGATTATTCGCTACTACTTCAAAAAGTAAGAAATCATGCAATACCCCAATCTGTACATACACGTTCCTTTCTGCATCAGAAAATGTGATTACTGCGCGTTTTATTCGGTGCAGAATCAGAACCCGGCGTTGTTCTCTGAATGGCTGAACAAAATCACCCGGCAGCTCAAAGAACATTCCGCAGAACTGCAACAGCTGAAAACCCTGTATTTCGGCGGCGGAACTCCTTCCATTCTCCCTCTGCCCGTACTGCAGCAATTATTCAACAACATCAATAATATCTGCTCGTTCCGTGACGATGCGGAAATCTCCATGGAGGCCAATCCGGAAACCGTAACGCCGCAACTGGTGGATACCGTTGCCCCCTTTATCAACCGGGTCAGCATGGGTGTCCAGAGTTTCAATCCGGAATTGCGGAAAGCTGCCGGACGCCATACGGGAACTGCGGAAGATGCAATCAATGCCGTCAAACGCTGGAAATCCGGCGGGGTTAACAACATCGGTCTGGATTTGCTTTATGCTCTCCCCGGGGAGACGCTTGACGATTTCAAAAATGATTTGGAACAGGCGCTCGCCCTGCCCATCCGCCACCTTTCCTGCTACTCCATCATTCCGGAGGAAGGTACGCCATTCTATCAGACCGGATATGAACCGGACGATGATCTTTCCGCCGACATGTGGGAATTCTCGGGGGAATTTCTGGCAGCACATAATATGCCCCGTTATGAAATTTCCAATTATGCGTCACCCGCATATCGGGCAAAACATAATTGGAACGTCTGGCACGGAGAACCCTATTTGGGACTGGGTCCCTCGGCAGCATCTTTTAACGGAATCGACCGCTGGACAGAAGTTGCATCGTTGGAGCAATGGCTTGCCGGGACGCCGCCGGAAGTCGATCAGATCGAACGTCAAATCCGTCTCCGCGAAGTTTTTCTGATGGGATTGCGCACGGTGGAAGGCTGGGAGAAAAAGGCTTTTACAGAAGCAATGGGCGCGGATGCGGATTTTCCCGAATTGCAACCGCTGCTGACCCGCGGCTGGCTGGTGGAGCAGAATGGAGTCATCCGCCCGACGGAACAGGGCTTGACTTACTGGAATGAAATCGGGCTCGAACTCCTTGATGTGCAATCCTGAAAAACCTTTTGAATTATATGCAATAAAATATTGAAAAATGGTAAAATATGTGGTATATTACCCGGATATGATTTAATAACAAAAAATAACATCATAAACAGGAATACGACTATGACAGCTATCATTATTTTCTGCATTCTCTCTTCCCTGCTCGTTTTGGGAAAAATTCTGCGTACGGCAGTTCCGTTACTCCAGAAATTATACCTCCCCAGCTCCGTCATTGGCGGGATCCTCGGACTCATTCTTTTTTCGTTCTTTGACAAGTATTTACCCGCAGATGTCATTGCCGGGATCAAGAAAATTCCCGGATTCATGATCAACGTTATCTTCGCCGCCCTCTTCCTTGGCGCAGTCACACCGAAACTGAAAACCGTTTTTCAAACCGCATTCCCCCAGATTTGCATGGGGCAGATTCTTGCCTGGGGACAATATGTCATCGGCTTGGGGCTGGCTGGTTTTGTTTTTCTCCCGCTGTTCAATCTCAACCCCGCATTCGGTAATCTGTTGGAAATCGGATTCCAGGGCGGACACGGTACCGTTGGCGGCGTGACAGAAGTCTTCAAGAATTTCAACTGGGAAGATGGTGCAGCACTGGGCTTTACCGTTGCAACATTCGGCATGATTATCGGAATCGTTGCCGGAATGGCAATGGTAAACTGGGCATTGAAAAAAGGATATGTGAAAGAAATCCGGACTTATAACGACCGCAGTTACATGGAACGGATCGGCGTATATGAAGCAAAAGAACGCCCCTCTGCCGGTTTGCAGACTGTGTTCCCGGACTCCATCGACTCTCTGGCATTTCACATTTCTCTGATCGGTCTTTCCATTCTGATCGGATTCGGTATCCTGAAAGGTCTGCAATTCGGAGAAGTATTCTTCTTCCCCAACGCAAAAACCCGTTTCTTTAACGGCTTCCCCCTCTTCCCCCTGTGTATGATCGGCGGCGTGTTGCTGCAAATGCTGCTCAATAAAGTCAAAATCGGCTACATGATCAATAAAGAACAGATGCAGCGTCTTTCCGGCGCCTCTCTCGACTTCCTGGTGGTTGCCGCAGTTGCCACCATTCAGCTGAAGGTCGTGGCAGATAACTTCCTGCCGCTGATTATCATGGTCGTCGCCGGTGCACTTTTCTGTATTCTCATAGTCATCTTCCTGGCACCGAAACTCCTCAAAAACGCATGGTTCGAAAAAGCCATTGCCGAATTCGGGCAGGCAACCGGCGTCACCGCAACCGGCTTGATGCTGCTGCGTACCGTTGACCCGGAAAACAAGACAGAAGCGGCTGCCACCTTCGGTTATAAACAGCTGATTCACGAACCGATTATGGGCGGCGGACTCTGGACGGCATTCGCTTTGACTCTCGTATTCACCGTAGGCTGGCTGAAGATTTTCATTGTCAGCTGCATCATGTTTGTCATCTGGCTGACCATTGCCGGAATCATCATCAAAAAATCAAAATAATATAAGACAATGGATTACAAAAAAGAACGCGAAGAAGTCGCAAGTTTCATGCGCCGCCTTTACCGTCAGTTTCTGACGACAACCAGCGGCGGCAACATTTCATTCCGTGCCGCAGATGGTAACATTGTAATCACGGCATCCCAATCGGATAAAGGCGAACAAAGCCCGGAAAATGTGGGGGTTGTCACGCCCGATGGAACGTCTTTAACGCCACACTTGAAATTGAGTATCGAAACCGGCATGCATCTCGCCATCTATGCTGCACGCCCCGATGTCATGGCAATCGTCCATGCGCACCCCGTTACCGCAACGCTTTTTACCGCCGCAGATTCCATTCCGTTGAACATGCATCTCACAGCAGAAGCATACGCCGTGGCAGGGGAAACCGTCATGATTCCTTACGCTCTGATGGGTTCCGAAGCATTGGCGGCAAATGTAGCAGAGAAGATGCGCGATCATGATTGCGGACTCATGGAAAATCACGGTGTAATCACTCTCGGAAAAACACTTTTGCAGGCTTTCGACCGGATGGAACTTCTGGAATGTGCCGCAAAACAAACTGTCATGTCCCAACTCATCCCCTGCCGCAGTCTGACAAAAGAACGTCTGGAAGAACTCGACCGTTTCGTCGGCCGTTAACATTAAAAAGAAAGGTATCTTATGTATCACACATCCATTAAAACCATTTGTTTATCCGCGTTGATGCTTCTCACATCCGCACTGGTTGCACAGCAGAATTTCCGCGTCTGCATCAATGATAATCTCACCCCTGAAGATGCGGCAAAAATTTCCATCGATGGAAAAATGCCGAAAGGTACAGTCCCTTTCAAACTCTCCGCGAACAACGATATTGATCTGGATGATATCGCCGGAAAAAAGATGAAGCCCCTCTCCAAGGCAGTCATTGTTTGCGAAGTCTGGTGCGATCAGGATGAAAACCGGAATTACGGGATCGGCGGCGACTGGTTCTATAACTGCTATGTCAACGGAGAAAAAGTGTTGGATTGCAACAATACCGGTAACGTGAACGGCTTCATGAATCCGACCAACTTTGTGTTCCCTGCGAAATTGAAAAAAGGCAAAAATCACATTGCCATTTTCTTCCGTCGCGGCAATGCCTCCTGGTATCTGGCATTCGCACGGATGCCGGGTAATGCATACTGGCCGGCAACAGAAACCCAACGCAAAAACGTATACAGACAAATATTCCAAAAGACAACAGAAATTTTGGAACCGCCTTATGTCATGAACTTGTCTGCCAATGGATGCCGCATCGGGATTGAATTCAATAAGCCCCTCTCCACCGGTTTGCATCTGTACTCTCCCGACGGCAGCAAACGCACCACCTGGAGCCTGAAATACGGTCAGGTCGCACCCGAAAGCAACCATGTATTCACGCTTGATAACCTGAAGCCTGATACCGCATACAAGTACGAAATTGTTCACCTGGATCCCGCCGCCCCTGTCAATGGGGAACGTTTGCTCGCATCCGGCGATTTCCGCACATTCCCTGATAAACAGAAAGAACATATGTTCTATGCGGTCAATGACTTGCAGGTCGGTTCAAAGGCGGTTCGTGAAGCATTTGACCGGATCGTCAAATCTCAGTCCGATATCAGAAAAGCAGATTTCCTCGTTTCTCTTGGGGACGTGGCAAGTGTCATTGATGATTTCCGGGATGTTTATTTCGACAGCTACATTTCTCACTTGCGCAAGAAACACAACATCATAAAACCATTGGTTGTCACACGCGGCAATCACGAATATCGCGGCGCAGAAAGCTCCCGTTATACCGATTATTTCGGACTCCCCTACTCCGCATTCCGTGTCGGCGATGTGTTCTATATTGTGCTTGATGTCGGCGAAGATGCGGCACCGGTTTTCAAAAACTCCTCCGCTAACGTAAAAATGCTGACCCGTACCGCTGATTATTTCCGCGAACAGCGCAGCTGGCTGAAAAAAATCATCGAATCACCGGAATGTAAAACCGCAAAATACCGTGTGGTTCTCGCCCACGCTCCCCCGTTCGAATTTGAACACAAGTATTTCTCTGTACAGCTCAAAGCTATGACAGATGGCGTGTTTTACGGCGATGATCCGAAATGCAAAATCGATCTCTGGCTGTGCGGTCATACCCACTCACCTTACCGTTATGATCCCGTCACAAAAAAGATTCACGGCGCCATGCCCCGGAAAACAAGAAGAATTCTCGCTCCGACCGAATGGGATAAAAAAGCAATCCGCTTCCCTGTATACGTGTGTGATGGTCCCGGCGGTGCAGGTGAAAATCTCTCTGTGATTCAGGTCAAAGCCCATGACAAAGGATTCACAATCAAACAGAGTTCCCTGGATGGGAAAGTGTTGGATCATGTGACATACACGCCGGGCAAGCCGGCACAGGTCCATCAGACCGGCTACAAGCCTTACCCGGGTAAATAATAAAAAGAGGAATGATTATTGACGCTCCAGCAGGACCAGCGTTTCGACGTTGGCACTGCCGGGGAACATGTCAAGCACACGGACTTTCTTTGCATCGTATCCGTTGGCATGCCAGTGGTGCAATGCGGCAGAAATCGTATCCGTTCCGCAGAAAATATGCACGATCCGCTCCGGACGGCGTGCGGCAATGGCTTCCAATACGCCTGCAGCGGCTCCCTGACGCGGCGGATCAAGAATCACGTATTCCTTGCCGGAGGGCGGCGGAAGACGGTCTTTCAAAGCATCCGATGTAACAGCACCCGCAAGAAAACGGATGTTTTTCGCAGGAAACAAGTGTTCCGCATTGGATGTGGCGGAACGGATGGAGGGACCTTCCCAATCCATGCCGGTAATAGAGTTCACATTAACATCCATAGCAGCCCGCAAAGCCAGGAGGCCGTAACCGCAATAAAGGTCGATCACATGTGCCCCGGGAGCCGGTCTGAGCAATGCCAGAGCGGTATCCGCAAAGGTTTCGCACATGGAGGAATTGACCTGTGAAAAAACGTCCGGCGTATAGAACAGTTTTTTATCGTGAAGTTTCTGAACCAGATGATCAGGTCCGAAAAATTTCTTAAAGAGACGCGCTTTTCCCATCCGGGCGGAAGATTCCAGATAATATTCGCTCTTTGTTTCATCCAGGAACAGGAACATGGAAATCAATTCCGGCACTTCTTTACGCAATTCATCGGCAAGGACTTTGCAACGGCGTACCACATCGCCATTGACCCGGTATACGTTCAGAATCAAAGCGGCTTCGGTATAAGAACCGCGCAAGATGCAATAATTCAGGGATTTTGCGATTTCTTCATTCTTCTTCTGACTCAGAGACTGCTGAAGCAAGGCATAAATGCGGTTATGCAGTTCTGCTTCCAATTCATCCCCATTGCCACCGCCTTTCTTGCCCACATAGCCCATTTCCAGCGCAAATTTGCCATGATTGTAAAAGGCACGGCGTTTGGATGTGGTACGGTAATGACGGGGCATGGGTGATATAACAACATCGGTCGGATAACAGCGCAGATGCTCATATTTCCACAACTGACGGATCGCCGCAAGTTTGATCTTCTTTTCTTCTTCCGGCGGCAGAAATGCCAACACATCGGCACGGTAAAGATCCAGTTCTTCCGGCGTATATCCGGCTGCACGCAAGGCATCGGCAATATGATGAATAAATTTCGGTGTTTTCGGTGCGGTGGTGTTTTTCTTTTCCACCCTCTTTTCAACAAATTTATTTGTAACTTTTGCCATATTCAAATTTCTTCTTCTGCTATCCGTTCTTTCAATATCTGTACGCGGTCACCGGCACGGACTTTACCCGGCACGGCAAAACTCGCCTCCGTCCCTTTCCCTGCTTCCATAACTTCCTGATCTTCCACACGCAAACCGCGAACAGTCAATTCCATCGCGCCGGTTGAGCCGCCGGAAATCAGAATTTTATCCCCTTCCCGCAAAACGCCGCTGGTAATCTTGACCGATGCAACGGAAGCTTTGCTGAAATAATGTTCGATCAAACCAATCTGTTCTTTGCGGTATGTGGCAAGATTTCCCGGCGATTTACACCAGGCTTCCAGCGTATTGCCGAGATAATGACCGCCTTCCCAGAATCCGCGGTTGAACACGGTTTCCAGACGGCGATTCCATTCCGCAATCATCTCTGGAGTATAGGCGATCCCCTGTTTCCAGGCATCACGGGCTTCTTTATATACAGAAACCGTAGTGTGAACATAATCCGCCGGACGCCCTCTGCCTTCAATCTTCAAAACGGAAACACCTGCATCCAGAATGCGGTCAAGGAACGGTATGGTGCGGATATCTTTGGGGGACATAACGTATTCGTGATCAATTTCAAGCTCCATCCCCGTTTCCACGTCCTGCACGCGATAACGGCGACGGCAATTCTGCAAACATTTACCCCGGTTGGCGGAGCGGCCATAGGTGCACATACTCATTCCGCACAAGCCGGAAATTCCGACGCATAATGCGCCATGTGCAAACACTTCGATCTTCACCGGATTGCCGGAAGGTCCGCAGATGTTTTCCTTGCGGATCGCTTCTGTAATACGCTGAACAGTCCCCAGGGGAACTTCCCGCGCCAGCACCATGACATCGGCATAAGGGGCATAGAATTTGACAGCATCGATATTGGCAACGTTGCATTGCACCGTAATATGCGCAGGGATATGCAATTCCCGCAGAATGGTCAACACCGCTGGGTCTCCGGCAATGATGCCGTCAATGCCCGCTTCTCCGGCAATGGTGCACAGTGAGCGGACCGCATCCTTTTCGCCGTCGCAGATAATGGTATTGAGCGCAAGATACGCCCCTGCACCGGCATCATGACACCGTGTAATGACTTCCGGCAATTCTTCCGGCGAGAAATTCACGGCACCACCGGCGCGCATATTAAGAGAGCCGGCACCGAAATAAACGCCATCGGCACCGGCATTCAGAGCAGCCTGCAGAGATTCAAAATTCCCCGCAGGCGCAAAAATCGCAGGATGCATAATACTTATTTTCCCAGGGCACTGAAAAGAGTGTTCCGGAGAATTTCCCGATTTGCATCAGACATGGGGCAAAGGGGCAAACGGTATTCTTCCTGAATCAGTTCCATCATAGCCATCGCAGCTTTGACCGGAATCGGGTTGGATTCGATGAAGAGATGTTTGAAGAGTTTGAAATATTTACGGTGATAGGTCAAAGCAGTCGCATAATCACCTTTCAAACAGCTGTGAATCATTTTTGCCATATCACCGGGAATCACGTTGGAAGCAACACTGATCACACCGGTTGCGCCGACGCTCATCATGGGAACTGCCAGGCTGTCATCGCCGCTCATAACCTGTGTATCGCAAACATTCAGGATTTCGGAAACACGTTCCACAGAACCGCCTGCTTCTTTCACCCCGATCACGTTGGTGTTTTTGGAAAGACGTGCAATGGTATCAACTGCAATCGGAATACCGGTACGGCCCGGTACGTTGTAGAGAACGATAGGAAGATCGCAGGTATCAGCAATGGTGGAGAAGTGACGGTACAGACCTTCCTGAGAAGGCTTGTTGTAATAGGGTGTGACCTGCAGAGAACAGTCAGCGCCGTCATCTTTTGCAGCTTTGGTCAGGAGAATCGCTTCTTCTGTGGAGTTTGCACCGCTGCCGGCCATGATAACGCATCTGCCTTTAGCAGCTTTCACAGCAGCGCGGATCACCTGGGAATGTTCTTCCATGGTAAGCGTGGGAGATTCACCGGTGGTTCCGACCGGAACGATACCATCGGCACCGCCCGCGATCTGCATTTCGATCAATTCTTCAAATTTTGCATAATCCACACGCCCGTTTGTGAAGGGTGTGACGATCGCTGTGTAAAGACCTTTCAATTCCATAATATAAAATCCTTAAATTGGGGTTATTCCAAATCAAACGCACCTGTTGCACCGTGGAAGGCTTCTTCCGCCGGGCCGGTCAGATACATACAACTCAAATCTTCCGGGAATTCGATATCCAGAAGATCTTCCGAACGGGTCAGCAACGTGACCTTTTTCAAATCCGGATTCAACAGACGCAATACCGCCGCCGAAGCACCGGAGCCAGTCCCGCAGGCAGGTGTTTCACCTTCCACACCGCGCTCAAACGTACGGATTTGAACCGGCGCTGATAAATCATAATCCTGCGGCAGAAAATCCACATTGTTTCCGTCAGGCTGAAATGCCTCGTGATTCCGGATCGCCGCGCCAACCGTTTCCACATCAAACGATGGAACATCGGGAACAAAAACTACCGCGTGGGGCACGCCAACCACTCCGGCATAGACGGGGTACGGCACAACACCTTCCACTTTGCGGAATCCCTGTTCCGAATAAGGCAGTTCAATACGGACCCGGTCGGGAGACAACACTTTCGTGCGGAGCGTACCGCATCCGGTCACAAAAGTAATATCCGGCCCGGGGGCAAGACATCTCTGATACGCAAATGCCGCAGCACAACGCAAACCGTTACCGCAAAGTTCAGCGCGGGAGCCGTCGCAGTTGTAAAAATCCATGTGAACACAGTTGTTATCCTGCCCGGACAAGCTGCTTTTGGAAAGCAGAATCAAGCCATCCGCACCGATCCCCTTGTGTCTGTCACAGAGTCGCTGAATCCGTTCCGGAGTAAACTTACGTACAGAATGAGTCTGGTCAACGATAATAAAATCGTTACCTGCGCCGTGCATTTTGGAAAAACGCATAAAACTCATAGAACGCACCACTCCTTTCCGGATATTGACATTTGCCAAGAAAAAGCGCAGAAATCGCGGGAATGCGGCTTCTGCGCTCTACGAAAAACTACAGTTCTTAAAACCGGGAGAAAGACTTGTCTTTATTCAGACAGGACTTCCATGATTTTAGCAACATCTTCGCCGCATTCAAAAATACGGTCAATTACCTTATCTTCTTTCAGGCGAGCGGAAATGCTGCCCAGAAGTTTCAGATAAGCTTCCTGATCCCGTTCGTCAGCTGCGAGGAAGACAGCGAGACGGATGGGCACATTATCCAGGCTGTTGTAATCCGCTGCCGGTGTGCGGCAGACAGCAACGATCACCAGCGGTGTGGGGAACCCATTGACACGGATATGAGGAAGAGCCAAGCCTTTGCCAACGCCAGTTGTCATCATGCGTTCACGTTTCCAAATTGCTTCGCGGAGCTGGTCTTCATCCATTGTGCAGCGGGTACATGCGTGAGCAACGATATCATCAAGGATTTTTTTCTTTGATTCGCCATCGATGATAAGGATGGAATCACTCTGGAGATGCTTTACAAATTCTGATGCCATGGAAAAACCTTTCTGTTACAGTTTATCAGACTCGTACAACGTCTGATTATTATATTCATCAATCATAGTAAAATTACCATAAAATATGATATTTTCAAGTGAAAAATAAAAAAAACTTTAAAAAAAATCGTTTTTTTTACCTTTCAACCGGAAAATCACTCCTTTTTACCTCATTTCCGCGCCAACCGGAAGAGATAATATGCACCGAATGCCTGGAACAGAACCGGTGAAAGCCAGACCAGATACTGCGGATACAACGCCGCACGGTCACGAAGAACGTCGGACACCATCACACCGCCAAAATAAATCGCACCAAGCAGCACGCTCAGGAACAAACCAATGGATGTTTCACGCCGGGATGTCCGGATCGCCAGAGGCATCCCCAACATCATAAAGGCAATCGGTGCCAATGCCAACGCCACACGACTGTTCAACTCAATTTCCAGACGGGTCGTGGAGACACCCATTTTTTTGTTGATAATGGAACGGGCAAACACTTCACGGAATGTCAGGTATTTATCACGCTGATAAATTCGCAAATCCGCAAGACTTTTGCCGTAATCAAGGGTAAAACGGGCTTCTTTCCCCGCAATATGTACATTCCGGTTCTTGCCTTCGCGGGAGGTTCCGATGGCATCTTCCAGAATAATATGCAGCTTCTTTGTTGTTTCATCCGCTTCGATCCGGCCGCGGGAAGCTGTAATATCCTGACGGATGGTATTTTTGTCATCCAGTACATACAGCTGAATATCATAAATATTGTTGTCGGAGTCCTTACGGTCAATATAGATACTCAACTTATCCATTTCCACCGGAATACCGGGCGTAAACAACGCGACCGGATGATTTACTGCCACATACGTCAAGAGAGCACGGCCTTTCCCCAACATTTTCGGTGCAACTTCCAACTGCAGATAAAGACACAAACAGCTGAACAGGAAGGATGCCATGATAATCGGAGAGATAATTTGCAGGATGGAAACGCCGCACGCACGCATGGCTGTAATTTCGTTATCGGCAGACATTCTCCCGAAGGTCAGCATAATGGAAACAAGAGATGCCCAGGGCAAGGTAAAGGTCAGCACCATGGGAATCATATATAACAGGAATTCACCTGCGACAGAGAGCGGTACCCCCTGCGTAAAGTATTCGATCGACTTCATCAGCTGGGCACCGGTCATACCAAAGGACAAGATCCCGATCGCCATGACGAAAGTCGTCAAATAGCTTTTTGTAACATACCAATTCAGTATTTTCATTAAAGTCTCTATCTCTTAAACGCTTGATAATTCTATAGAGGTAATTTCAAAAGTCCGGCAAAATTTGACTGAAAAAAAGATTGTTGATGAGATAAAAATGGTAGTTTGAGCGTAGCTATTCGTAGAATAACTACCGAAAACGCTCCATTTTCAGATCACAACAAGGGTTTTCAGGCATTTTTGAAGACTTTTGAAATTGCCTCCATATACAATACACCCGTTTCAAAGCGAATTCAAATTGTTTTCAGCCTTTTTAACGATTATTCCTCAATTATTCCTTTGATCGCAGACAGGATTTCCGGCACTTCCACCATTCTGCCACCGCCACTGGTTCCACAGGCAAGACGTCCTTCCGCCGGACCGATAATATGAGTGCCGCGTTCCCGCAAGGTCTGAATGTTCGCCTGCAATGCCGGACTTTCCCACATCATGGTATTCATCGCCGGAGCAAGAAGAACCGGTTTGCGGCATGCCATGGCAACCGTGGTCAAAGCATCATCTGCAATGCCATGGGTATACTTGCCGATGAAGTTCGCCGTCGCCGGAGCAACCACCATCAAATCCGCCCAGTCGGCAAGATCCACATGACCCGGCTTCCAGTTACGGGTGTCAAAAACATCAGTCAGGACTTCATGACGCGACAATGTCATAAAGATCTGAGCAGAAATCAACTTCAATGCATTGGCGGTCATAGCCACAGAGACTTCATATCCGTTTGCAACAAGTTTGGAACATAAATCCGCACTTTTGTAGCAGGCGATCCCGCCGGTCACACCAAGCAGAATATGTTTACCCATTATTGAAAATCCTCCAGTTTCATCCGTTTGACGGAAAGACGCAGGGAGCGGATCAAGGATTCGAAAGATGCCACTGCATCATCCAGCACATCATTCAGGATCAAATAATCATATTTTCCCATATAGGTCATTTCTTCACGGGCATTGTGCAATCTCTTTTCCAGAGATTCCACAGATTCCGTCCCCCTGCCCCGCAAACGTTTTTCCAATTCGGCATAGGACGGCGGTGCAACAAAGACAAATTCCAATGAATCACGGAAAAGCGGATCTTTTTCCGCCAACGCACGCAGCTGCATCGCACCCTGCACGTCAATATCCAATACAACGTCCATACCCTTTTCCATGCGGCTGGAGAGTTCAGACTTCAAAGTACCGTAATAATTTCCGTGCACGCAGGCATATTCCGCAAAATCACCGGCGGCAACACGGCGTTCAAATTCTTCTTTCGCCAGGAAGTAATAATCCACACCATCCTGTTCACCGGGGCGGGGATTACGGGTCGTGCAGGAAACGGAAAAGCCCATCCCGCCCAATTTGCCGGATACCGCTTTATAAAGAGTGGATTTGCCGGATCCGCTGGGACCGGATATTACCAATGTCATACCGTTACGGCGCATTTCATTCATGATTCAATATCTCCAATTGTATTTATTTTTTCAATAAGCGGGCAATGTTACGGGCAGTAAAATAAAGATCCTCCGGACCATGTGCCAGAATTTCGGAAAGTTCCGCTCTGCCGGTGGATGTACTGAACGCATAATCAAAGAACGGGGTATAATCTTCATCACACCCTTCCAACGCACCGGAAAGAAGCAGAACTTTTACCCCGTGTGCATGAGCTGTCTTTGCCAATTCACCACATAATTTACCTTCACCGGTCTGGGAATCCGTACAACCTTCGCCCGTGATCACAAGATCCGCACCTTCCAGATGACGTTCCAATTCCAGGGTATCCATCACCAGATGTGCGCCCGATTCCGGACGGGCTTTGCAGAATGCACGCAATCCGGCTCCCAATCCCCCCGCAGCACCGTCACCCGGTAAAGCGGTGGGGGTCAGCATATTCTGTTTCAGCCAGACATCATTCAGTTCAGAAAGTGCTTTTTCCAATAATATAACATCATCCGGCGATGCCCCTTTCTGCGGGCCGAATACCGCTGCCGATCCAGTCGGACCAAGCAGAGGGCTCGTCACATCACAGGCAACGCGGATGCGTGTTTCAAACAAACGGGAATCCGCATGGCTGGCATCAATGGATTTCAGATTCAGCAAGGCACTGCCGCCAAAGGGCAGATCCATACCATTTTCATCCAATAACCGATAGCCAAGCGCTTGCGCCATACCGGCACCGCCATCCACCGTAGCACTGCCACCGATTCCGAGAACAATCTCTTTCACGCCCCGGTCAAGTGCAGCTTTGATCAATTCACCAGTGCCGTAAGTCGTGGCATGGAGCGGATCCAATTCTTTCACATCCAACAACGCAATACCGCTGGCAGATGCCATTTCCAATACCGCACATTCTCCATTGCGGCAAAGACCGAATGAAGCATCTACCTTTTTGCCGAGAGGCCCGGTCACACGAACCGTCACCCGTTCGCCGCCGGTGGCAGCAAGAATGGATTCAACGGTACCATCGCCGCCGTCAGCCATAGGCAGAGAAAGCAGTTCGGTATCCGGAAAAATATCCTGAAACGCCGCCGTCAGAATCGAACAGACTTGCGGCGCCGTCATACAGGATTTGAATTTATCCGGGGCGAAGATAATCTTTTTCATGCAATTCCCTTACCGGAAAGAATGTTGCGGATGATTTCCGAAGCATTTTCCAATGTGACCGGGCGGGGAGCAGAAGACAATTTCATCGGGTTACCGGAAGCATCGGAGGCAATTTTTGCAATTTCATCATCCGACAAGTTCATGGCAGGGGTGAAAGAACGGATAAACTGTTCCACCGCATCGACCACACTTTCCGGCGTTGTCTGCGGCTGTTCGCTGGCAAAAATACCGGCAAGACGCATGGTCTGTTTCTGCACATCGCTGTCCGCCAGGTAATAACGCCAGAACATGGGCAGGAATCCGGCAACTGCCAAACCGTGGGGAATCTTACCGTAAAGAGAGAAACTGCACAGGTGCGGCAAAGAAGTCGGACGGCAGCTGATGCACATACCGCCAAGTGTTGCACCGGCGGAAAGCATTTCGCGATACAGCAGATTATCCGGTTCTTTCATAACAAGCGGCAGAGCATAACGGATCAACTTGATGGACTCAATCGCCCAGTCATCGGATGCCGGGTCAGCCGCTGCAGATTTTGTATTCAGGAAACTTTCGATGGAATGAACCAGCGCATCCAAAGCAGTCGTCACAGTCAGAGAGGGGGAACAGGTCTGTGTGAAGCAATGTTCCACAAACGCATATTCCGGCACAATCTGTTTTTCCATAATCAACCGTTTGACTTTTGTTTCCGGATCGACAATATTGGAATAAGGTGTGACTTCCGATCCCGTACCGGCTGTGGTGGGGATACAGATCACACGTTCAAATTCTTTCCCGGGGAAACGGGTGGATGCTACATCAACGCCGAACAATTCGGAAACATCCAGGCCCGTCTGCCAGGAGAGATAAGCCGCTTTCGCAGCATCCATGACAGAGCCGCCGCCAGCGGCAACAACAACCTGGGGCTGCTGTTCGTTAAAGGCGGCAACAATGCGGCGCACATCATCACAATCGGGTTCCGGCGGGACATCGGTCACATTGGGTGAGTCGATCTCGAAGCCGGAAATCATGTGGGTAAACGCTTTGCAGATACCGCCATTGATGTATGAATTTTTTCCGCCGAAAACAAAAGATGCGCGGGCAATACGATTCAAAAGCAGGTGTTCGCCCAATTGAGCGAATGCGCCCTCTCCAAACACAATATTTGTCCGTGTATATTCTTCCAATTGAATCAGATATTTTTTATCCGGGCTGTTGTGCAGACTCATAATGCCAGTCTCCTGTTTTCGGTTGTTGATTATTTCGCGACAATGTTCACAATGCGTTTCGGAACAGCGATGACTTTCACCACAGTTTTGCCTTCCAATGCGGCAGCAACAGAGGGTTCAGCCATAGCAAGTTTTTCCATTTCCGCTGCGTCAGCAGATGCGGGCATCATGATACGGGCTTTCATCTTGCCGCAGATCTGGATCAGGATTTCACATTCATCATCCACCAGATAAGAGGCATCGTAAGTCGGCCACTGCATCAGAGAGACCGGAGCGGTTTTGCCCAGGATTTCCCACAATTCTTCCGCCAGGTGCGGGGCATACGGTGCCAACAGGCAGACATAGGCTTCCGCTGCTGCACGGGGCAGCTCTTTGACGCTGGAGAATTCGTTCAGGAAAATCATCATCTGGCTGATTGCCGTGTTGAAGTTCAACGTATCGGTATCTTCTGTCACTTTCTTGATCGTGGCATGGAGAACACGCAGCTGGGCTTTGGTCATTTCAGCCGTATCGCTGATGGTGTTTTCCGTAATCAAACGCCAGGAGCGGCGCAGGAAGCGGAAGACACCTTCCACACCCTGAGTGCTCCACGGTTTCACGGCTTCCAGCGGGCCCATGAACATTTCATAGAGACGCATGGAGTCGGCACCGTACTGCTTGATCACGTCGTCGGGGTTGACAACGTTACGCAGAGATTTGGACATTTTGGCAGGGAAGCTGGTCAGCACATCGCCGGTGTTTTTGTCGACCGGGTTGCCTTCCTTGAATTCCACCTGATCGTTGGGGATGATAACGCCGCGGGCATTCTTGTAGGAAGTACCCAGAACCATACCCTGGTTCACAAGGCGCTGGAAGGGTTCCGGTGTGGAAACAACGCCGATATCAAACAGAACTTTGTGCCAGAAACGGGCATAGAGCAAGTGGAGAACCGCATGTTCCGCACCGCCGACGTACAGGTCGACCGGCAGCCAGAATTTTTCTTTGGCAGGGTCGATCAGCTGTTTATCGTTGTGCGGGTCGATATAACGCAGGTAATACCAGCAGGAACCTGCCCACTGAGGCATGGTGTTTGTTTCACGGCGGCCGTGTTCGCCGGTGACCGGGTCAACATAATCCAGCCAGTCTTTCGCATTGGCAAGCGGAGATTCACCGGTTCCGGAGGGCTTGAAGTCATCCAGATCGGGCAATGTCACAGGCAGCTGATCTTCCGGAACCAGACGGATTTCGCCGTTATCCATGTGGATGATCGGGAAAGGTTCGCCCCAGTAACGCTGACGGCTGAACAACCAGTCGCGCAATTTGTAATTGATGGTCTTTTTACCGATACCGCGTGCAGACAGCCATTCGATTGTTTTGGCTTTTGCTTCTGCGACACCGAGGCCGTTGAGGTCCAAACCTTCGGCATTGGCAGAGTTGATGCTCTTACCATCGCCAGTCCAGCAGACTTTTGCAGCCAGAACATCGGCAGGATCGATCTTTGCCTGTTTGGCTTCTTCCGCATCCGGATTGATGATGCACTTGATGGGAATGTTGAACTTGACAGCAAAATCCCAGTCGCGGGTATCGTGTGCCGGAACAGCCATGATGGCGCCGGTACCGTAGGAGTTCAGAACATAGTCCGCAATCCAGACAGGGATCTTATCGCCATTGACCGGGTTGACAGCATAAGCTCCGGTGAATGCACCAGTCTTTTCTGTGCTCAAACCGGTACGTTCCAGGTCACTGCGGCCGGCTGCGAATTTCTGATAGGCATTGACCGCTTCCGCCTGTTCTTTGGTTGTGATGGCGGGGACAACCGGATGTTCCGGAGAGAGAACCATATAAGTTGCACCGAACAGAGTGTCAGGACGCGTAGTGAAGACCGTTACGGTTTCATCGGTACCGTCGATATTGAATTTGACTTCTGCGCCTTCACTTTTGCCGATCCAGTTGCGCTGCATTTCTTTGATACCTTCGGACCAATCCAGTGTTTCCAGGTCGGCGAGGAGACGTTCGGCATAAGCCGTGATCTTCAACACCCACTGTTTCATGGGTTTGCGGATGACGGGGTGATTACCGCGTTCGCTGCGGCCATCGATCACTTCTTCGTTGGCAAGCACAGTACCGAGAGCCGGACACCAGTTGACCGGGACTTCGTCGATATAAGCAAGGCCTTTCTTGTAGAGCTGCAGGAAGATCCACTGAGTCCAGCGGAAGTAGGCAGGGTCGGTGGTATTGATTTCACGATCCCAGTCATAGCTGAAACCGAGGGATTTGATCTGACGTTTGAAGGTCGCAATATTTTTTTCAGTCGTTTCGCGGGGATGTGTACCCGTTTCGATCGCATACTGTTCTGCGGGGAGACCGAACGCATCCCAACCCATCGGGTGCAGAACCTTGTACTGATTCATCCGTTTGAAGCGGCAGTAAATGTCGGTTGCAGTATAACCTTCGGGGTGACCGACGTGCAAACCTGCGCCGGAGGGATACGGGAACATATCCAGAACGTAGATTTTTTTGCCTTCCGGGGTGTCATCCGTACGGAATGTCTTGTTGTCATCCCAATATTTCTGCCACTTTTTTTCGATTTCAGTAAAATTGTACTCCATGATAGACCTTCTTTCTATGTTTTAGTCTTAATAATTATAATATCATGGAAATATACCCTGTATTTCCCCTTTTTCAAGCCGCCTTTTACTTTTTTGTGATTTTTTTATGAGGTTTCCCCCCTCCCTCCGGATCGATCCGGAATCAGCCGACGTTACCGCCGCAACTGCGTGCGCCATCAATGGAAATCACTGTACCGCTGATGTAAGATGCTTTATCGGAACACAGATACAGAATCAAGTCGACGACTTCGATCACTTCCGCCGCGCGTCCCATCGGGGTCGGCATCTTCGCCATGGCGGGACGGGTCATGACCGGCCCCGGAGCGATGGCAACGGAACGGATGCCGCATTTTGCCCCATACAAAGCCAGTGATTTTGTCATACCGATCAACCCGGCTTTGGATGCGGCATATTCCACCGCAGTACCACCGCCGGTGACACCATCCACAGAACTCATGTTGATGATCACGCCGAAATTATGTTCTTTCATACTGCGGATCACAGCACGGGAGAAATAAACGGCTCCACGGAGATTGACATTGATCCCCCATTCCAGAGTTTCATACTTGATGTCTTCCAAATTCCATACATCCTGACACATACGGCTGGAATTGCCTCCGGCGGAATTCATCAGATAATCGATCTTGCCATATTTCTGAATGGTAAATTGCGCACAGGCATCGACTTGATGCCAATCCCGCACATCCACCTGAAATGCACTGGCTTCACCGCCATTAGCACGGATCGCCGCAGCTTCCCGTTCCGCAGCTTCAATGTTATAATCCGCCAATACAACATTGGCGCCACGTTTTGCAAATTCCTGTGCGGCAAGCAATGCCATTCCGGAGGCACCGCCCGTAAAAATTCCGGTTCTCCCGGCAAATTCTTTTTCCATAATAAAACTCCTTATTGTTGTACTTCGTCAATATGCCATGGCATGTTTGCCAAATACCCCTTGAATGCCTTGACCGTCGGCTGGAAGAATAACGGATTCGGTGCCTGAAAACCGGGAGTGGCAAAAGCAATCGAGGATCCCAGAATCGGGCTGAGATAACGATGCAGACGACTCCATTTTCCGTTGCAGAGATGAACAAACGGCGTATCCAGTTTCCGGTTCAACATCATGGTCGTGGCGATCTGAGCATTCAATTCTTCTTCCGTATTGCAGGTCGTCACCAGCTTCAGAATGTCGGCGCCGCGTGATTTCTGTTCCAGCATGTGCGCCAGAATTTCCTCACCCGTGCGAAATTCGCTCATGTGACTTGACATGATAACTTTACCGCCCATATCATGAATCTTTTTGATCAAACGTTTCTGTTTCCGGATAGCTGCCGGATCGGTGGCAAGTTCGTATTTGGACGGCTGATAGAGGTCACCCATCACATCCACCACTTCCGCACCGGCCTTAACGGCTTCCAGCAAATATTTCTGTCGGGCATCGTCATCATCTTTGAGCCACTGATCGTTCCGGTAAAGAATGAACATATACGGCAGGCGGACTTCGTTCATAATGTGTTCAAAATTGGCTTTGGTACGTTCTTCCGGCGGCAAAGCACCCAATTCAAGGGCAATGGCATCTGCGCCATCAAATTGAGCCGAACGGGCAGCGGCAATCAGATCGCGGATACTGGAACCATTGGTCAGCATCGTGATTGCCGGTGCCTGACGGTTGAAAAATGATTTTTTCAGCATAAATATTTTCTCCTGTTAAGGTAAGTTCAAATGTCACTGAAGCGGGGACCGAGGATTCTTCCGCCATCCACCGTGTGATCCACGCCGGTAATGTAGGCAGCTTTATCCGATGCAAGAAATGCAATATTCCGGGCGATATCTTCCCCTAATCCCGTCCGCTCCAGCCAGGTGGTCTTGGTGGGACTCTGCACCACATCCCCGATCATGCCGGGGGAAACGCAATTGACGGTGATATTCTTTTTACCCAATTCCATTGCCAATGTTTTGGAATAAATCAAAACTCCGGCTTTGGATGTGGAATAAGCACCGTATCCGGGCAATCCCACCTCCCCTGCAATGGAAGTCAGATTGATTATGCGTCCGTAATTGTTTTCCATCATGGCAGGGAGAAATGCGTTGGTAACGCGGAACACTCCGTTCAAGTTCAAGTCGATCATTTCCTCCCAGAGTTCGTAAGGCGTCTCAGAAAGCAAAGACGGCTTCCACACTCCGGCATTGTTCACAAGGATATCGACTTTTCCGAAATCGGCAAGCACATGGGCAGCAAATTGTTTCACACTTTCCATGTCACGGACATTGACGGTATAGCCGCGGACATTGGCACCTTTTTCCCGGAGCGGGGAAACCACTTCGTTTTCCAACCGTTCCTGATTGATATCCGCCAAAGCCAACGCAACGCCATACTCATGCAAAAGCTGAGCGGTTGCTCTGCCGATACGCCCGGCGGCACCGGTGATCACGGCAACGCGATTTTCAAATTTCATATTGCACGTTCCTTTTCAGTTAAAAGTTTCAAATCCGGAATAACTATACACGCTATAAAGCAAAAAAGCAATTGGATAAAACATCTATTTTATTGTAAAATTCTTTTATTCCCCATTTTTTTTAGAATCTTACATAATCATCAGATACATGTAGAAGATGACGTACAGCATGCGGAAAGTTTTTTCCGTCCAGCCCCGACATCATCTTTTTCATGACGGAAGGGTACTTTTCTGAATTCGCCCGGCGTCTTGCCCGTACTTTTACGGAAGTAACGGCAGAAATATTGGTCGGAGGAAAATCCGGATTGCGTTGCCGCTTCCGTAATACTGCACCCCTGCAGCAGCAGACTTTGCGCATTATCCAAACGCATGGAGTTCAAAAACTGCATGGGTGTACACCCTGTTTTCTCCTTGAACAAAACAGCAAACCGGTTTTCCGAAAGAGATACAGCCGCCGCCATATCGGCAACCGCCACCGGCTCGGCAAAATGTTCTTCCATATATTCCACCGCTTTGATGATCTGCGGGTGGATTTCCTGCCGGTCTGACTCCGGGATCGGACTGAGCAGCGTCAGAATAAAACGTAATGTCAACATCACTTTCCAGGAATCATTTTCCTTTGCCTTTTCGCCGCAATGCAACATCAGATCATCGGTCAGATCACGCAGGATATCGACCGAATCCAACCGACCTTTGCGCATAAAGTCACGGCTGAAATTATAATGCGCCGCAAAGTCCGGCAAAAGGGATTTCGGAAAACGGCGGAAAAACAGCTGAATCGCGGAAGAATGACGGGAATCGCTCCCGGCATCGTGAAAAAATCCGGGCGACATCAACACCCATTCGCCGGGCCCGACAAAGATCGTTTTGCCACGTGTTCGAAAACGGAACTCACCATCCAGCGATGCCGTCAGCTGCCATGCCTGATGATAATGCATATTCGCCTGATAGGGTGATTGATAGGATAATTTTTCAAACCGGAACCATGTTTCGGGGACAGAAAATTGAATCACTTGATCAGGCATTATCTACGCTCCATTCAGAAAAGATTGATATGGTATAATATAACACACCGGAATTAAAAAATCAAAACAGCCGGAACGGATTTGTAAAAAAATGTTTTTTTGTATAAAGTTGCTTGTATTACGATGTTATGGTATTATATTAAGCACCGAAACAAAAAAATCATAAAAACGCAGGAGATTTTATGGCTGAAAACATGTACGATTTCCGGAAATTTCTCGATACCATCCATCAGAAAGATTTGAGAGATTTTACCCTTGTAAAAAATCAGAACGAAACTGAAATTAATGGCGATTTTGCAATCGTCATCCCCGCAGATGCTTCCGATTTCATCAAAAATACCGCAATGGATTTTGTCGATTATCTTTTCGTCAGCATGAATGAATCTCTCCGTATCATCTCAGGCGAAACGGAACAGAAAAAAGTAATCCGGCTCACCGTCAACACGGAGCTGAAAGTCAAACGCAGTTTCCGCCTGACTTGCTCCGATGATGTCATCACAATCGAAGGTGCAGATGAACGCGGTATCGCCATGGGCTGTTATTACATGGAAAGCGTGATGACCATGCGGGAAGCACCCTTTATCCCTCACACAAATGGCTTGCTGAAAGAACCGTTGTTCACACCGCGTATGGTCCACTCCGCTTACGGCATGGATGTCTTCACAGAAAATTATCTGAAACGGGTCGCCCACGCCGGATATGATACCGTTCTGGTCTATCTCCGCAACGATGCCAATCACGGCAGCAACGGGCCCTGCGACTTCACCCACCTTATCGACATGGCAGAAGCAGCGGGGCTGGATGTTTATCTTTACAGCGGAATCAAAAACATCTATCATCCCTCCGATCCCGAAGCAAAAGCATTTTATGAAGCCCAATACGGCACACTTTTCCGCAAATACCCCAAAGCCAAAGGTCTGGTTCTGGTCGGCGAATCCTGCCAGTTCCCCAGTCACGACCCCAATACAACGCAGAAAATCACCGGCAGTTCCGAATGTTGTTTCCGCCCCGGCGGCAAAGCATCACCCGGCTGGTGGCCCTGCAACGATTTTCCCGAATTCGTCACACTGCTCCGGGATTCCGTTCACAAATATGCGCCGGATGCCGATATTGTGTTCTGGACTTACAACTGGGCTTATGCGCCGAAAGATTTGCGTATCAAGTTGATCGAAAATCTCCCGCAGGATGTGACTGTGGAACTCAACTTTGCCATGCATGACTCCATCAAAATCTGGGGCACGCAGGAACGGGCACTGGATTATACGCTCTCTACGACCGGCCCAAGTCAGCTTTTCTGCGAGGAAGGCGGCGCCGCAAAGCAACGCGATATGAAACTTTACGCCATGTGCAACACCGCAGGCAAAACCTGGGATATCGGAGCAGCACCTTATCTGCCCGCACCTCAGCAATGGGGCAAACTCATGGAAAAACTGCTTGCAGCAAAAAAAGATTTCGGATTGCAGGGGTTGATGGAAACTCATCACTACGGATGGTATCCCTCTGTTATTTCCGATCTGGCACAATGGATGTATTGGAGCAACGGTCCCACCCTGGATGAAGCACTTCATGCACTCGCCGCACGGGATTTCTCCCACGAAACTGCTGATACCGTCGTCAAAGTCTGGAACGACTGGAGTTATGCCATTTCTCAATTCATCACACCCATCGAAGATCAGTATGGTCCCTGCCGTGTCGGCCCCACGTATCCCCTGATTTTCGAAGGCGTCTCTCTCCGTCTTACATTCGGTATGCCCATGACATTCCCCTGGACGGAATCCTGTAAATACAAGATTGCCTTCCCCGTCTATCAGGTTGTCAACGACCCCGACGGTTTGGATATGGGTATCCGCCGTGTCAAAGCAGAAATCAAACATCTGCCGGAAGTGATTGCCTTGTGGAACAACGGTGCGGACAAACTGGAATCTCTCCTTGCAGACATTCCCGAACGCAAACATGCCAATTGCCGCAAAATGATCGCGATCGCCCGATACATTGCCAATACACTCACAACCACACTGCATGTCAAACAGTGGTGGGTGGAAAACCGGAAATTGGTTCTGGAAGATGATCCCGTTGAAGCAGAAAAAATTCTGGAACGCATCATCCGGATCGCCAATGATGAAATTGAAAACGCACGGAATACCATCCCCCTCGTTCGTGAAAATTCCATGCTGGGCTATGAACCATCCATGGATTATGTCACATCGGAAGCTCAACTGGAATGGAAGATCCGCCAGGTGCAGTCCGTCCTGGAATTGGACATCCCGAAATACAGAAAAGGCATCGAAGTTGCCGCCTCTCTGGAACAATAACACCATCGAAAACCAGCCCCTGTGTTTTACGCACAAAACACAGGGGATTTTTTTATTTCTGCCTGCTGCGGGAATATTCAGCAAAAAATTCCCTCTTTTTTATTCAAAAAAGTCAGATTTTCTATTGAAAATTCCATTTTGCAAGTTATATTTACTCAAAACATTTTATCTTAGTATATAATATAACGGAGAACAAAATGAAAAATGTTCCATTAACTCATCTGATCAACCTCGAGTATTATGCTCCCGAACTTATCCCCTCAGTCCTCGCAGAATTCGCGGACAATGGCGCAAAACACATTTCTCTGGGCAGCAAAACATTGATAAAGCTCTGTCAGGATCATGCACACAGTGGTCTGTTGTACGGCTGGTTCAAAAAATCACCCGTCAAACCCTTTGAATGTCACGGCATTTGGGGCGGAGCCGGTTATGACTTGAATATTACGGACTATCCCCGCAGAAAAGGCATGATCGAAGATCACAAACAGGCAATGGAATGGGCTGTCATGTACGGCAGCAAAACATACGTTGTCCACATGGGCGCAGCGGACTGCTATTGGAGAGATACCACACTCGAAAAGATGCGGGAGCTGACCATTGAAGCATTGGAACAGCTGGTTCCCCACGCCGAAAAACTCGGACTGATCATTGCGCTCGAAAACAGTTTTGAGCCTTCCAATACTCCGGATGAAGTCTTGTATTTCCTCAATCATTTCAAAACCGATACCCTCGGATGCTGCCTCGACGTCGGCCACATGAACCTGATGGCAAAAACACCGGGCAAAGATCCTTCCAAGTATGCTTCCTACATGAACCTGTGCTGGAAAAACGGCGTTGTAGAACAGGAAAATACATTCGAAAAACTCGCGCCCCATATCGTAACATGTCACCTGCATGACAATGACGGGTACAGCGATGCCCACAATCTCCCCGGCACCGGAACGATCGACTGGGCAACCTTGATGCACCGTATCAAAACGGAATGTCCGCGTCTGATCAGTCTTCAGAGCGAAGTTTCTTATGTCAACCACGGCATCTCTATCCGCAAACTTTGCGAAACAATGGATAAAATCAACAATTTGTAATTTTTCAGAATAAAGAAAGAACACGACATGAAATCTTCTATTGATCTCAAACTCTTTTCCAAATTCGGCAATATCACTGCCACACCCTATGCCGTGATCGACGGTAAAAATGTTTACCCCGTCATGACTTCCAACGAAGGTGGCCAGTATGACTTTGTTTGCGAAGGACTTTTTAAAGAATCTCTTTACATCGACACACGGGCAGATCACATCCGCTGCCGCCGCACATTTGAAAACATTTCCGGCAAGACATTGAACCTGAATGAACTCGGTCTCACCCTTGCGAATCTCAAATTCGGCGCAACCGCAAGAGATGACTTCTTCTATCATAACGAAAATCCCCGCATCTATGAAGTGATGAGTTTCCCCGTTGATTACAAACGCACTTCTGCCGATGCAAAAGACTCCAATTTCGACCTTCAGGCAGGCAATCGCTGGGCTGACCCCGGTGTGGTTTGTGAACGTATCGGCCGCTCTCCCTATCAGCCCTTCCCCGCTATTCTGTTGGGCAACTATCAGGAAAAAGCCGGGCTTGTCCACGGTACACTTTCCCAGCGCGTATTCTATCACAACTACCTGGTCAATCACGCAGATGATTCCACGGTAACATGCGAAGTCTTCTCCAGCTTCAAAGACCTGGCATACATGGAAGTCGCAGCCGGTCGCGTTCTTACCGACTGGTGGTATCTCGGTACAACCGATGACGTGTCTGATTTGGAAACCATCTTCCAGGGATACGCTGATGTTCTCCGCGAAATCCTCCCGCCCATGTATGGTGCAACAAAAATCAACCGCGATAACATGGTCTGGGGCTCCTGGAATGACGGTATTTTCCGTGACATCACCGAAGAAATGCTCCTGAAAGAAGCACGCTTCCTCAAAGAAAATTTCCCGGTTGTCCGCTGGATCCAGGTGGACGACGGTTATGCCAACCGCGACCGCAACAAATCCGCACACGGTCTCGGCATGATTTATGAAGGAGAAGAAGGCGTTCATCCGGAAAAATTCCCCAACGGCTTGCGTCATTACACCGATGAACTGCGCAAAATCGGTCTGCGCCCTGCAGTCTGGATCGGCGGTTTCTGCCCCAGAGATACTAAAATCGTACAGGAACGCCCGGAATGGTTTATCGATTATTCCTACCGCGTACCCCAATCCTCTCCGCTCGACGTCAGTATCCCGGAAGTCCGTGACTATATGACACATGCGTTGGATATGTTCCTCGGCACATACGGATTCGAAGCCGTCAAACACGACTTCTGGAGTTATGCATTTGAAGACAGCCACGATCTCTACCGCAACAAAGATAAATCCGGTTATGAATACCGTGACTGGTGGCTGACAGAAATGCGTAAACGTCTCGCTCCCGATGGTTATTTCCAGACCGGATGCGATATTGTGATGGGTAACCCCTTCCTCGGCGAACATTTCACAAACTACCGCTACGGTATTGATATCGGCGGCGGCAATTGGGATTTCGTCCGCACAAACTATCAGTGGGGTATGGCATGTTTCGCAACACATACCAACGACCTGATTGTTCCCAACAGTGACTCTGTCGGTCTCTTCCCCGGTTTGAATGATACAGAAGCCATGTTCTGTCTGAACTACTGCCTGGTCACTCACACTATGGTGGAAATCGCCGGTAAACTCAGCGAATCTGCCGATTCCCCCAGACTCCCGCTCCTCAAGAAAACAGTCTGTAACCCCAACAACGGGCAGGATGTCTTCTTTGCAAAATACAATTATCTGGATCCGCAACAGAAGTATCCGGCCATTCTCTACTTCAAGACCGGTCACTTCACTCCCGCAGAAGATCAGGATGGTCTCCCCGTCCGTTCCGTCGGTCTCTTCAACCTGGAAGACGAAGAAATCACATTGTCCTTCAAGGCAACCGACCTCAAACTTTCCGAAGGAGCTTACCAGATCACCAACGTCTGGACCAGCGAAACACAGGCTCTCGACGGCGAATTCACAGTCAAAATTCCCGCACACGGCAGTGCCCTTTATGCAATCAACAAAACAGAAGGACTTCAGCTGCTGGATGCCGATATCCGCGTAATGAAGAGCAAATATACCTGTTGCGGCAAACTGGAACTGGTCTTTGATTATGCTGCCGAAGGTACATTCCAGTTCAACAAAATGCCGGAAAGCATCCTGATCAATGGCGAAAAAGCAGCCTTCACCACAGTCGGAACAAATATGGTCAAACTCAACGTTCCCGCCAATGCGGTCATGACGGTTGCCTGACAGAAATAATCAATCACAGAAGGATTCACAAAATATGTTGAAACTCGCTTCGATTTTTACAGATTCCGCCGTTCTTCAGCGGAATAAATTGATCCCCGTCTGGGGTCAGGCAACACCGCAGAAACTGGTGGAAATCACCCTGGGTAAACAGAAATCCTGGGCAAAAGCCACCGCTGCAGGTAAATTCATGAGTTATATGCCCGCACAAACCGCTGGCGGACCTTATGAATTAACGGTCAAGTGTGAAGATGAAACCATTACCTTGCGTGACATCATGATCGGGGAAGTATGGCTTGCCGGCGGTCAGTCCAACATGTCCTACACCCTGGCATCCGATCTGACAAACGAAAGCAGCCGCCCGATTGGTTTGAATAAAGCTCAGCTGGAAGAATATCTGGATACTCTTATCGAGAAAAAAGCGTTCCGCATGTTCACCGTCCCCCGCATTATCACAGCGACTGCGGAAGAAGAAGTCAATGCAAAATGGGAACAGGCAAGTAAGAAAAATCCGGATATCACCGGTTCTTTTTCCGCCGTTGCCGCCTGGTTTGCCAGATATATTCAGGAAGGTTTGGAAGATATCCCTGTCGGGATCATCAGCAGCAACTGGGGCGGCTCCATTGCCGAAACCTGGACAAGTACTGCCTCTCTGCTGCGGAATCCGCTGACCCGCGCCGGTGCTCTCGGACACATCACCGGTTACAGTGAATACGATAACATCGCACACAGTCATTCTCAAAAGTCAACCGAAGAAAATCTGGCAAAAATGATTGATCTGGATGACTTCTTTGCTGCCAACAAAGGCTTGGAAGAAGGCTGGGCGGAAACCGACTTTATTGACAGCAATTGGAAGCCCCTGACCATTCCCGGTTCCTGGCTCAGACAGAAATTTGCCAATAACGGTATCATCTGGGTTCGTATCCCGGTCAATATCCCCAAGAACTGGGAAGGCAAAGAACTGATTCTCCATCTGGGCGGAATCGACAAAACGGACATCACTTATTTCAATGGGACCGAAATCGGCAGAATGGGCGAAAAACTGGATGTCACCGTCTACGCTACCCAGAGATGTTATACCGTCCCCGCAGACCTGATCAAAACCGGCCACAATGTGATTGCAATCCGTGCCGTCTCCTTCGCATACGACGGCAGTTTCAACGGTTCCGAATTGTTCTACTATCTGGAATGTCCCGAACTGCAGGAAAAGATCGAACTTGCAGGCACATATAAAGCAGCAGTGGAAAAAGATATCGGTCTGATCTGTCCTCCCGCAAACATGTATCCGGACCTGAACAACCACAATGTGCCGGGCGCACTCTTTGACAGTATGATCAATCCGCTGCTGCCTTATGCCATCCGCGGTGCCATCTGGTATCAGGGGGAAAGCAATACTCATGCCCCGCGTGAATATGAATCCATTCTTGAAAATATGATCAATGACTGGCGTTTCCATTTCCAGCAGGGAGATTTCCCCTTCATTCAGGTTCAGCTGGCAAACTTTCGCGAACCGGCATCCTTCGACAAGAATTCATCCTGGGCTCTCCTGCGTGATTCTCAGGATAAACTCTGCAGACGCATGAAGAATGTTTACATGAGTACCGCAATCGATATCGGCGACACTTGGGATATTCACCCGCAGGATAAGAAAACAATCGGGAAACGTCTCGCCGATAACGCACTCTGTAACGTCTACGGCAAGAACTGCGTTGTTCCCAACGGCCCCCTGCTCCGTAAAGCAGTACGGGAAAATGATGCAGCGGTCCGCCTCATCTTTGATTATGCAGACGGCATCTATTTCCCCAACGGTTCACCGGAAAGTCTCGGATTCTTTATCTGTGACGAAAAGAATGTTTTCACTCCGGTTGATAACGTGATTCTGGATGGCAATTCTCTCATTGTTTCCTGCAAAGCAATCAAGAATCCGGTCAAGGTCTGCTATTCCTGGTCGGATAACCCGGATGGCAATCTCCGCAATGGAGCGGGTCTCCCGGCGCATCCGTTTATGGTCGATACCGAATATTGATCGAACCTGTAAAACGTCAAAAAAAAACTCCGGAACAGTTCAAAAGTTCCGGAGTTTTTTTGTGTCTGATAAAGGAGATTTTTTCAAATCATTTGGCGATAATCGCAGGATTGCCCGCCGGTTTCCACGGATATTTCAAGTTTGCAGGAGCCTGGAAGAATCCATCACGGAAATCAGCAGCCCACATCCATTTGAAAGATTTCTTCAGAGCCTGCATAGCAACTCTGCGTTCTTTGCGGCATTTATCCAGTTCCTGTTTGATAACATTATGCCGTTCTTTAATCTTGGCATTGGGATATTCAATATATACTCTGCCGGCACGCATGACTCTGGATTTTGTAATAATCTGTTTTTCTTCGGCAGCAAGACTCTTTACTTTCTGTTCTGTGGAAATAATTGTTTTCAAGTAGCTACCCATATTGGCAGGAACCTTGAAGTCCGGCTTACCGCGCAGAACCATATCCATCGCCTGAAGAGCAAGTTCAAAATTTCTGCTCTGCAGGAAGTAACAATGAGAAAGGTTGTAGGCTGCGCGGAGTGAACCGTTTTTGCGTGCTTCGATAAAGTAGTTCATTGCCGTTGTATATTGTCTCTGATTCTGTTCAATCAGGAGACATCCCAGATTATTTCCGGCGCAGGCATATTTCATCTTCATCGCCTGATTATATTTCGCCTGAGCCTGCGCATATTTTGCAGTTCGCTGCTTGCCGGAAAGACGTTTGCCTTCTGCCAACAAGATGTTCCCTTCTTCTGCAATCGCAGGGACGTATCCCAAACGGGCAGCGGCAAGAATGTCTGCTTTATATTCGTTGACTTTACCCGCCGCAATGATTGCCGGGACATATTTCATTTTGGCAGCTTTCAGATACCATTTATTCGCCTCAGCCATCTGTCCGGAGCAGCGCAATACTTCGCCATACGCAAACATGGCAGGCGGATAATTGCTGTTTGCGGCACGGAGCAAAGCAGCTTTCGCCATGGCTTTTTCTGCGGGAGTCAAATTTTTCTTCTGGGTAAGAGCAAGCATCACACCACGGAAAAGCGCAGGCGCATGATTTCGCATCGCCGCTTTTTTCATCCATTCCTGTGCTTCCGCTGCACGATTCTTGACGGACGGATCATGACCTGCCAATACAGCAAGCGCATAACGGTATTGCGCATCAAGATGCCCTTTCTGTGCGGCTTTCTTGAACCATTCCGCAGCAGCTTTTCCATCTTTCTTGATCGCAGCGGCTGCAGGCGGCATGGCACCGTAAAGTTCCACCGCCGTATTCAAAGGTGACTTCATCATACCGACCTGATACATCGCTTCCATATTACCGGATGCGGCGGCTTTTTCATACCACTTGAGCGCAGCATTGGGATCGGCTTTCACGAACTTGCCTTCCAGATAAATCCGTGCAAGCATGTATTGAAGTTCCGGATTGCCGCCTTCTGCAGATTTGGAAAGAAAATCCAGAATATCAGCCGTTTCCTGATTCTGATTGAAAATTTTGACCAGTTCGGCATAGTTCTTTGTTTCCTTATACAACTCAACCGCTCTTTTGATATTCTTTTCAACGCCGGTACCGGTCTGATAATACCATGCCAGCATTTTCTTAGCTTCCATATCACCCTGCGCGGCTTTTTCTTCCTGAACCTTGAACATTTCGGAAGCAAATTCTTTGTCTTTGCTCAATGTCTGCAAGGCGGCGGAGGATGCCGCTTTCTTATGAGAGTTGACACCTTTACTATAATAACTCAAGGCTTCTTTCTTATTTGCGGGAACACCTGCCAATCCATTCAGATGAATATCCCCCATGATTTTCAAGGCATCGCCATCGTTACGGGCTGCAGCATAAATTGCCAATTCTTTTGCTTTCTCCGGATTCGTCTTCAATTCCCATTCGGCACGCAAAGCGTATGCTTCCACATTCCCCTGGGCAATCGCATCATCCAAATACCGTTCGGCACTGCGGCCTACCCGCTTCGCATAGGAATATTGAGCAGGAGCATATCCCAGATCGGCACTCTTTTTCAAATGTTCGGACGCACGCTGTTTTTCTTTGGCATTGCTGGATGCACCGAAGAAAACATAATCCAGATACAACGCTTCCGCATCATCTTTTGCCCACAACGGCTTTAACAATGCCGCAGCCTGATTTGTATTACGGGGACATCCCAAGCCTGCACCATAACACCAGGCAACAGCAAGAATATCACTTCGCACCGGACTGTCTTTTTTCTCCGTTACAGCTTTGAATGCCAGATCAAACAATTCTTTGGCTTTAGCTTCATTGCCATCACCCCGATAATACAAACCGGCAAAAATATACCCGAGAGTATATCCTTTTTCCCCGGCAGAAATAAAATCTTTCAAAGCCTGTTCCGGATTGTAATCAGTCTGATTTCCTTCCAAACGATATTTTGCCGCAGCATATAATGATTCCGGGTCACCACTTTCCGCCGCGGCAATCCGTAACGGGATCCCTTCTTTGATGTTCTTATTTCCGCCGATACCATGCTCATAACAACGTGCCAATTCCAGACTGGCTTTTGCATGTTTCTGTTCAGACGCTTTCTTGTAGAATTCTCTGGCTTTGACAGGGTCGGCATCGACACCTTCGCCTTTTTCATAACGCTGTGCCATCATATATTGCGCATCGGCATTGCCATTTTCAGCGGCAGCTTTATACCAGTCCAACGCAGTTGCAGCATTCTTTTCAACCCCTTCCCCACGCTCATAATAACCGGCAAGCAAATAGGCTGCCTGAGCATTTCCCTGTCGGGCGGAACGTTCCAGCATGGCACAGGCTTCCGCTTTCTTTCCGGCGGCAAATAATTCCTGACCTTTCTTCAATTGAGCGTCTGCACCGGATGTCAGAATATTGTAAACAAAGTACCCGCCACCGGCAAGAACGGCAAGAATAATCAAACTGGCAAGAATAAAAATTGCAACACGAATCTTTTTACCCCAGTCGATTTTCGGTTTCTCTGCTTTTTCCGGTTCCGGATTTTCCTGTGTGACTTCCACCTTTTCCGGTTCTTTCGGGACAACCGGCAGCGGCGGAGGGACCGATGTCTGAACGGCAACCGCTTTCTTCGGTGCATTCGGAGCTTTCGGAACAGGGGCAGGAGCAGAAACCGCAGGTGCGGCTCCCGGAGCTTTCAGATTCAATTTCGGTGCACCACCGGCAGGAGCAGCCGAAGGTGTCGGTGTCGATGCAGGTGCAGAAACCGCAGGAGCGGCTCCCGGGGCTTTCAGATTCAATTTCGGTGCACCACCGGCAGGAGCGGGGGCAGAAACCGCAGGCGCGGCTCCCGGAGCTTTCCCCGGCAAATTCAATTTCAATCCACCGGCGGCAGAGGCGGCACCCGGTGTTTTACCCGGAAGATTCAATTTTAATCCACCGGCGGCAGGGGTGGCTCCCGGGGCTTTACCCGGAAGGTTTAATTTCAATCCACCTGCAGCAGGGACCGGAGCAGAAGCAGGTGCGGCAGGCGCAGATGCTGCGGCCGGTGCACCGGGCATTTTCAAAGAAATTTTCGGCACATTCCCAGCGGCAGGGGCGGGAGCAGGTTCCGAAGCAGATTCAGATGCTGGAGCGGGAGCAGCGGCTTTACCCGGCAGATTCAACGCAATTTTCTGCGGCTTCTGTACAGGCGCTTCCGGTTCTGCGACAACAGCAGGCGCCGGAGCTTCGACCGCAGGGAGCGACGGTTCTTTCAACGGAATTTCTTCCACCACGACCGGTTCCGGCGGCAGAGAAGAACGTTCACCCGGCTTCAATACGCCAATCTTGCGTCCGCTGTGAACCGGTTTTTCTACCGGAGCGGGAGCGGCTTCGGCAGATGCAATCCGTTCACCGGGTTTGCGGATGCCGATCGAAACCTGGGATTTCTCGCAATGCATACATTTTGTTGCGGATGCCGGAATTTCCTGATTGCAATGTTTGCAATTTTTCACACACTCAAGAACAATTTCTTTTCCACAAAATGGACATTCCACATTCAGACCGATGGAACCGTCATCCACATCAAAGGAATTTTTACAATGTACACAAATGCTTTTCATAATTCAGTTCACTTTTTATTGATAGGCTGTTTTTTCATTTTCCCATCCCAGCTGCACAGTGCGCAATGACGGCAGTCAAAGTCCGGTGCAGGGATATAGCGGATACCTGCTTTCTGGGCTTTACGCATATTCCAGTAATTCATTCCGGCAAGCAGAAGGCCCAGCACAATAAATCCTCCGGGCGCCTGCCCCAATACGGAAAAACCACTGTCCCAACATTCCATGTGAATATTGAAAATCGTACCCGCAGACAAAAATTCACGGATAATTCCCACAACTGTCAACGCAAGCGTAAAACCAAGCCCCATGCCCAAGCCGTCGGCAAGCGACAACAGGATTCCGTGTTTTGAAGCAAACGCTTCCGCTCTGCCCAGCACAATACAGTTCACCACAATCAAAGGCAGAAAAATACCCAAAGCCTGATAAATCGCAACCGGAGCATAGGCTTTCATCAGCAGTTCAACAACCGTCACAAAGGTGGCAATGATCACGATATAACAGGGAATACGGATTTTGCCCGGCACAATGTTGCGGATGATGGATATTACCACATTGCTGCACATCAGAACAAAGGTCGTTGCCAGCCCCATCGCAACCGCATTGGCAGCATTGGAACTGGTTGCCAGCGTGGGACACATTCCTAAAACAAGGACGAGTACCGGATTTTCTTTCCAGAGTCCTTTCACAAATTCTTTTACAATGGAAGCCATAATTATTTCTCTCCCGGTATTGTCTGTTTCAAAATATTGCATGCCGTATTCACAAGTTCCAACATGGCATTGGAGCTGATGGTTGCGCCGGAAACAAAATGTACATTCGTGCGGTCCAGCTTATCGTTCAGCGTCTTTCCTTTATAAGAATCCAATGCACGATTCCGCGGCAAGCCTTCCGGAACCTTTTTACCCGTAATCACATCCCGGATCGTTCTCACACGTTCCCGGTTCATCACTTTCGTACCAATACCCGGTGTTTCATTGTGAGATGTTACGACGATGCGGTAAATCGTACCATTCGGTTCAAAGCCAACCAATGCCTCCACACGTCCACCGTATCCCGTAGTGGTAACCGCGCGGACTGCATACCCGGCAACGTTGTTTTCTTTGTTTTTTGCAATATAAACCGTGGCATCCTGATCTTTGACCACTTTTTCTTCCAGCGTGTCAAAGGACGGCAAAACCTGTTTCAAGGTTTCAGCAATCAAGGCAGCCTGCCGTTCACGAATGGGCTTTTCCGTACAAACCGCAACAACGCTCATGACAGCCGTAGAAACCGCACAGATCAGCAGCAGAAATACGGAAAGATAAATAATTCCGGACTTTTTCGTTAACTCCTTGCTCATTTCACTTCTCCTCTGCGAATCTGCAACGCCGACATACTGGCGGGATGCCAGCCGAACGGGCGTTTGTAGCATATACGGTCAATCAACGGCACAAGGGCATTCATAATCACGATGGAGAAGCTGACACCCTCCGGATAACCGCCCCAGATACGGATAATACAAGTCAATACCCCGATCATGGCTCCGAAAATCAACATCCCCTTCTTGGTCATGGGGGATGTCACCATATCTGTCGCCATGAAAAATGCACCGATCATCACACCACCGGTCGTCAAATGGAACAACGGGCCGGGTGTCACTGCAGGGTTGAAACCATTTACGATCCAGGTAAAAATCACAATTGAAGTCAACATGGAAACAGGAATGTGCCAGGAAATCAACCGGAAACAGAAAAGTCCAAGCGCCCCGATCAGAATTGCAAAGCCGGAAGTCTCACCCAGACAACCGCCCATGTAGCCGAGGAAATAATCCGACAGCAACTCCGGCGTTTCCAGACTGGAAATCATTTCCACAGTCGTCGCTGCTTTCGCGGCGGTAAGCGGTGTCGCACCGGAAATGAAAGAGGTCGCACCGGAAACAAAGGTGGGCCCCATGAATCCCTGACAGGGATCCGTAAATTTCGTCATCGGCCCGGCAAAACCAACCAGCAGCGCCACACGGGCTACAGCCGCCGGATTGAACGGGTTCTGCCCCAATCCGCCGAATACACATTTTGCAATCACGATCGCAACAAAGGCACCGCAGACACACAACCACCAGGATGCCAGAGGCGGCAGATTCATCGCAAGGATCACCCCGGTAACCACGGCGGAATAATCCCAAACCGTATTGGGGCGGCGTGCGATCAGGCAGCACAGCCATTCAAAAAACATACAGGCGGCAGTTGTAATGAGCAATACACGAATTGCATTGAATCCGAAGTAGATAATGGATGCAGCGACTACGGGGAGCAGACAGATCAGAACTTTGAACATGATCTTGGCAACGGAATCACCATCCTGCACATGGGGTGATGTACTCAGGATCAATTGTTTTGTATCCGGCAACTGGATCTCCGGAACCTGATTTTTATTTTCTTCACTCATAATATTTCACTTTCCTTATTTCTTTGCATTGGCAATGCGGCGCAGTTCAAGAATCTCTGCTTTTGCACGGCGGAAATGCTGAACCAAAGGGCGTTTGGAGGGACAAACATAAGTGCAGGCTCCGCACTCCATGCAGTCCATTACAAAATTCTGTTCCGCAAGATCGTATTTTTCACTTTCGATCATCACACTCAAAGGACCGGGCAGCAAGCGCATCGGGCAGACGGCAATACATCTGCAGCAGCGGATACAGGGAGAGGATTGATAGAAGGATGTCTCACTGGCTTTCAACAACAGAATACCGGAAGAATTCTTCGTTACAGCAACATCCAGAGATGCCTGCGTAAAGCCCATCATCGGACCGCCGAAAATCAATTTGGCTGGCTGTTCTTTCACGCCACCGGCAAATTCCAATGCTTTCGATGCCGGTGTACCAATGCGTAAACGCCACGTTCCCGGATTACAAACCGGTGTCCCTGTGATCGTTGTCAGACGTTCAATCAACGGGTGACCGAGCACGACAGCTTCCCGGATTGCGGCACAGGTACCGACATTCAACACCACGCACCCCACGTCCATCGGCAAACCGCCGGTTGCAATGGCGCGGCCCGTAATGGAATAAATCAACTGTTTTTCCCCGCCCTGGGGATAACGGACACGCAGGGGAACGATTTCCACATTATGGAACTTCTTCGAAGCTTCGTTCATCGCAACAATGGCATCCGGTTTATTCTTTTCGATCCCCACATAAATGCGGTTGACTTTCAGAATCTTCGCAGCAATGGAGGCACCTTCCAGTATCAGCGCCGCATGCTCCAGCATCAAACGATGGTCCGCAGTCAGATACGGTTCACATTCCGCACCGTTCAGAATCAGCGTATCAATATTTTTTTCCGGCGGCGGAGATAATTTCACATGGGTGGGGAAGGCAGCACCGCCCATCCCGATCAATCCGGCATCGGCAATCCGCTTTTTCAAATTTTCACGGTCCGTATTGCGCCAGTTTGTGATAGGCTTCAACGTGGTATCCCATTCATCGGCACCGTCACTGATGATCTCGACCGCCTGAAGAACGTTTCCGGCAACACCGGGAATCTCCACAATATCGCCAACTGTTCCGGATGTGGGAGAATGTACCGGAGCAGAAACAAATCCGCCCGGCTCGGCAATCATCTGCCCCTTCTTGACTGTTTGCCCTTTTTCCACGATCAGCTTGGGCGGAGCTCCAATATGCTGATTCAGGGGCACAACGTATTTATCCAGCAAAGGCGCAGTCTTGATCGGTTCGGAACAGGAAAGAGCTTTACCATCAGCAGGGTGTACCCCGCCGCGAAATAAATGAGGAATCAATTTTGAATACATGTTTACACCTTTTCCTGTTTTTCAACATCAATCATAAGATGCTGTGATTCTGTCTGCAATGCACAGGTGGGACATTTCACGGCATCCACAATTTCTTCATTCGGCGGATTCCCGTATTTTACACGGACCATCTGATCCTGCGCATTGAAATGTTCCGAATCAAGACGTGCGCATTTCTTACAGGAAATACACGCAGCTTGACAATTCCGGCGTTTCACGGCAGGTTTATCAAGTGAATTGCAGTAAATATGCACTTTCGCCGACACCGGAACAAGACGGATCAATTTACGCGGGCAGACATCTTCGCATCTACCACAACCGCGACATAATTCAGGATGTACAATGGCAAGACCATCACGCACCTCGATCGCACCGAAGGGACAGGCTCGGGCACAGGAACCATATCCGATACAACCGAAACGGCAGGCTTTCCCGCCGCCGCCCGCCACACGGGAGGCAGAACGGCAATCCATCACACCGTTATACTGGGCTTTCCGCGCCGCTTTGCTGACCGTACCACTGCAAAGGACAACTGCAACTTTCTTTTCCTGCATTTCAGCCGTAACGCCCATAAATTCAGAAATTGCTTTAATATCATTTTCGGAACAGGCTGTACATAAAGCGGGAGATGCCCCTTTTGACACAATGGCATCCGCCATATCCGCACAACCGGCAAAACCGCATCCGCCGCAATTGGCACCGGGCAGCATGTTTTGCACTTCTTCAATACGCGGATCTGTTTCAACCGCAAACTTCTTTGCCGTAAAAGCGATCAATGCACCAAGGAGCAAACCTGCAATGCTGATCACACATACAGCGGTTAATATCGTAACCGTCATTTTGAAACCTTTCTTTTAATGCACCAGTCCGGAAAATCCCATGAACGCCATCGCAAGAATACCTGCCGTAATCAGGGCAATTGCCACTCCCTGAAACGGCTTCGGGATCATGGAAAGTTCCAAACGTTCGCGCAAACTGGCGAAAAGAATCAGCGCAAGACCGAATCCGATTCCGGTACAAAGACCGAATACCGTAGAGCCGATAATACCACGCCCGATTCCGTTATTCGCCGCCGCATTCAATTCAGCCGCCCCCAGAACGGCACAGTTCGTCGTGATCAGGGGCAGATAAATCCCAAGGGCTGAATACAACGCAGGCGTAAACTTTTTTAACAGGATTTCGATAATCTGTACCAGTGAGGCAATAACCACAATGAATAACAGAATCTTCGTAAATCCCAGATTCACTGTCTGACCGTTGATGTGAAGTTCAACCGTCAACAGACACTTGTAAAGAACCGCAGTCACAAAGGACGCGATCGTCATCACAAAAATTACTGCACCGGACATACCCAGTGCCGTTTCGAGTCTCTTGGATACACCAAGAAACGGGCAGATCCCAAGAATACGGGTCAGCACCACATTGTTCACCAGAATTGCACCTACGGTGATCAACAACCATTCGTTGGAAGGCATAATGTTTCTCTTTCTTGTTAGTTTTATACCACAAATTCCACAAACTTTATCCCGTACAGGATAAAGACAACAATTATATTATATATTATATTTTAAAAAATGCAAATAAGAACCCGTACAGAGAGCATAAATTTGCAAATATTTCCCATTTTTTTACGATAAGGTATTGCTCAAATATCCTTCCGAAATCTTGTCCCAGGACTCCGATTCAGGTAAAGACATCTGTCTGCGGGAAAGCGGTGCCAGCAGAAATGGTCCGGTATATCCGTATTGCTCCAGCGTGTGCAGCCAGAGATCAACATGCTCTTTCTGAATACGGCAGCCACTGTCCGCATCATAAACAAACACAACCGCTCCGGCTTCAAAGACAAAAGATAATGCCATTTTTTTCTGGTCATCCTCTTTCTTCCAATCGTAAGGATGAAGTTCCAGACGCAGCTTGATCCACGGACTCAAAGTATTGCGCATCAAACGCAAAATCACCCCCGGCTCATGGCAGGACGGCAACCGGCAGGGCAACAGCAAAGTTTGCTTATTCCGATACAATACCGGAGCAAGAAGACGAAGAACAAACAACAGTTTTTCTTCCGCCTCCTCATCTCCCGCAATCTCTTCCAAATCAAAATCAAGCGAGATATGATTCACTCCGGCAGCGGATAACTTTCCAAGCACACTTTTCGTTTCCGAAACAAAGTCGCGGATATGTTTTTCCGGCGCACTCAAAATCGCACGGCATACCTGAGGATCCATCACCGAGCCACAATATAAATTACGGTAATGGGTCTCGTCCAGATAATAAGAAACATAATGCTTTTCTCCCAGCCAAGCATCCAACGGCAATTCCGCACAATGCAAATGGGGCATCACGGCAAAGTCACGAGTCTCTGCTGCCGGAATATTCAACCGTCCCATCGCCATACCGAACAACCGTTGCGAATTATCACGCTTCATTGTCAGAACCCTGCATTAAGAAGATCTTCCATGGATATTTCTTTCCGGGTGGCAGCTTCCGGCGTCTTGCCAAGCATGACTGCCAGCTGATGCTGCACGTATTTCCCAATCAAATCGCCTTCCAGATTCACTTTATCCCCCTTGTTGCGATAACGCAATGCAGTATGTTCCCAGGTCGTGGGAATGATCCGGACCGTAAAATGATCCGCGTGTAAACTGGCAAGTGTCAAAGAGATACCATCAAGGGCAATACTTCCTTTCGGCGCAAGATAAGGCGCAATCGTTTCCGGCAGGGATACTGTGAATTCCAGGTCGGAACCCACATTTTCACGCTTGAGAATTTCCCCCGTTCCATCCACATGTCCAGTCACGATATGACCGCCGAAACGATCCCCCGCCGCCATGGCACGTTCCAGATTCACAACGCCGCCTTTCGGTAATTCGCCAAGGTTGGTACGGCGGAATGTCTCTTCCATAACATGAAATACAAATTGTTTCCCGCTCCAGCTTTCCAGCGTCAGACAGGTCCCGTTCACGGCAATACTTTCGCCGCCTTCCGGATTCGCATACGGCTCATCCATTTCTATGATCAATTTCCCCGATGCACCGGAAAGACGCCGGTCCGCTATACGCCCCAGTTTCTGTATGATACCTGTAAACATATCTTTAATTCCTTTCCGGATAACAAGTCACTATCCAATCTTCACCCGCTTTGCGCCAACTCATGTCGCGCAATACATATCCGTCCGATATCCGTTCCGGATCAAGCCCGCCAACGGAGGATCGGCTGTTTCTGCCGCCCAGAATTTTCGGCGCAATGTGCATCTCCAATTTATTCACCGCTCCCGCCGATAACGCAGACGCCGCAAGTTCGCCGCCACCTTCCAGCAACAACATCGTCACCTGCTCACTGCCGAGACGCGTCAGGAACGAATCCCATTTTTCCGCCGACGTCACATCTGCCAATTCCCAACCGGCAGGCAAGGCTTCCGCTTGCAAACTCCGGCTGGCAACAATACGCCGCGGCGTCTTCAACACCTTCCCTGCCCCATTGCGGACAGTCAACGAAGGATTGTCCAGCCGATACGTTTCCCCGCCAACCATCACGGCATCCGATTGCAAACGCAGTTTCATCACATGTTTCCGCGCCGCCGCACCAGTGATCCATTGAGAGGAGCCGCCAGCTGTAGCAATCTTGCCATCAAGGGTTTCCGCCAACTTCAACACGACAAAAGGGCGTTTCGTCCGGATCCAATAGAAAAAGGCTTCATTCAACGCCATACAGCAATCGCGGCAGACGTCAACCACCACTTCAATTCCATGAGAACGCAGCAAATCAAAGCCGCGTCCCGCATGGGCAGGATTCGGATCGCAGCACCCGACGACTACCCGGGAGAAACCATGCCGGATAATGGCATCACAACAGGGCGGCGTGCGCCCCGTTGTACAACATGGTTCCAGCGTTACGTAAATCGTAGCACCTTTACACATGGCAGCATCCGGAACACTGCGAATCGCTTCCACTTCAGCGTGCGGCATCCCCGCTTTGTGGTGATACCCCGCCCCAATCAGAACACCATCTTTCACAATCACAGCACCGACGGCAGGATTGGGACTGACTGCACCAATTCCTTTCTCCGCCTGGCGGATCGCTTTCTGCATAAAATAGATGTCTTCAGGGCTGTGTTTCATAACGTCTGTTTTATTCTTCATTCAGAGAAAATACGGCTTTACCATATTCATCGGGAGAAAATTCATGCAAATCCCCGGGCGCTTCCCCTACCCCGATATACAAAATCGGCAAATGGAATTCCTGTTCCACCGCACAGGCGGCGCCGCCCTTCCCTGTTCCATCCAGCTTTGTAATGATCAACGCGCTGGCTCCGGCAGCAGAGGCAAACTCACGCGCCTGGGAAAGTGCATTCAAGCCCAGAGACGCATCCATCGTCAAAATCGTTTCATGAGGCGCTTCCGGCATCAGTTTCTGCACAATACGACGCAGCTTTGTCAATTCATCCATCAAGCCTTTTTTGTTCTGCTGACGGCCTGCTGTATCAATCAAGAGATAGTCTACATCCTTCGCAATGGCAGATTGAATGGCATCATAAGCGACGGAAGCAGCATCCGCCCCCTGTTTCGAAGCAACAACGGTCGCTCCGGAGCGTTCGCCCCACAACTTCAACTGTTCCACCGCTGCAGCACGGAATGTATCACATGCCGCAAGCATGACTTTCTTTCCTTCGGATACCCACTGACATGCCAGTTTGCCGATGCTCGTCGTCTTGCCGCTCCCGTTTACACCAAGAAACAGAACCACGGTCGGGCCGCTCGCCGCCTTATTCAGACTGCGCGAACCGGGACGAAGCATATCTGCAATATAAGCTGCTGCAACACGGGACGCATCTTCCCCCGTTTTGATCTCACCGATCTCATACCGTCTCTTGATTTCAGCTACAATGGACGCCGTCACTGCCGGGCCGAAATCGGACTCCAGCAGGGTACGTTCCATCTGACGATATGTATCTGCATCCCACGCTTTTACATCTGTAAAAACGCTACTGAATGTACGACTGATCGTTGTCGCGGTCTTCTGCAGCCCTTCCTTTAATTTTGAAAAAATCGACATTTACAATAACCTTACTTTGTTCCTGCCGTTCAGGATTTTTTGATCAGATTGTTTTTTACGCTGTTCAAAATTCCGTTGATAAAATTACCGGATTTTTCGGACCCGAATTTCTTCGCAATTTCAATCGCTTCATCAATACTTACAAGCATCGGAATTCCGTCACTGTACTTCATCTCGTAAATCGCAATCTTCATGATGCTGCGGTCAACCGGCGCAATACGGTCGGCATCCCAGTCATGAGAAAATTCACTGATGATGTCCATAAGCTCATTTTCATTCTCATTGACGCCTGCCACCAGTCGTTCCGCATAGTTACGGGCTTTGCGGAATACACGGTTTGCCGGAAATTCGCCGGATTCTTCTGCCTGTGCCCAGAATTCATCGCGCATGGCATCCGTACATTCACCACCGGTCAGGTCGCACTGAAACAGAAACTGCATCGCAAGCTCACGACCGAGACGCTTGTAATTATAATTCATGGTGTCCGCAGATTCTTCCGCAGACACTTCAGCATTTTTCGGATCTTCGTTCATCAAACACCCCGGACGATCGCTTTGCTCAGATTCGCCATTTCGATCGCGGTAACTGCTGCATCAGCACCACGGTTGCCCGCTTTCGTGCCGCTGCGTTCAATTGCCTGTTCAATGTTTTCTGTTGTTACAACAGCATAGACAACCGGAATGCCGGTATCCATACCGATCTGTGCCAGACTCTTGGATACCTGACCGTTGATGTAATCAGCATGAGATGTAGCACCTTTGATCACAACACCCAACGCAATCACAGCATCATATTTGCCGTTTTCCAACATCTTTTTCGCTGCAAAAGGCAGTTCATAAGAACCCGGAACCCAGGCAACAGAAATATCATCGGCACTGCCGCCATGACGCACAAATGCATCCACAGCACCGCCCAGCAATTTGCTCACAAAAAATTCATTGAAACGGGCGCAGACCACTGCAAGTTTCATACCGGCGGCGTTCAATTCACCTTCGTACACATTCGTTACATTCTTATTCATTGTTTCGTTCCTTTCTCAATAATATATATTATTTCTCTGTTTCTGATTCCAAGTTCAAAAGATGTCCCATCTTTTCTTTCTTTGTGCGCAAATAACACATGTCATGTTCATGCGGCGCAATCTCAATCGATTCACGTCCCGCAATCGTCAAGCCGTATCCGTCGATCCCAACCAGTTTCTTCGGGTTGTTTGTCAGCAGACGAATGCTGGAAACACCCAAGTCAAGAAGGATCTGTGCGCCAAGACCATATTCACGCAAGTCGGCAGGGAACCCGAGTTTCAAATTCGCTTCCACCGTGTCATACCCCTGTTCCTGCAGCTGATAAGCACGAATCTTGTTTTCCAAACCAATACCGCGTCCTTCCTGACGCATGTAAACGATCACACCGCAGCCTTCCGCTGCAATACGGCGCATCGCTTCCTGAAGCTGATCCCCGCAATCGCAACGGCAGGAACCAAAGACATCACCGGTCAAACATTCACTGTGCACACGTACCAACACCGGATCTTTTGCGTTGGCAACATCACCCATGACCAATGCCAGATGAGAAACGTTATCTACGCCGGAACTGTACACGCACAAACGGAAATTACCGTATTTTGTGGGCAATGATGCTTCAGATTCGCGCTTGACCAACTTTTCAGTCTTGCGGCGATAAGCAATAATATCCGCAATGGAACACAATTTCAATCCGAATTTTTCGCGGAATTTCAGAAGATCATCCATACGAGCCATGGTACCGTCATCTTTCGTGATTTCACAAATCACACCGGCGGGAGCATAACCTGCCATCCGGGCAAGGTCCGTAGAGGCTTCGGTGTGACCGGTCCGCTGCAACACGCCGCCGGGACGGGCAGCGATGGGAAAGATATGTCCGGGAATACCGAAACTGTCACGAGTCGTCTTCGAATCAAGCAGTTTTTTAATGGTATTTGCGCGGTCATACGCACTGATTCCGGTTGTACCGCCTTCCAAAGCATCCACACTTTCGGTAAATGCGGTTTTGAAATGATCGGTGGAAGGTGCACGCCAAATCTGCAATTCTCTTGCTCTGGCTTCCGTAATCGGAGCACAAACGAGTCCGCGCGCGTGCGTAATCATAAAGTTAATGATTTCGGGGGTCACACATTCTGCGGCACACATCAAATCGCCTTCGTTCTCCCGATTTTCGTCATCGGTAACGATAACAATTTTGCCGGCGCGTACATCTTCAATGACGCTTTCGACAGAATCGAATTTCACTTCCATAATATCTATGATCCTTTCTCAAGACAAATCCGCTGTTGCTTTTTCATCCAGCTTTTACCATTCATCTATCTATTAATATGCATAATATACCATTATTTGAGCATTCTTCAAGTTTTTTTTGAAAAAGTTTACAAAATTCGCTTGCATTTTTAAAAATGGGTGATATATTAATGATATCCTAAGCGGAGAGATGGCCGAGTGGTCGAAGGCGCAGCATTGGAAATGCTGTGTAGGGGCAACTTTACCAAGGGTTCGAATCCCTTTCTCTCCGCCATTTTTTTTGCAAAAAAAATGGCGAACGAAGACGCAAGTCTTCTCTTCACGCTTTTGTGTCAACAAAAGCTCTTCACTCAAAACCGAAGGTTTTCTTCCTTGCCACGGCGTAATGCAATGAAGCCGGGACATCTTCACCAAGCCGCAGAGAAGACTTGCTTGCTTGTCCGCCGTAGCCTTGTGCGAAGGTGGATGAAATTGCTCCCTGTGGTCGCTTGTGAAGACGTGCCGCTTACGCTCCACTTGCTTGTCACGGCGTAATCTGCTGAGCAGATGAAGACGGATGAAGTTTTCTCGCTATCGCGAGTAAAGATGGTGTAGTTTTTTGCCTCTTCGACGGTTTGTTCCATAAAAATAAAACTTCATTGAGCTTAAAAATTCTTTCGGTAACACAAGTAAAAACTTCCCGTCCGTAACAGCATTGGTGAATTAAGAATCAGCGCAAACGGCGCGGTACAGTAAAGCTCCGTCTTCATTGGGGCTGTTTTTCAGTTAACCGAAGTTTCTCGGAATAAACAGTGTTTTCATTTCGTCTTTCTTTTTTTTCAATTTTCCTGCGTGTTTTGGCACAAACCGTCGAAGAACCATATTTTCGCGAGAAAACTCTTCTTTTTCAACATAATATAACAAAGGTTATAACAGATTTTTTGGGATTATAACATAAATATGTGCAGAATCAGTCTTCGCAGGAATAGAAACAATGCAAACGGGCAATTAAAAATCTGCCCGTCTGCAACAAAAAATCAAACTGTCCGGTTTTATTGAACCGGAGTGTATTTGAATTCCATTTTGATACTGCGGCAATTTTTCACCGTCTTGAATGACATTCTGCGGAATACGCGGTTTCCGGAAGTCTTTTCCAGAATCATATCGACAGAAAATTTGAACGGAACAGAAGAGGTAACTTCCAATACAACCGCTTTTTCTTTGTACTTGATCAAATACTTCTGATTTCCAAGTTCTTCCACTGTTCCTTCCGTAATTACAGCACCTTCAAAGGGCATTTCCCGATCAAATTCTGCGGTATCTGCAACAATGAAACGTCCTTTATTTGTCCGTTCAAAATCGAAGCACCGTTCCAATTTGGAAATTCCCGGAATATAATTGTAAGCTGCCTTGTAATCCATGGTCACAGACAGACCTTTTTCGGATGCGGTCTGTTTCAGAATTTTTGCAGCAGTTGCTTTTGCCGGAGCAAGGTTTGCGCCAACAAAACCAACCGGAGGCTGACCGGACAGATGAGTTTGTTCTTTGCCGTCAATCCGGGGGACAGAGTGACCGTAACTTCCAATCAGACGGGATACATATCTGCGATTACTGAATGTTCGTGCCGTATAAACTTCCGTTCCGGGGTCAAGAACAACAGGTACATCATCAATGGCAATAACATAGGAACCGACATCGTTATGATTATGGAACTCCCGGTTGTTTCCGCCTTTGAAAGAAACACCCATGCGGCAATCAGCAGAACCTCTTACGACATAAACCTGAGCTTGAGAAAATACGGTGTTCTTTTCCGGATTTATTTCATCCAGCGGTTTTTCATCGACAGGAACGAACAAAATGGAAAGGATTTTCGAGAACGTTTTATTCTTCTTCAAATTATATTGACTGGAAAACCCTTTCCGTTTTCCTAGAAGGATATCACGAAATTCCAGGTAATAAGGATTTCTTACATTTGCATGAGTATCAGCATAAGCCGGATAACATCCGGGTACAATCAGGATTTTTTCCGGGAATGCGGCTGCAGATTTCGCTTTCGGAAATATATCCAACAGATTTTTTCCGTTGTAACGCTGAACATACTCTGTGAGCTGAAGAAAATATCCGAAGCCGTAATACCAATAACTGATTCCCTCGGTACAATAGCTGTCATTTCCGAAACCGACAAAATAATTTTCAAGTTTCTGCATCGCATAATTCAGCAAACGCTCTTTCCGTTCGGGTGCAATATCAAGCATCAGAAAAGCTCTGGCACAACCGCCGATACAAACGGCGTTCCAGTTATCTTTCCGCTCCATCCAGTCGTACATGTAATGATTTCCATCAATGAGTTCTTCCCACGGAATAACAATTCGACGGATCAAATCCTGCTTCAATCGTTCGGCAAGATTTTTATCCAAATCTTCGCCCAGAATGTTCAGCAGCAGAGATAATTCAGCGGCAATCGAGGCTGCTTCGATATCAATCACATCTGTCTTTCCGGTATGACAGTTCACAGGAACATAATGAGATGGAAGAACCCATGTCGGCAGATCAATAAGCATCCGGATCCGTTTTTCAATCGGCGCAAGCCACTTTTTATCACGGGTCACACAATATGCAACAGCAAGGGGACCAAATCCCTGAATGACATTCAAGCGTGATTGGTAACTCTTCCGATCCCCATTTTTGCGAAAGTCAAGATAATACGGGAACGGATCTTCCAATTTCTTAATACGTTGTTCTTCTGCAAGTTTCAAGATGTTTTTCCATGCAGGATGGGACTCAACAGTCTTCCACGCAGCACGATTGCCCACTTTGGGGAGCTTCGCTGAAATATCTGCAAAAACTGTACCTCCGGTAACCATCAGTAAGCCGCACAACAAACGTTTGATTCTACTACTCATATTGTTTTTCCTTTATGTTCAGCGGGAAAGAGCGTTCAGAATCTCTTCTCTGACACGTTCCGGTTCTTTGGGATCATGGGAATTTGTGACATAAATCCGCTTCAGATATTCCCGCGCCTTGGCAGGATCTTTTACGAGAGAGATATACTTGAGGTCGGTAACACCTTCCCGGATTGCCATGTAACGGATCGACGGAATACAGTTGTTGAAGGACTTGTAATAAATTCCACCGCGGGTCGTCACTTTCCAGTCAGAAGAACCAAATCCGCCGTAGTTATCATAGAACCAGAACATGTGAGCCGCATCCAGTTTGTAATATGCCGCTGTCCACGGCAGACGGCGGAAGTACCGTGCGAGATTTTCCCGCATGGAAGTACTGCACATGTAATGACTTATTATAACACCGCTTTTCTGATGATCTTTGAAGACTTCTTTGTACGGGGATTCAAAATACTGCGTTCCCCACAGACACCAGCCGTCAATCACACCTTTCATCGCCTTCACGTTTGCCACGGAGGGCTTCCAGTGCGCCAGAGTAACAGTCAATCGGACAGTCGGTTCAGCCTGTTTTGCACGTTTGTGGCTGTCAAGAATCTCTGCCATCTGACGGTTTTTCGGTTCATCCCATGTTTCGATAATGAAATCTTTGTCGGCAACGCCATTTTCGTTCATGAGCTGTTTTACACCGCGAATCCAATCGCCCCAAGCCGCTGCCCCGTACAACTGTTTGCAAACACCATAAGCACCGAAACCGATGAAAAAGGTGGGTTTGATATTATATTTTTTTGCCCATGCAATCTGATCCCGGATATTTTTCACCTGCAAAGCAGAGGCAGCCCGATTAATTTCAATCTTGTCTTTACCGATTTTCTTGAACCTGAATTTCCATGGATCAAGCCCGAATTCACGGGTTCCGCATTCCGCCATTCCATAGAAAACGCCTTCTTCCGGTGCCCACTGGAAAAAGTTCATCGGAATCACAGGATCTTTGGGCAGAACTGCATTGTGAACAGTCAAAGTCACCGGAATATCCTGCATTTCTCCGGTATATTTCCGATTATGATAATCATTTTTGATAATCGTCCAGGATGCAGGTTCTGAAAGAGGAATCACACGCAGACGCCCCTGATAAATACCGGGCTTTACGTCGTCGGTATTGAAGTCAAACCAGACAACACCGGCTTCACGTGGCGGTATTGTCATGGTATAAGCATCACCCATCTTCGGAAGCGGGTCAAACCGCAAACTTCCGGAGTCTTTATCATTATCTTTGAACCGGACAGCGTACCGTTGAGTGATTTTCTCTGCCGGAAATCCAGCCAGCCCGAAAGAACCGTTGTATTTGTGTTCAGCGGTTTCAAGAATAACTCTGTAATCCGCCGGCTTATCGGTCAAGTTCATAATTGCAACAGGAAGAGCTTTCCGTTCATTGACCGCTGCGGAAAGATTGATTTTTTCCACAAGATCAAACACTTCATCCGGCACAAACGGAATAGCAAAATTGCTGACTGATGAAACCGGTGCAACCGCAAATTTACGGGTGGAAAGTTTTGCAAATTTTGCTTTCAGCCGGGCTGTTTCTTCTGCAGCACAGGCTTTTTCATAAGCATCGCGGCTTGCAACTGTGATCTTTTTTCCGTATTTCTTCTGGAACGCAGCAGAAAAATCACCCATAACCAGCACGCCGAACCGTTCCGGCTCCATAAAGTTTTCTTTCAAAGGTGCCCAAGTCAAAAACTGTTTTGCTTTCAAACGCTGACGCGCAATATTGAAAGAAACAGTATCGCCTTTTTTCAACTTCCCGCCGATTGATTTGAACGGAATCTCTGCTGTAACACTCCATTTGTTTTGTTCGGCTTTACATGAGGCTTTCCACGGAACATTTCCGGTCGAAAAAGTTGCCCCGCCTGCACCGACAGCAAACTGAACCGTTTTACCGTTCCGGGTAAAGAAAATCTCAACGGCGTCACCATCCCAAACACCTTTTCCCACCGTCACTGTTCCCGGTTCCTGACAATTAACAGATATTTGAATATTTTCTCCGGCAGGGCGGACTGTGAAAGATGTCAAATCGGAAGTTTTTCCGTTCTCGCGCAATACAAGAAAATCCCGGACCACTTCAGAAGAATCAGAAAGCAGAACGGATTTTTTCACAGATGCTTCCGGAAGTGCAGCAGACGCAGCTGTCGGCATGACTTTCGGTTTCATTTCTTCGACAACAACATTGTCAATCAGGACAAAATCACCCACGCTGAATTTATGGGGACCATACTGTGTATCGTGCCACATTTGAATCTGCAAAGCAGCTTTTCCGGTATTGGCTTTTGTCTTGAATGTCCCTTCAATTTTTTTCCAGTCTGAAGAAATATTGACTCGTCCGACCGATGTTGAAACGGCTTTTCCCTGCCAAATACCTTTTCCTTTTCCCCACTGCTGGGTATTCACGGAAACTTGCATGGCTTTGCTGCCTTTCAACTCTACAGAAAAACGGTATGTTGTATTGGGTTTGACAACAAAGCCGGCATTTTTGGAGTGACATCCGATCCAGCCGCAAGCCGCTGTCATTTCTGTTTTGTGTGCAGTTTTGACAACTTTGGTGATTTCGAGTTTTGCACACTTGTTCCATGTATAATCTTCGGTAAAAAGCGAGATTTTTCCCGCACCATTGGTCATGGCAAAACCATCAAGATTTTTCAGACGGCTGAAATCGCCCTCTTTTACCAGATTTTCCCCGAATAATCCCATGACTGCCGCAAAAAGGGCAGACGTCAATATTTTTTTCATACTGCAAAAAATCCTTTAATTATTACCGGCCGGTATTTGCAATCCACTTCTGATTTTCCATTCCATACTGATCGACATAACGGGCAAACTGACCTGTTGCCCCGCCATCACTTTTCTGTTCCGCGGAAACGTATTTGTAATAAGCAAGTCCATTTACCGCTTCCACATGACCATCAAAAAAGTTGAAATTGATTCTGTTGGAATGGCGTGCATAATATGCTGGATAGGCGGCATTTTTTGTAACACGCCAAATGCCTGCATGCTGACTTGCCCGGCTTCTCGGATTCCTGCAGGAGTCTCCATTGTAAAGAAAGGTCGATGGCATCAGGATTCTTTTCGTCGTGAGAAAACGGGTCTTATAAGAACTGCCAGCCAATTTAAATTGTTTTACATAGTAGCGTTTGTAATCATTCCATCCATCATTAGTAAAATTCATCGGACAGCCATAGGTATAATAAAGACTCGTTGTTTTGTAGTCTTTTGCCGCAGGACATTTTGAAATTATGATATCACCAAGGTATTTTCCTTTTTTGTAAAGCAGATCTAATGCTTCATACGCACTGTCTTCATTCAAGCCGGGAACACAGCCATCGCTGTCATCCGCATAAAGCAAATGAACCTGCATCAACTGTTTCAGATTTGACTGACAGTTTATTGCCTGAGCTTTTACCCGGACATTCTTCAGAGCCGGAAGCAGCATGGATGCCAGAATGGCGATGATCACTATCCTGCCGGTGCAGAATTTTTGACCTTTTCTTATTCCTTTTTCTTGATTATCAAGCATTTGTGATTTACAATACTTTTTAATGGCAGAATTTTTCAATTTTTCTGTCGAAACTTCTGTTCAGCTCAATTTTTCGGTGTTTTGGATGGTGTCGATGCAAAAAAAGCAGAAATAAGCAGAAGTCGCTTTGAGGTGAAATCCGCACTGTTCCGGATTGTTTTTAATATTACGGTTTTGAGTGATTTTACTCAAAGACTGCAATAAATTCAGCTTAATCTAACATGACGTTAATATAACACAGCCAGTTACATTTTTCAAGTCCTTTTCCGTTGCGTTTTTCGTCAAATCATGGTATGATGACGAAAAACGCAGAAAAATCGTGAAAGGACTGCATATGGCTTCTCAAAACTCCAAACGAAAGCAGCATGGTAACGGATCAATAAGCAAAAATCCATCGAATGGACATTTTTATCTGCAATACTACGATTCCGATGGTAAACGCAAGACCATAACCCTGAAAACTGCCAATGGCAGACATATCACCACTCAGCGGGAGGCTGAAGCTGCTGCAAAAGATTTTCTTGAACGCAGAAAACGGATCAAGGAAGTTGATACCAGAACCGAGTATCTGGAAGAACGGGCAAAATTGAAAAAACTGAAAGCCCGCCTGACAATCACCCTGGATGATGCCTTTGATCTTCATCTTCAAAAACCGCATACACGGGTAGCTTCTCCTCAAATTGAAAAAGTCAACAGACGGTATTGGTATGACTTTGCTTCGTATCTCAAAGACAATTTCAATTTACGGACGCTGGACGAAGTTGAAAAGGAACACGCCGAAGCCTATATTGCCTACATCCGCAAAAACGGTCGCTGGAACCGGTCTATAAGATATATCGCCGGAAATTGTCCGCAACGCAAACCATTCAAAGATTATGAATCAGGTGGAGTATTGAGCAATACCACACTGAACCGTTATCAGTCTGTCTGCAAAGCGGTATTTACATTCCTGCTTTCAGATTTGGGGTACACTCTGGAAGAAAACCCGTTTTTCCATATCAAACCATTAAAACTGGAACCGGTGGAACGGGAAATTTTTTCTGAAGATGAACTGGCACTGATCTTTGCCAATCCACCGCCATTGCAGAAAGCCTTGTTTACTCTGGGAATTTGCACAGGATTACGCCTGGGGGATGTTGCAACGCTTCGATGGAAAGATGTGGAAATGACAGTTTTCGATGCAGACGGCAATCCTGATTTCTTCCAAAAAGAAATCCACCGGATCACCCGGAAAACTAAAACACTGGTGCATATTCCCATTGAATACGAACTTTCAGATTTTCTGGAAAAACAATGGGAGGTTTCCGGCATGGAAGAGTATATTGTTCCGGAAGCCGCTGAACTTTATCTGACTCATCACGGTGTTTTGAACAGAAAAATTCTCGGCTATCTCCATTCGCTTGGAATAGCGACAAGTAAAAGTGTTCCCGGACGCAAACGGGTGCAAAGCGTCAAAGATTTCCACAGTTTACGGCATTGCTTTTGTTATTACGCCGGTATCCGCGGTGTACCACTGCCTATCGTTCAGAGTATTGTCGGGCATTTGACATCTGCAATGACCAGACATTATCAGAGTCATGCTGACCGGGAAGCCCGTTTGCAGGGAATTTCACTGATGCGTGGATTGATTTCCAAAGAACCGGAAGTAATGGCGATAAACTATTCTCCATTGCGGGATGTTCTGCGGGAACGGATAACATCTTTTGTAAACAACGCAACAGAAATACAATTACTGCAGTTAAATGTGATAATTGACAAGCTGGCAGCCAACGAATTGCAAATCAGTTCGGGAGAAGAGGTAACGATAAATGCCGTGAAATTACTTTCGGATGATGAAAAGATGTAACATCTGTGTTATCGTTACATTCCCCGAATGAAAAGTGCTTGTTATGTATCTTCCTGTATAGTATAATATGAAAGAAAACCCCATAACAATAGGAGGATATATATGTTAAAGAAAGAAACAATTGAAACTTTGCTTCAAGTTGTGGAACCGCTTCATAAATGTGGTGTGATTCCGGAAGATGAAATGGAAGAACTGCGTTGCCTGATCACGGCAGATGAGTCGGACAAAATTCCGGACATGGAAAAAAATCCGTTGGAAGACCTGCAAATGTTTTCAGTGCAGCGGACTGCCCGCTTTCTGGATCGGACGGTAAAAGGTGTTTACGATTTGGTCAATGCGGGAGAGCTGGAATTGGTGAAACTCGCTCATAGAACTTCCCGTATCACCTGTTCAAGTATCCGGAAATTCGTTGAAAAATGCAGAACCAAACGCGGAGTTTCTGAAATGGGAACCATAAAATAACAAACTTTCTGACGGTTTGAGATTGACTTTTTCGCAAAAGCGGTATAAGTTATAATCACTCAAATATGAGATGTTAAAAATGCCACTAAATGCCCAACAATGGAAGACCCGGCTGAAAGAAGCAAGAGCCGAAGAACCGACATTGATCAACGCATCTGCGTTGACGGTTTTTCCGGCTCTTGATACTCCCGGAATGACAGTACAGATTGCAGCAGCAACCGCTGTTCGCAATCTGCTTTCCTATG
>JAZUCU010000013.1:0-50088 GCA_045639325.1 Victivallales bacterium
GATCGGGATTGATGAAATTCATGTGGGGAGAGGGATGAGAAATAAACATTTTTTAACAATAGTCCGAGATTTACAATCGGGAGCTGTTATTCATGTTGGAGAAGGAAAAGGTATTGCAGCGTTGTCAGGCGCATTAAAAAAGTTAAAGAAAAGTAAACTGAAAATAGTAACAATGGATATGGCAAACTCTTACTATTCATGGATATCTGAAAACTTTCCTAAAGCGCATATAGTATTTGATCATTTTCATGTCATCAAATTGATGAATGATAAATTAGATGCTGTACGGCGAAGACTTACCGCAAAAATGGATGATTATCAACGTAAACAAATAAAAGGATTGCGTTTTATTTTTCTTATGAATAAAGAAAATTTACCGGAAGATGGCAAAGTAATATTAAATAATATGAGGGAGAAATTTCAAAGTTTGATTGATGCTTATATGTTGAAGGAAGCGTTGCGCAGTATTTACAGAACGGCAACGGATTCCTGGCATGCACGCTTTGCATTTTTGCGTTGGTGTAAAGCTGCAGAAAAGTCTGACATTTCGGAAATGAAAACAATGGCAAGAACAATTCGCGATAAGTTGGAAGGTATTGTTTCCTTCTGGACGTTCCGCCATATCAGCAATGCTCAAATGGAAGGATTCAATAATAAGATCCGATGGTTGATAAAACAGGCTTATGGCTTCCGAGATTGGGAGTACTTCAAATTGAAAATATATCAATTACCAGAGATATCAAGCACAAAGGAAATCTGATTTTATGGAACAAAACGTCGAAGAGACAATTTTAACTCTTGTAATAGAGAGAAACTTCAAGTGTGGAATAAAACATCGAAGATGAAAAATGCGGGAATTTAAAATAAAAATGGTGGTGGGGGACGGATTCGAACCATCGAAGGCATAACCGGTAGATTTACAGTCTACTGCATTTGACCGCTCTGCAACCCCACCACAAAAGGTGTCATTCATATCAAAATTTTTTTGACTGGAGCGGGTAGAGGGAATCGAACCCTCACAATCAGCTTGGAAGGCTGATGTTCTACCGTTGAACTATACCCGCAATCAATACTCGTATTGACTGAATAGTCCCTAATATATCATCGTTTTCCGAAAATGCAAATCGAAATGTTAAAAAAAATCGAATTTTTTTGAGTTTTTTATCCCAATCAGTGGAAATAGCGGATTTTTATGGTATATTAAGGTCAGAGAGGTAATTTATGAAACTGTATTTGGATAACGCTGCAGCTGAACCGGTGGAACATCAGACCTTTGTCAGACTGCAAGAATTGTTTGCTGAATCCTGGGCAAATCAGGAAGCCGCCGGGTATGCCGGTAATTTGGCCGCAGAACAGGAAAAAAACGCCGCAAAGTCGTTACTCTCATCCGTTGCAGGGAAACAGGCGGCGGATTATTCCGTTTTATGGGGTCATGCCGGGACAGAAGTCATTCAGGCGGCGTTCCGATTATTAACGCAGCATTATTCCGGCGGCAGGATTTTATACACGGCGGGAGATCATGCGGCTGTCCGGGCGTCAATCGAAGCGATGGGCGGGGGATTCTCCGGCGTGGAAATCGGTTTGACGTCGGAAGGGGGGATTGATTTTGCGCGTTTCGAGCGTGAATTGGATTCCGATGTGATTTGTGTTTGTGTGCCGTTTGTGGTTTCCGAGACGGGGGCGGTACAGGATTTGTGCCGGGTTCGCGAGGTATTGAAGCGGAAGAGCAGTCGTGCGTTATTATTCTGTGACAGTATTCAGGGGGTAGGGAAGATTACTTTTGACTGGATGCGGATTGCGCCTGACTTTTTCACCATATCCGGGCAGAAACTGGGATTGCCTGCGGGGGCGGCGTTGATTTATCGCAAAGAGTGGAAAAAATATGGGAACAGGCTGCGCAGTGAATATCATCAGATTACGCGTGTGCCGGTTCCGTTTATTCAATTGTTGTCGGAGCGGGTGACTGAGATGTATGGGACGCTGGCGGAGCGTTATGAACGGATGTGTGTGCATCGGGAGCGTTTTCTACAGATTCTTAAAGAAGTCACAGGGGAGGGGAGGTATCATGTGACGGTTCCCGGCGAGGCAGGGAGTCCGTACATCATTCATTTGCTGCTGCACAATGGGGTACAGGGAGCGATCATTGTCCGTGCGCTGACGTTATATGGTATTTCGATTTCTTACGGGAGTGCCTGTGATGCGGAAACGGATCGGCCGAGCGGCGTGTTGTTGTCGATGGGATACAGTCGGGAAGAATCGTATGGTGCGTTGCGGATTTCGTTTTCCGGAGAGCTGGAAGAGGGGCAGATGTACGGTTTTGCGGAAAAATTATTAAAAACAATAGAAGAATATTAATAAAAGCGGTTTGAAAAATCGTGAAATGATGATATAGTTATTATAGCGTCGTTATGGCGTTATTACAGAGACAAACTTAAACCGAAAGGAATCATACAATGGAAGAAAAAATCAAAGCAAGATTGGAAGAATTGCGTTCCATGCTTCAGGCTGATGGCGGGGATATGGAACTTGTCGCTATCGAAGGTAAAAATGTTTACGTGAGACTGAAAGGTGCTTGCGGCGGCTGTCCTCATGCCACAGTCACAATCCGTGATGGCATTCAGCGCATTCTGCGTGAAGAAATTGACGCAGAAATCAAAGTGGAACGCATTCTCTGATAACGCTGTTCTATCTTAAGTCATTATCGCCTGTTTCTGACAGGCGATATTTTTTTAGAAGCAATTCACTATTTTCATTCTATTAATTGGTATCCTTTGGTATGTTTTCGAATCCTGCATTTTGGGCAGTGCCCATTATTTCTTCTGCGCTGATATTAGGTTTTTATAATGTCTGCATCAAACAATCAGTAAAAGAAAATTCGGTTGTTCCAGTATTATTTTTGGCGACAGCGTGCGGTTCCCTGTTCTATGTCCTGCTGATGTTATGCAGCGGGGAGCTGATGAACTGCATCCGTTGTACGCCACGTGAATTTGGTTTGATCTGGATCAAAAGTCTGATTGTTGCGATGAGCTGGGGATTCGGTTATTATGCCATGCGTGAGCTGCCGATATCCATTGCGGTGCCGATTCGTGCGACTGCGCCGTTATGGACGTTCCTCGGAGCGGTCTTGTTTTTCCATGAAATTCCGAGCTGGTTCCAGGGCTTGGGGATGCTGATCGTATTCTGCGGGTATTACGGATTTTCCGTGCTGGGGCAGAAGGAAGGGATTTCGTTCCGCAAACATAAGGGTATCCATACGGTTGCGCTTGCCACGTTATTCGGTGCGGCGTCCGGGGTATATGATAAGTATTTGCTCGGAGTATTGCAGATTCCGAAAGGGACGGTGCAATTTTATTTTGCGGTTGAGCTTGTGATTATCTTCGGGATTGCGCTGCTGATTCAAAGTAAATTCTTCAAGAGCCGTCACAAATTCGAATTCCGCTGGTGGATTCCGACGACGGGTATTCTGCTGATTCTTTCCGATTATCTTTATTTTACCGCTGTGGGAATGGAAGGGACACAGATTTCCATTTTGTCCCTGATCCGGCGCAGCGGTTGTGTGGTTGGATTTCTTGCGGGCGTGATTTGCTTCCGCGACAAAAATCCTGCCTGGAAAACCGTTGCGCTCGGTTTGATTCTGCTTGGTGTATTTCTGCTTGTGATGGCGAAATAAGATCAATCCTGCCAGGGCCCGGGAAAGGGGATTCTGGCGCGTAAATCGTCAAAGGGGAGTGCCCGGGGGGAGATGTCCCGATCCGCAGCAAGAGCTGCTGCAATGCCCGCTGCCTGCCCGGTAATATAACATGCCGGGATGACACGGATGGATGCATGGACGTAACGATCCGCACTGACACAACGTCCGCAGGTCAGAACATTATTAAGATTTTTCGGGAGCATCACGCGGTATGGAATACCATAGGTTTCTCCGGGGGCATAGCCTTCGCTGCGGAAGATCCGTTTATGTTCCAGAATTTCCTGTTTGCCGGGGCGGGGCGGATGGAGGTCGGCAGGGAAGTTGTATTCGCCGATTTCATCGTCAAAATGTCTTCTGGCGCGATAATCTTCTCTTGTCAACTGATAATCCCCGATGATGCGCCGGGATTCCCGTACGCCGAGGAGAGAGCCGGAGCCCACGATTTCCGCATTGGAGAATCCGGGGACATGGCGGCGATAGAATTTTTCATAGTCGCGCAAAAGTTTGCGGTTCCTGCAAATGCCTGCCGTCAAAGACTCTTCATCGGTTGCATTGATGTCGAATACATGGGAAAAGTTTCCGACCATGATATTGGGTGAGATGGAAAAGACACCGGTATGGTGATAATCTTCCTGCGGGAGTTCGCCGCTGCGGAAAGCGGCTTCCAGCAATTCCGGCATTTTTTCATCGTTATGACTGAAACAGCCGCCAGCCAGATAGGTTTCCACATCGACACCAGCCCAGACGGGGCATAAGGTGGACGGCATCACTTCGCCATTCTTCGCGCCGTTTTCGTAAAGTGCGCCGGAACGGACCGCAAGGGTGCCGTCGCCAGTGGCATCAATGAACGTTTTTGCTTCGACGGCAAAGTATCCGCCTGGCGCAAGAAAAATGGCTTGACGGATGGTACCAGCTTCCGTTATTGTATCGGCAAGAGTTGTATAGTAAAGGAGTTTTACTCCGGCAGATTGCAAGAGTTCTTCGTAGAGGAAACGCAAATGTTCGGCATTGATTCCATCGACAAAATCGTATCCGATTTCCGCGGACATTTTTTTCAGTCCGTTCAGAATGCGCCGTCCGTAGCCTTCGCAGAGCAATTTCCCGCCGGTAGCGAAAGGCATAAACATGGGGACTCTGGCGGCGGTACTCATTCCGCCGGACATGGCAGTACTTTCAATCAAGAGTACATTTGCGCCCTGTTCGGCGGCACAAGTGGCGGCGGCACACCCTGCGGGTCCGGCACCGACTACGCAGACATCGACCTGATAACGGACGGGGACGTCGCAGGAATAATGAATGTTCTTACAATCTTTCATACTATGTAAAACGCCTTAATTATTATGCTGTCAGATCAAAGGAACCAGCCGGGAGACAAGTTGCTGCGGCTGTCATCTGCAGCGCCGACGATAACTGCACCGGCAGGGATTTTGAAGTCAGCTGGAGCCCAGTCTTTTCTGCCGAAATCTCTGACTTTAACTGTTCTGACGGAATTGTTTCCGAAGAGACCGTTGAATTCAAATCTTCCATGGAGAGTAATGGAGAGTCTGCCGGCGTTACCGGTGGAATCGGTAATTGCTCTTGCGAAATCGGTGGAGTCGTAACTGTTGAATGCGCCCCAGTTTTTACCGGAATTGGCATCCCCGGCAATGACAAGGCTTCCTGCGATGGAGTCGAATTTCTTCTGCGTCATGACCTTTCTCACCAGAGCAGTCTGTCTGGCATAATCGGCGTGATGTTCAATAAAGGTGGGGAATTTATCACGGGCGGTAGGACATTCAAAGACTTTGAAATTGTTTCTATGGTACGGTGCATAAGCCGCAAAATGGGGATCATATCCATCCATCCACGCCTTTGGTTTTGCGGCGGAGGGATATTGAACGGGCAAGGCTGGATCCAGTCGGCCGTAATCGTTGCGGTACATGGTCATGTAGAGCCCGATCTGTTTCAGGTTGGAAATGCACTGTGCTTTCTTTGCTGTATCTTTGACTTTACTCAATGCGGGGAGGAGCATTGCCGCGAGGATCGCAATGATAGCAATAACGACGAGTAATTCGATGAGGGTAAAACTGCTTTTCTTTTTCATAAACATAATCTCCTTTATTTCATTTCAGCTTCAATCAACTCTGCCAGTTCACGGCGCATGGTGCGCAGTTTTTCCGGTGAATTGCGGAAATTGATTTTCATCGGATTTTTCGGGAACAGGCGGCGCATTTCAGAATGGAGTTTCTGCAATTTCTTTTTGCCTGTTGCGCTTTTCACGGTTTGTGTTGCCAGAACCAGATAGTCATAATCTTCGCTGGCATCGCGGATGGTTTCCAGACGGATACTGGGCATCAGACCGTTTGCGCCGGGGTAGAAGAGAATCCCATTGGTGGTATATTTTCTGATGTCATTCCGGGTGAAAGCGGCGGGATCCAGCAGCGGTTCGCCTTTCTTGCGGAAGCTCCAATGGGTTCCGCACCAGTAAACGGTACCGGAATATCCGTAATCGAAATGACGCCAGTAGAAGAAACGCAATTTAGCGGGCTGGAAGTCGACCGAGAAAAGAACACCGTTATGATAGGCAAATGTTTTTTCGCCGCGCTTCTGTGCTTTCTGCATTTCTTCTTTTACTTCGTTTGTCAGGTTTGCCATCGGCAGATTCCAGATATCAATCAAACCTTTCATGGCAGGATTCGGGTAATAAGTGACCATGAATCTGACATCCGGGGCATGCTGTTTGGCGATCTTCAGATTTTCTGCGATTTTCAGCCGCTGTTTTTCGCCCCACGGTTCATCGGCATAATAAACAATACCATACTTTTTCAAGTAAGGACTGCTGTTGACGAACCGGTTGAGACGCTGATAGAATTCCGGTTTTCTTTTCTGATATTCTGCGCCCGGCAGGGTGAAATACGCAAATCCGGTTTCTTCGGCTTCTTTCACCACATTTTTGAATTCGTCAGGGAAGACCAGTGTCGGATTGCCCTGTGCATCCTTGCCGTATTTCAGGGGGAGTCCCTGTCTGGGGGAAAGGCGGTAATCGGCCAGGAAATTCCAGTGTTTCCGCAGAAAACGGAAATAATTGTGTCTGCCTTTGATACCGTATGCCGGTTCCACGAATTGTTCCCAGATACCGACGTCGGCCTGGAAATTCGGGATTTTCGGCAATGCGAATTTGCGGACTTGCAACGTCAGCGGAATCTTTTTCACACCGGCAGATGTTGTTTTGATGAGGACGATACCGGAATATTTCCCGGGAGCGGCATTTGCCGGCACTTTGACCGTTATCCAGAAACGTTCGGTCACATCTTTCTGCAATGTGACCGTATCCCGTTCTGCCAACGCATCGGGATACCATCCGGCTTCGTTGGCAAAATCGGTCGTTGTTTCCAGAAACAGGTCCACCTGATGGCGGATTCGAGTTGTGATGCATGAATCCTTGCTTTTTGCATTGATCAGGGGGGAGATGGAAATGGAGACTTTTTCCTTATCCTTTCCCCGGAGAAGGATCTGGAATGATTCACTTTCGTTCCGTGCGGCATCGAGAGTGATTCCGCGTGCCGGGATTTGCAGATTTGTTTCTGATTCTCTGGCTTTATAGAGAGAGTCAAAGACGCCGATCTGCAAAGCAGCCGGTGCGGCAGAAAGTTCCGCGGTCAGAAAAAGCAGGGCGCAGCCTGCGGAGATGAGAGTTTTATTCATCATTTCTTCTTTCTGTTCAATTTGATGATCTGTTCCGCCAACTGTTTACGGAAGGCACGGACTTTTGCCGGAGTGGAGAGTTTGTCGCCGGTCAAGAGATTGGTCTTCAGCAATTTTTCAGCGGGAGCAAGACGGGGATCATCGGGATTGGCCTTTTTCAATGCAGCCACCGCATTCCGCAGCATGTAGATGTATTCATAATCTTCAATGCCGTCCCGGTATGCTTTCAGACGGATGGTCGGCAGGACACCGGTTTCTGTGGGCAGGACCAGAACCGCATCGAAAGATGTGGAGGGTCTGCCGTGTGTCCACTTGTTGTTGAGCCAGTTTGCCGTTGTCCAGATCAGACCGCCGGTATACTTGTAATTGAGCAATTTCAGGAAATTCTGTCTGGTATTGAGCATGGGGATATCAATACCATTGGCAGGGGAGGCGGGGTTGACCTGATAAAGAGTACCGCCTTTTTCCAGAATGGTATCGGTATACTTGCTGTCTTCCAGCGTACGTGCCCAGACATCGACGTATGGGATCATGTGATACAAGCCGGATGCGTAATAGGTGAGCATGACGGGGATCTTTGTGACTTTGCGCCATTCTTCAACCCACTTGATGTATTTTTCTTCATCCTTTTTGCCGATTTCATCGAAGGGTGCGTAAACGTAGACGGAATCCAATGCATTTTTGGAAGCAAAGAATTCGCCTTTTTTACGGAGCAGTTCGGGATTGGATTTCAACAGGCGTGTGGAGATATTGAAATGGCTTGCGCCTTTTGCCCGTGCTGCAGCATATTCCTGTTCCCACATGGCAGGATCGTTGCCCAGGGGGTCGAAACGGGGGGAGAGTTTATGAGCAAAGAGCTGTTCCCGGACTTTTTCCACGTATTCTTTATCGGTCAGGGTGGAGGTCACATGTTTTGCAAACCATTTTTTGACTGATCCGAAAGAGTCGCCGCAGTCAGTTTTGAATGCGGGGATGGAATTCAGTGTGAAATCCCAGACGGTGATTTCCAGCGGAATTTTCACCGGCGGGACGTTGTAACAATGGAAGATAAGCTCGGTTTTGTATTTGCCTGCTTTGACGTTGGATGCCGCATGTACATCCACATAGAAGAGAGCATTTTCTTTGTCCTTGAAAGAGACATAGCGTTCGTCTTCCATAATGATTTCCGGATAACGTCCGGTCTTGGCATCATAGAAAGAGAAGAGTGCGCCGGTCTGGAGTGTGTAGCGGACCGGAGAGATTTTGACGGTCAGGCCTTTCGGCAATTTACCGCATATACCCTGTAGACGGAAGGGATAGTCCACACTGCGCGGTTTTGCGGCGATGAGGAAAGATTCCCCTTCGTTGCGAGCCAGTTCGATCCGGGCCGGGCCTTTTTTGGCTTTTTTATCCACATAATCCATGGGCGTGATCTGTTCCATGCTGTCAACAAAGAAATATTCCATGTTGTCGGTACGGGCGAGGAGCGGACCGGCATGAGCCTGCGGTGTTTCTTTCAGATTGGAATAATCCAGCATGGGGAAGAAGGAATCGTCATCGGCGAGTGTGCCGTAGCTTACTGCATTTTTCAGCTTGCTGCTCTGTTTTTTTGCATCGACGATTTCCATTTCCAGGAAGAGAGGTGTATCCACATATTGTTTCATTGCGGGGAATGTGCACTGAATATCCTGGGATTTGCCGACTTCCAATTTCACTTTCTGTTTGCCGGTTTCTGCAAGAACCTTGCCATTGATATCTGTCAAACGGGGGATGACGGTTACGGTTTCTTTCCGGACACCGGCGATGCGTACTGTGAACTGCAATTCTTTTGCATCGGCGGGGACTTTATCCGGAGAAACACAAAGGACATAATCGGGAGAGGCCGATGTCACGCGGTCGAATTTTCCGCTGACGGCGAAGGATTGTGTCAACGTATGTGTTTTGCCGGGGGCAATGCTGACCGGTTCATAAAGCTGTTCCAGCGTATGCAGGTTGTTCATGTAAGAATTGTAGTAACGGGAGGGGGTGACGTCAGTATAGAACCAGCAGACGCCGTCTTCCTTGTAAGAACGGCTGCACCAGTTTGTGATGGACGGGCTGGTGATACCCAGTTCATGATGGGCTGTACAGTTGTTCTGCCAGAGACCGCTTTTTCTTTCGTGCGCATTGGTGATGCCGCGGAAATTGTTTCTGCCCATGGCGGTACTGTTCCGGAACCAGGGATACATTTTCAATGTCCGGTCTGTGGTATTGTGCATACTCCAGAACATGGTCAATTTGCTTTCGCCGGGGAGAAGGGTAAAGGTTTCCCGCAAGACGGCACCATCTTCAAAGGTTTTGCTGAAAGTAATGGAGGTGCCGGTATTTTTTTCCATTTTCCAGATGGTGCGGTACTGCAATTTATAGGGGTAGGCGGATTCATGATTTTCAAACAAACCAAGATTGGTCAGCCCCGCATGGTTCACCGTATAACGGAGAAATTCACGCTGATTGGTTTTGTCCATGCATTTGATGATACGGGCACCGAGACGGTCAAAAGTGATTTTCAGACATTCATTTTCAATGACATCATTGCCATGAATGACGGAAGTAGTTGCACATAAAGCTGCGGTCATGGAAATAATCTTCTTTTTCATGTTGCATTATTCTCCGAAATTGGCACGGTAAACTTTCATTACATCCTGATACACTTTGGCGTGATCGGCATTCCCTGTTGTGGGAACGGTGATGTAACGGGACTGATATTTCTGTCCTTTTTCAATTTTTGAACGGATGAAGTCCGGATGATGAATTTCCATGCCGGGACGCCATCCGTAGCCGCGGGAGAAGCCGCCGACTGCAATAGAACCGCCGCTGGAGAAGTCATAAAGATCGAGAGACGGGATGATGTACATGATGGCCGGTTTTGCCGGATCTTTATCGGAAAGCACTGCCCAGGTACGCAGCTGATACTGTTTGTGTTTTTTTACGACCAGTTCCAGCGGGTCTCTGCCGGGAAGGGTCAGCATGACCAGATTTGCTGCGGTATCCAGAGAGGGAATGGAACCGGAAAGAGAATCCAAATCCGTTTTGGGGATCAATGTCAGGTCAACAAATACAGCGGGGCAGCCGTTGAATGTCTGATAGACATGTTCGACGGTATAAAATTTATTGGAGACGGAGACCGTTGTTTTTACGCCTTTTTCGTTTTTGACGGTTGTCTTTTTTGCTCTTTCAGCGGAAGCAGTAGCCCATCCGCCTTCTTTCAGACGCAGAACGGCAGATTTTTCCAGCGCGGCTGTGATTTCTTTACCTTTTACGGCTTTGACAGCCAGTTTCTTGTGATCAAACGCATAGTCCTGCGCGGAAAGCTGCAGAGCCAGAGCCGTAAGAATGGCGAGGGGCATCAATTTGTTCAATTTCATTGTACTTGTTCCTTTCTTTAATTTCTTATTATATTACTTAGTTTACGCTAATATAATATATTAAAGAAAGAATTACAAGTATGATTTTTTATTTTTTTTGAATTTCAGCCGTTTTTTTTCGCCGGTTTTGGCAATGTCATAGCGAACAGAGAGTTGAAGATTGCCATGACTGCCGCAAAAGCAAACAGCATACCGACGCCCCATTTCATCCAGATCCAGCCGCCAGCCGGAGCCGCAAGAATGGAAATCAGATGATTGATACTGATCCCCGTGGATAAGGTGGAAGTGAGTTCATCCTGATTTTCCGCAAGCTGACGGACGTAAATATTGGTTGCCAGCGAAGTGGTACTGATCATGGCATCCAGCAGGAAGTTGATGCAGACTACGGCAAGGGCAATCTTGGCGGGGAAAATGTTTCCTGCGAATCCGTAGAGGAGACAGACGAAGAAGAGAATGACCGTATCCCAGATCATGGTGTTGCGGTATCCCCAGCGGTCTGTGAGTTTACCAACCCACGGAGCCACAAAGATATTGATTGCTGCACAAATCCCCATGAGGAGTGCGATATTTGCAGTGCTCATGCCGTATTCGCGGATGAGTACGTAAGGTGCGAACGTAAGGAAGATCTGTTTTCTTGCACCGTAAAAGAGTTCCAAAGCATAGAATTTATTGAACTTTTTGTTGAAATAAAGACGGGGACGTTTTGACGGAACTTGCGGGGCATCTTTTGTAAAACTGCTGATAAAGCTGATGAGCATCAGAATCACAATCAGGATCCAGACTGCCTGATACAGAATTTCACCTTTCTGCTCAAACCAGACTGTCCCGGCATAGAACAGCAAGGCTACAAGAATACTTCCGGCAACGGTCCCGAAATTCATAATACTGGTGAGATAGCCGAGGGATTGTCCGGCGTGCCCCTCTTTTGCAATCTGCATGGCAATGGAGGAACGGATAGGCATGACGAGATGTTCCCCGGTACTCCAGAGCATAATGATGGCTGTCACAAAAACTTTATCGGAGGGGACAAGGAGAAGTCCTGCGCCGATCATGGAGATCAGCGTCCCGAGCCGCATGACTTTCCAGTCGCTGGTACGATGGAGGAGAGCCAGGAGGAAAACGAGAGCGAGCCCCGGCATTTCGCGGAAAAATTCCAGCCATCCGCGTTCGACGGAGTTGAGATGATAGATGTCGGAAAGGAAGTTGTTCATGACTGCCATGAAGCAGCCGACACCGATCCCCCAGACAAAGATACTGAGGAAGAATGCGTATGCGCCGGAAGAACTGCGGAAGATTTGAGATTTGAAAAGCTGCATTGCGGAAAGGGGGGTAAAAAGTTAAGTTGATTATTTACTTTTCCGCAATTCCTGAGCGTATTCTTTTCTTTTTTTCAGGATGTTGCGGACATAGACCTGCGTGGAGCGGATATTGATCCGGTTCTGTACGGAGTCTTCGGGATTTTTCGGTTTCCATGAGGCAGCGCGCTGATAACCGGCATTGTATTCACAGAGGGCTAATGTTTCGCAATCTCTGTATGCTTTCCAGCGGCGTAATGCTTTGCCGAGATACCAGGATCCGATTTCGATATTGAGTTCCGGATCGGATAATGCGCCGATGGAAGGCGTGCGGCGTGAATGGGCTTTTGCCCAATCTGCGGCGGCAAATTTCTGCATGATCTGCATCAAGCCGATCTCACCTTTGCTGCCGATCGTGGAAGCATCGAATTTACTTTCCTGCCAGATGACCGCTTTCAATAAAGCAGGATCGACGCCATTACGCTCGGATGCTTTAAGAATAATGGCGTCGTACGCATTGAACCGGGCATAATATTCCATGACATGATGAACCCCGTTCCAGAGGATCACAGCCAGCCCGGCGGCAGGGAGGCAAAAGAGTAACAGCATCAGCGCCGCTTGAGCAGAAGTCATGCGGCGCCGGTTTGAAGAATTCTTTTTCCTCCTCGCCATTTATGGATTACACACCGGCAGCGGAATCAGCGGCAGCCTGTGCTGCAGCTTCCGCCTGACGGATTTTGTTTGCGCGTTCATACAATTCTTTGTATGTTTCTTCGTAACGGAGTTCCTGGGGAACAGGAATGATACGCAGTTCACGCAACTGTTTCATATCCACATTTGCAGGAGCGTTCATCATCAGGTCCTGTGCCTGCTGGTTGAACGGGAATGCAATTACTTCGCGGATGTTGGGTTCGTCAGCCAGGAGCATTGCCATACGGTCAACACCGGGAGCGATACCGCCGTGCGGGGGTGCACCAAGCTTGAATGCGTGCATCATGCCGCCGAATTTTTCATCGACTGTTTCGCGGGTGTAACCGGCGATTTCAAATGCCTTGTACATGATTTCGGGACGATGGTTACGGATAGCACCGGAAGAAAGTTCGATACCGTTACAGACGATATCGTACTGATACGCCAGGATATCCAGCGGATCTTTGTTGAGGAGTGCATCCATACCGCCCTGAGGCATGGAGAAGGGGTTGTGGCTGAAGATGATCTGTTCTGTTTCGGGATCTTTTTCGAACATGGGGAAGTCGACGATCCAGCAGAATTTGAAGACGTTCTTGTCGATGAGATCAAGGGTATCAGCAAAGCGTGTGAGGACCTTACCGCCGATGCTGTTTGCCATGTCGGTCTTGTCCGCAATGAAGAAGAGAGCATCGCCGTTTTCAATGCCGGCAACTTTCATCAGTTCTGCGATTTCTTCTTCGGTCATGAACTTCGCAATCGGACCCTTGCGTTCGCCTTCTTTGCTCCATGTGATGTAACCGAGACCTTTGGATCCGCATTCTTTTGCAAATGCTTCCATCTTGTCGTACCATGTACGGGGCTGTACGCCGACAACACCGGGGACGCGGATACCTTTCACAGAACCACCGTTCTGAACAGTTGCAGCAAAGGCTTTGAAGCCGGAGTTGCGGAACATTTCAGACAGGTTGATCATGAACAGCGGGTTACGCAGGTCGGGCTTATCACTGCCGTATTTATCCATGGCTTCACGGAAGGGGATACGGACGAAGGGAGCCTGGTCGACTTTCTTTGTTGTGAATTTCGGGAAGATGTCCATGAGGAGAGATTCGATAACAGCGAAGACGTCTTCCTGTGTAGCGAAGCTCATTTCCACGTCGAGCTGATAGAATTCACCGGGAGAACGGTCTGCACGTGCATCTTCGTCACGGAAGCAGGGAGCGATCTGGAAGTAACGGTCGAAACCGGCAACCATCAACAGCTGTTTGAACTGCTGGGGAGCCTGGGGGAGAGCGTAGAACTGACCGGGATGAACGCGGGACGGAACCAGGTAGTCACGTGCGCCTTCGGGAGAGCTGCTTGTGAGGATGGGGGTCTGGAATTCGTTGAAGCCGAGATCCCACATTTTTCTGCGGATCGCCTGGATGAGTTTGGAACGCATCATGATGTTATCATGGAGTTTATCTCTGCGCAGGTCAAGGAAGCGGTATTTGAGACGGAGAGCTTCGGGTGCGCCTTCATCCTTCACGATCTGGAAGGGGATGACTTCGCTTTCGCCGAGGACTTCCATCTGTTCTGCGACGATTTCGATTTCGCCGGTAGCAAGTTTCGGGTTGACTGTGGATTCTTCACGTGCGACAACATGACCTGTGAAGCACAGGACTGTTTCCGGACGCCAGCGATCCAATTCCTGATAAAAATCCATTTTCGGGTCGATAACGATCTGAGTTTTACCGTAGTGGTCTCTCAAGTCGATAAAGATGACACCGCCGTGGTCGCGGACACTGTTGATCCACCCTGAGACGCGGACTTCTTTTCCCACGTCAGCCTTGCGGAGTTCACCGCAGGTATGAGTTCTGAATTCGTGCATGTGTTAGCCTCTCTGTAAAAATTTTATGTTAAAAATTGTATTTCCGGTAATATAGCACACAATTGGCAAAGTCTCCAATCAAAAATCAAAGAATTATGAAAGATTCTTGCATTTTTTTTATGCCAGAGGCAGTTCTGTGCCGCTTTTGCATAATTTATCATGAAGTTCAATGACCGGTGTGGTAAATTCTTCTCCATATTGACGGATCAGATGACAGGTTGCGTAGTTCTCTGATGCCGCCTCGTATTCCTTAAGCCATGCCAGACGTTCTTCTTCTTTGGCTGGATCATAGGGAAACTTGAATTTCAATGCTGTTTTGATGTTCATCCGCGCCGGTTTCGGTGTCAGACGCGCACGGTAACAATTCTGTTTTGCACACAAGGTTGCGTAAAGTTTATCCACCTGGAATGCATACATGACCCGCTGAGCATTGAATGAATAAGCCGGGAACAAGGTCACCGAGAGAATCACGCGGATTCCTTTTGCAGTTTCGTATATGCGTGTCCCGACACCATCGAATTCACTTCTCCGGAGCAGCTCATCCAGCATTTCCAGAATGCGTTCCTTGGGATCCTTTTTCTTCTTGCCGAACAGAGACTTGATGAATTCGCCAAATGTGGGCGGCAGGGGGTCAATATCCAGAATGGTATGATTTTCGGAATTCAGAACAGCGGCACCGTAGCGGTTACGGGTGATGATATTGTGTTCATCCACGGTTTCCAGCAATTCTTCGCAGACAGGGACTTCATATTCCATACCTTCCTTGCGGTCGGCAAACAGAGCATCCATCTTTGCGATTCTTTCATCATCGGGGCCGCCATTGATCCATTCCTTGCAGTATTCGATTTTCTGATCAAGAATGGATGCGGCATGTTCTACTGATTCATTGGAGCCGGCTTTGAAATGGTAGACGGAACCATCGATCTCTTCCGTACAGGTTTTCCAATAACGGTAAATTCGCATGTTCAGAATCCTTTTTGTAATATAAACCCGGGGATTGCCGCATTCAACAGCAAATCCCCGGCATCAGGGTCAGCGCAATTCTACGCCGAGACCTTTTTCTAATTTAATACGCAGTTTTTCATGCGCGGTGTTGACTTCAGTATCAGTCAGAGTCCGTTCGCTGGAACGGAAGACCAATGTGTAAGCCATACTCTTCTTGCCTTCGCCCAGAGATTTATCCTGGAAGAGGTCGAAGAGTTCCACTCGTTCCAGATTCGGCACGTGGGCATTCTTGATGAAGTCCATGACTTTGCGGTTTTCCAATTCGGCAGGTGCCAGGAATGCAACGTCACGGGTCGTTGCCGGGAACTGGGAGAGCGGCTGATAATCCGTACTCTTTGTCTTGGCAGCGAACAGAACATCCAACTGAAGAATGGCAGCGTACAACGGAGTTGTCAAACGCATACCCTTGGTCAGACGGGGTGCAACTTCACCCAGGTAACCGCACAGTTTGTTGTCGATCTTGACCGCAGCGCAGACGCCTTTGAGGAATCTGGGATCTTCTGCTGTTTCGAACACAACACGCTGGAGACGGCGCAATTCAAACAGCTGTTCCAACATACCTTTCAGGTCGTAGAAATCATAAACCTGTTTGCGTTCCTGTCCATAATATTCCGGGTGGACGCGGCCGGTGAGCATGATGCCCAGTTCGTCACGTTCTTCCGGGAATTTTTCCTGATTTGCACAGAATACATGGCCGATTTCAAACATGGCAAGGTCCGGATTCTGACGGGAGACGTTACAGCGGATTGCTGCGAGCATGCCCGGGAAGAGAGACGGACGGGGAATTGCCAGATCAAGACTGATCGGGTTGATCGGGCGGATCAGGTCTTCCGCTGTGAAAATACCGTCAGCTGTGGCGGATTTTTCATCGATCAAGCTCATAGTGAGGATTTCATCGGCACCGAGAGAGCAGAGCTGAGAACGGAGAATTTCCATCTTCGCACAGTCGTCTTTTGTGAAGTCGGCATTGAGCGCACGGATCGGCAGATCCGGCAGTTTATCGAGACCGTGGATACGGGCAACTTCTTCTGCCAGGTCCGCTTCGCCGAATACGTCATAAAGACGCCATGACGGAACTTTGAATGTGTTTTCGCCTTCCAGTTTGAAACCGAGAGAGGTCAGGATTTCTTTGATCCGGCAGTCGCAAACATCCATGCCGAGCAAACCGCGGATACGGCTGTAATCGGCTACAACGGAACGTTCTTCCACGGATCCGGCGGAGGCTTCGCAATATTCTTCATAGGTGCCGCCGGCAAGTTCCAGAATCAACTGGAGCGCACGATGTCCGGCTGCAATCACGTGGTCACGGTCAACACCGCGTTCATAACGGTAGGAGGCATCGGATGCCAGACCGAGACGGCGGGATGTCATGCGGATAAAGTCGGGCTGGAAGAATGCACTTTCCAGCAATACGGTATCGGTATCATCCTGAATACCGGAATATTCACCGCCCATGACACCGGCAATGGCGACGGGTTTTGCTTCGTCGCAAATGCACAGATCGTCACTGGTCAGATCGTATTTCTTGCCGTCGAGAGCAACAATGCTTTCTCCTGCAGCAGCACGGCGGACGACGATTTTGCCGCCCTGAAGGTTGCGGATATCGAAAGCATGCAGCGGCACACCATGTTCCAGCATCACATAGTTTGTGATGTCGACCAGGTTGTTGATCGGGCGGATACCGACTGCATTCAATGCTTTTTTCATCCATTCGGGAGATTCGCCGACTTTGACGCCACGGATAATGCGGGCTGCGTACAAGGGGCAGATGTCCGTATCTTTCAATGTCACAAGGGCAGCATTTTCTTTTGCTGTGCCATTGCAGCAGTTGACGTTGACCGCATCGGCTTTCAGTTCAGTTCCGAGGAGAGCCGCCAGGTCACGGGCAACACCGATGTGAGACAGCCAGTCCGGACGGTTCGGAGTGACAGAGCAGTCATAAACCGTATCGGAATCCAGGAGTTCACCGAGGGGCACGCCGAGCTTTGTATCGGGCGGGAGGATCATGAGTCCGTCATGATCATTGCCCAGGCCCAATTCACGGGCGGAGCACATCATACCGAAGGATTCCACGCCACGGAGTTTGCCTTTCTTAATGACGAAAGAGCCTTCTTCATCTTTGAATTCGGTGCCGATCGTGGCGAGGGGGACAATGTTCCCTGCATCACAGTTGGGAGCACCGCAGACGATCTGCAGAACTTCATCACCTTTATCGACCTGACAGACGGAAAGGTGATCGGAATTTTCATGTTTATTGCGGGAAAGGATCTTTGCCGTTACAACGCCTTCCGGTACGGATCCGGTTTTGCTGACGCCTTCCACTTCGAGACCGGCCATGGTCAGCTTTGCGGAAAGTTCTTCATCAGAAAGGGCAAAGTCCACATATTTTTTCAACCAGCTTCTGGAGATATTCATAATACATCACCTCAGAATTGATAAAGGAAACGGACATCGTTGTCCGAGAACAAACGTAAATCGTTAATGCGGTGTTTCAGCATGGCAAGACGTTCCAGACCGAAACCGAATGCAAAACCGCGGACTTCTTTGGGATCGTATCCGACATTTTCCAGAACTTTCGGATTGACCATACCGGCACCGGCGATTTCCAGCCAGCCGGAGTTTTTGCAGACATTACAGCCTTTGCCGCCGCACATGACGCAGGAGAAGTCACATTCCACACTGGGTTCTGTGAAGGGGAAGAAGCTGGGGCGCATACGAACCGCAATTTCACGTCCGAAATATTCGGAAGCGAAAGTCATCAGCGTTGTTTTCAGGTCGGCAAGAGAAACTTCTGCATCAATGTACAGACCTTCGATCTGATGGAAGTGGACGCCGTGTGTGGCATCGGGAGTGTCGCGGCGGTAGCAACGGCCGGGAGAGATGATGCGGATCGGCGGTTTCTGATTGGTCATGGTACGGATCTGAACGGCAGAAGTCTGCGTGCGCAGAAGGCGTCCGTCGGGCAGATAGAATGTATCTTTGACGTCGCGGGAAGGATGGCTCAACGGAGCATTCAAAGCATCAAAGTTGTGCCAGACGTCTTCCAGTTCGGGGCCGGAAACAGCGATAAAACCCATCCGGCGGAAAATGGCGCAACATTCTTCGATGGTCTGGCTGACGGGATGGCGGCGTCCGGCGTGGGGACGGCGTCCCGGCATGGTGACATCGATTGCAGAAGCGGCTGCGGCAGAGGAAGCAGTTTTTTCTCTGGCGGCTTCGAGAGCGGATGTGATGGCGACTTTGACTTCATTGAACGCCATACCAGCCTGTTTTTTATTTTCGGGCGGGATTTTACCCATCATGGGGCTCAAAGCAGTGATGGCACCGCTGCGGCCGATGGTACGGTTTTTGACAGCTTCAATATCGGCATCGGACTTGGCATTTTCCAAAGCGGCAAGTGCCTCATCACGAATGGTGTTGAGCTGTGACAAAAGTTCTTCCAGCATGTTGATGATCTCCTGATAAAATAAAAAAATGCGGACACGCCTTGAGTCAAGGCGGCCCGCATCGGGAAACAAAAATGTTCAGTTTACTCAGCAGACCGCTTTGGCTTTTTCGACCAATGCGGTAAATGCTGCAGCATCATTCACTGCCATATCGGCGAGAACCTTGCGGTTCAGTGAAATTTCAGCCTTCTTCAGACCGGCGATGAGTTTGCTGTATGTGAAACCATTCATACGGCAAGCTGCATTGATACGGACAGTCCAAAGACGACGGTACTGGCGTTTTTTCTGTTTTCTGCCAACGTAAGCGTGGGAATTCGCTTTATCGATGGCATCATATACGGTGCGGATGCGCTTTGAACTTGCACCGTAAAAACCTTTTGCGCGTTCTAATGCGCGTTTTCTGCGTTTTCTGGAAGGAACAGCGGATGTAACTCTCATTTCAGTATCTCCAAATAATAAATAGGTTTACCTGTTTGTCTCAAGCTCAGCCGTAGGGCAGGGCCTTTTTCAAGCGCTGGGCGTGGGCTGCGGGAAGCAGTCCGTCCTGACGCATGTGACGTTTACGTTTGCTGTTCTTGCTGCTCATGAGGTGGCGGCGTCCGGGCTTGCTGATCATGTACTTGCCCGTAGCTGTCCGCTTCACACGTTTCGCAATGCATTTGCGAGTCTTCATCTTCGGCATCGTTTCATCTCCTTGTGTTGATGAGGTTAATACTTTCCGGAAGGGCAGATGCCAGCCGCCCCCGGCGTTCTATCAGCTGAGATACCTTCTCAGCGCTTGGGACTGTAGCTCACACAGATGGACTTACCGAACAATTTCGGTGTACCGTCCGCAGTTCCGTGCTCTGCCAAATCCCCGGTAATTTTTTCAATCAGTTCATAACCCATGTCAGGACGTGCCATTTCACGACCTTTGAGCATCAACGTGATTTTCAGTTTGCTTCCTTCGCCAAGGAATTCAATCCCGTGTTTGATCTTCGTATCGTAGTCATGGGTGTCGATATGAAGACGGAATTTGATTTCTTTCACTTTCGTAGTAGCAAGACTCTTTTTCTTCTGATCCTTCAGTTTTTTCTTCTGTTCGTAACACAGCTTTCCAAAGTCCATGATACGACAAACCGGAGGTTCACTTGTCTCTGCAACCAGAACAAGATCCAGTTTCGCTTCCTGGGCGGCCTGACACGCCGGACCCAAACGCATTTTGCCCAATTGTTCGCCTTCCGGCCCAATTACCAGCAAATCGCGATCCGCGTATGCCCAATCATTTGTTTTCAGCAACTTGGCGATGGTAGCGCCCTCCATGTTGATGTTGCATTATAGTTATTAACGAGTTCACCCGTTTCCGGGCTATCTCGTTAATATAGCACATTAAAATTTATTTTCAAGTTCAAATTGCAATTTTTTTATAAAAGTTGCAATATCCATCTGGCCCAGCTGGTCTTCGCGACGGGTACGGATTGCAAATGTGTTGCTTTCCATTTCCTTGTCGCCCGCAACCGCAAGCACCGGAATACGCAAGTTACGCGCATCTTTGATCTTGGATCCGATGCTTTCGCTGCGTTCGTCCACATCCACCTGGAAACCGGCTTTCTTCAATTCGGCTGCCGCTGCACGGCAATATTCGTGCTGACGTTCCGTGATCGGGAGCAGGCGGACCTGGATCGGAGCAAGCCACAGCGGGAATGCACCGGCGTAATGTTCCACCAGAATACCGAAGAAACGTTCCAGAGAACCGAACAATGCACGGTGAACCATGTACGGCTGGTGCTGCATACCGTCCTGACCGATGTAGTGCAGGTTGAAGCGTTCCGGCAGGTTGAAGTCGAACTGAATCGTACTTGTCTGCCATTCACGGCCGATGGCGTCTTTGATCTTCAGGTCGATCTTCGGACCATAGAATGCGCCGCCGCCTTCGTCCACTTCGTAGCTCAAGCCGCTTGCCTGAATGGCACCGACGAGAGATTTCTGAGCCAGTTCCCAACGTTCCGGGGCACCGACAGCTTTTGCCGGGCGGGTGGAGAGATAAGCTTTGATTTCTTTGAATCCGAATGTCTTCCAGATGAAGAGACAGAAATCGAGAACTTCTTTGATTTCGCTTTCGATCTGTTCCGGAGTACAGATAATGTGTGCATCGTCCTGTGTGAATCCGCGTACACGCATCAGACCGTGGAGCACACCGCTCTTTTCATAACGGTATACAGTACCGAGTTCTGCCCAGCGGCAGGGGAGTTCACGATAAGAACGGACACGGCTCTTATATACTTCAATATGGAAGGGGCAGTTCATGGGTTTCGCATAGTAGTCGATTTCATCGATTTCCATGGGAGAGTACATGCTGTCCTTATAGAAGCCCAGGTGACCGCTGGTTTCCCAGAGCTGACCACGTCCGATATGGGGTGTGTAGAGCAGATCGTAACCATGTTCCAGATGTTCTTTTCTCCAGAAGGTTTCGATCACGTTACGGATATAAGCTCCACGGGGATGCCAGAGAACAAGGCCGGGTCCGACGGTTTCAGAAATGCTGAAGAGGTCGAGGTCCTTACCCAGTTTACGGTGGTCGCGTTTCTTTGCTTCTTCCATGCGGAGGAGGTATGCTTTGAGTTCCTTTTTATCGGGGAACGCGATACCGTAGATACGCTGCAGCATGGGGTTCTTTTCATTGCCGCGGAAATAGGAACCGGCAACGCTCATGAGTTTGAATGCACCGACATCGCCGGTATTTTCCACGTGGGGACCGCGACAGAGGTCAACGAAATCGCCGCATTCGTAGAATGTGATTGTTTCATCGCCGGGGATATCAGCGAGACGTTCCAGTTTGAAGGGCTGATCTTTGGATTTGAGCAGAGCTTCTGCTTCGGCGCGTGTCAATTCTTTTCTGACGAAAGGAATTTTCGCAGCGACGATATTTTCCATTTCCTTTTCGATTTTTTCCAGGTCTTCCGCACTGAGGTGTACCGGAATGTCAAAGTCGTAGTAAAAACCATCGGCTGTGGCAGGCCCGATATCGAACTTAGTCTCGGGATAAAGTTTCTGCACGGCGGCAGCCATGATATGTGCTGCGCTGTGCCGGATCATGTCCAATTCGTATTTTGCCATTTTGCTTGCTCCTTGGTTTGTATGTAAGCATATTTTAAACAGTAATATATACCCGCTTTTATGGTTCTGCAAGTTTTTTTCAGAAAAAAGTACGTTTTTTATCAATTTGTCGGTGCGAGCGTGGAAGTCTTTGTATTTTTACTGTTTTCACTTTCAAAAAATTGTTTGATGTCTTTTTCTGTCATTGTGCCAACCTGTAAAAGTTTTTCTGCTAATTTACGTGTAATTACTTGATAGTTTTTTATCAGGATTTTAGATTTCTTTTCAGCTGTTAGGATAATTTTTTGAATATCTTTACACATCAAATTTTTCTGAACTTCGCTTAATATCTTTTCATTTGCTGTAGTCAGAGCACATACCCCTAACGTTTCTCCCATTCCAAATTTTAATACCATATCGGATGCAATTTGCTGAACTGCCTCCAGATCATAAATGCAGCTGGTTGTTTTACAACCTAAAAAATATTCTTCAGAAATGCGACCAGCGAGTAATGTTGCAATCATGCTCATCAATGAGGTTGCTGTATCATTGTGATGTGGTCTTTCTGCTGTTTTTATCATGCCAAAGGCTTTATTGGACGGATCTATTGTTATGCAGAGTAATGTAGGACGTTCAGGGAGGTAATACGAACAAATAGCATGACCTGCTTCATGATACGCCATACATTTTTTATCCCAATTTGTTAATTCTGGGTAAGTTTTTAATTCTGTACTGTTAATTTCTTGTTTCATAATTATTCTCCATGCTGTATTGTTATTTGTTGGTCACATAATGCGAGTAATTCCGGATCATGAGAAACTATGAATATTGTGACATTACCGCGTAATGAAGTTATTAAATCACGCATTTTCAATCTTGAATCGTAATCAAGATGATTCGTAACTTCGTCGAATATTAAAATTTCCGGTTTTCTGATTAATGCCCGGGCGATTGCTATTTTTTGCCGTTCTCCTCCGGAAAGCGCGGATCCGTCAGAACCGATTTTATGATATATTCCATTCGGAAGACGCTTTATTAATGAATCTGCACCGGACTGTTTTAATGCAAATTCAATATCAGCAACAGTGTATTTTTTATTTTTTAGCGTAACATTATCCTTCAGTGTTCCGGATATTAGCAAAGAGTCTTGAAATACGGCAGCAATTTTATTACGGAACGTTTCCAATTTCCAATGGGAAATAAGCTGATCATTGATATAAACATTTCCTTTTTGTGGTTGCAAATAGCCTGTAAATAATCGGAGAAGAGTTGTTTTTCCTGTCCCATTTTCTCCTGCAAGTGCTACTATCATACCTTTTGTAATTTTACAGTTATAGTTTGTAAATATTTTGCGCTCTTTCGTATAATAAAATGAAACGTTTCGCAATTCGATGCTTTTGATTTCATTTGTTAATGGAATCGCATTAGGAGAATTATCTGTTTTCGGTATTGAAAACAGTTCATTTAACGATTTTTTGCTTTCCTTGATTTCTTCCCATGACGGTAATAATTGAAATATACCGGTTAATGCATTGAGAATTGACAAAAATAATACCTGAAAAACAACTACATCACCAATCTTAATTTTATTTTGCCAGGCATAATATCCTGCAATTGTAAGAATTCCATATTCTCCCGTATATAGAATGATTTTATTTAATGCTTTGAATAAAACCGTTCCCCGGTCATTCAGCCAATGGATATTACGAATATAATCAAATTTTTTTGAGGCGTTTTGTATATATGGCGATTCCGCATTAAGAGAACGCAGAAAAGGAAGAATATGGGCAAATTCAAATAAGGAGTTCATCGTCCTGTCATACAATGTGCGTATGGCGTGGTTCAATCGTGAAAAAATGTTTTTATATGGACGGAGCAGTAATAATAGCAGGGGCAACAGAAGGATATACAAACATGCAATCATTGAATTTTTACATATTGCTACAATGATAGCTGCAGCAATACTGAAAAAAGCCGCAAGGAATTGAGGTGTAAAGTTGGACAAATAACGACCGTATGCATCAGCATCACGGAAAAATTTCAGCATTAGTTCTCCATTACCATAGTTATCAAATTTTAATAATGGCAAATGGCATAAATGTTGCAGCATCTTTTCTCTTAAAATACGTTCTTGAAATCTTCCATATTTTTGAAAAGCATAATCAGATATAATCTGTAAAAAAAGATTTATGCCGGCAATGGTGATTAGTATTAATAATGATTCCCACGGTGATTTTTTTTGAATTAGATTATCTATGAAACAACCGAGTTGCACGGGAATCATCACAAATAGAAAGGCTTTTAATGCTTCTACGAACGAACATAAAATGAAAAACATTGATTGTTTCATAGGTGTATCATTTTTTTTATTCCGCGTTTTCTGCGGATTTACCAAAAATAAATTTGATACTGTTTTGGTTGGGGATTGTAGTAAAGGTTGTCGATTTTAAGAAATCCAAATTGGAGCAAAGTTTCTTGGTGTACTTTTCTGTAAAAGGGCAAACGCTACAAATAGTTTCATCACTTGAGTTGAAGATTAATGTTAATTCGGAGTTTTTATTAACTCTTAGTAATGTCGAGTTAAGAATATTGTTATCCTTTAATTTTAATGGTTCTATGGTATCGACAAAGCAAAGCAAAAACAGTAACGGGTGTTTTTCGCATTTGATTGGAGAATATCCGGGTTGAAAAATTAATTTTTGCATGCCTAATTTTTCGTATTTTACTGCATTCCCTGTACCCGCTTCTGCAAGCCAGATATTATGACAGATAATTGCCCATGCAGAAGGTTTATTATACCATTCGAATATGAGTGGATCAAACAAAAGTTTATCAGTCTGAATAGGGCTTTTTATCGTTTGTTTGTATGATTTTTTTTCATTATGCAGTTTTTGTAACGTTTTGAAAAGTAGATAGCCACCTGCAAAGCCATGATCTGTACATAAATGTTCGTTAAACAGAACATTATTACGTCTATGTTCAAAGTAATCCGCTGCCGCGAATTGTATGTCTTTAGGAATACCTAAAACAGGTTTGGAACCTAAATTATCTTTATTCAACATGTTTTTACGTGTTATAATAAAATGGTAATCGCTGTTGTCATTGTCACCTTTTTTCTCGTAATGGTATCCCATATCATGGAACAGTGCTGTCAGGAACCATAAATAAAGAAAATCTTTTCTGAGATTTGCATCAGAGCTATTTGTCTCGTCTGTTTTATCGTAAATTCTCTTTATGAAATCATGAAACGAATCCCGGATGTATTTTATGTTGTCATAACAATATATTCCCAAGAGATAAACCGAAAACATATGTTGAGTACGTGATTTTCCCATATCTGAGTTCGAGAAGAAGTCGCTCAATTCCTCCGGAATACATGATTCTTTGCCACCAACTAAAAAATATTGTTTTATGTCATCAAAATTCAGTTCATCAAAATTTTGATGCAAAAGATTTATGTCTTCATAGTATATGATTTTGTTTTCTCTCAAATTTGAAGCAAAAATCTCTGATATACTTTTAGCTGCTTGTGTTTGCATGTCTTAATTCCAGAATTAAATTTCGATTGTTGTTGCGGGGTCAAGTATGGCGTCTACTACTTCATTGTGTAATGGCAGACCGTTTTCGTCATCAAGCCACCCGAATTGTCCTTCCGGGTTTACTTCCAGAAATTGAGGTTCTTTTCCGCCGATAATGAAGTCTAATCGACCATATTTCAGCCCCATGTCTTTCATGTACAAATCAATTCTTTTTTCAAAATCAGAACCAGCATCCCAAGGAATCCATTGATTATCGTTTGTTCCTTGCGTTATTCGCCAATCTGTAAGGTTGCCCCGTTCAGTTGCAAATTGATAACAATGTATCTTGCCATTGATGTATAAAACTGTTGCATCACGATTCCCTTCTGCAATTTCTTGTGTAAACCATGGCCAAGATGGATCTAAGTCTGCTCGATCAACAATTTTTGCATAAATCATTTCGCAATTTGCAAGCGGCTTTTGTGTTAAAGGTTTTGCAATTATTTTACGTGATGATAGAGCCGTTCCCCAATGAAGTCGAAACTCGGGAACTTCAAAATATTTCTTTGCTATTTTCATTTGCAATGTTTTTGCAATACCATATCCAAACGGATTCCATAAACGAATCAAATCTTTTTCTTTTCCATAACATACGATGCAATCATATAATTTGTTCAGCCATGAAATAAGCCATGCTTTTTCCTGCGTGTATAAATCATTTTCAAATGAAATTTCAGAGGGAAGTAATCCCTTATAAAAAATCATAAGTTTTATTTCTTCTGATTTACAACAGCGCCCTGTAGGATCAATAATTTCAAATTCATCATCTTTCCATTGGAAACAGTATTTGTCAAACATATCCAAATTAAAACGGAATGCAGGTATTTTTCTCTTTGCAAAAACATCCATTAGCATATTGGCAGAACCACAAATTTTATTACTTACAACAAGAATCATTTTTCGCACTCTTAATTCGTTTTTTTGTATGGAAGAAAAACACAGCAAGAAAAAAATCTTGCTGTGTTGTAGCTATTAGTCAGTAAAGCTGTCCCAATTGGTATCATCACTCAAATTCCATTGTCCAGAGCTAGTACCCGCAGATGTTCTGCTGGTTGTACCGAATTTGCATTCAGTGAACACATAAGTCTGTTTGTTCCAGTCATATTTACCAGTTACATCTTGTGCAACAGTTTTTGCCTGCAAATCAGCGGGAGAAATCATTTTTTTCATGGTCGTGACCTTTCATTTGTTTTGAAATTTTTTATTAGAGCAGAATTATCCTTTAACGCAGGATTAAATCGTGCCTTTTACGGCAATGTCATTTTGTGTTTGTCACCTCCTTTCTTTTTGAATGTTTTTATTGTGAATAGTCAACTGGATTTTTGTTTTACAGACGCAAAAAGTATGTTTTGTTTTGGGGTACTTTATATGCGTTGCAGAAAAAAAGGAAAACGGGAAGTGACTTTGTGTTTTTATTTATTTGAATTTGATTTAAAAACAAAAGTCAGCCTATTTCACATTTTTTTGCGAAATCCAGCTGACTTGGAGACGTTCAAAGAAAAACCGAACGTTTCCAAACACTGCTCTAAAGGTCCGACCAAGAACCCGCTGTAACTATGCACGAAAACGTCCGGCAAGATGTGCAGACACAATCCCACCGGATACATTTCACCTCAGGTTACAGCAAAATAACTTTTTTAACTTGGTCGGTTTATAGAGCATTTGCTGAAATATAACGGTTGTCAATTAGCACGTTGTATCATGAGTTTTGAATACAACACTTTTATACTATAGTGCATGAAAATCAAAATGCAAGTTTAAAAATAAGGAAAATCTTTACGTTTTTTTACCTTGTGTATTCAATGGCGTTGCATGATGTATGATGTGAGTTTTGGGGGAACATCATTGCCACCACGATGCCGCCTGTTTCTTACGAAACGCCGTCAACGCGGAGGCTGTCATTATGCGAATTCTAATGGCTGATCCCCAGGGTTGCGCTACGCTTACCCTAGGCTGTTTGACTCTTTCCGCCCTTATCAGGGCTGATCGCATAGTTTGCAATATCACATGTGAATTCTATGTTACATGCTGGTCACACCATAATGCAATGTTGCTACGGAGGACAGGCAGACAAATCGGACAAATCGGACAAATCGGACGGTTTTGTATATTATCTGTTATTCTTCCTACTCGGCCTATCCGGCCTATCCTGCCACGGTCTCTCTTCGTATTACTCCGTATAACCGCCGGGGAAAGTGGAGAAAAACGGTCGGCTCAAAGAGGAAAACAAGGTGGATTTTCAGGAAAAATGAAAAAATATGTGGATTTTTTTTAATTTCGGCCTTTTTTTCGTTTGACTTTTTCGTTAACGCTATCTATTGTACAGACGTATTGACCCCCGATCAGTATGAGAGTTAAGTATAGGTTGACTGAAAATCAGAACGGATGTCCCGGGATATCTGCGATAAAGATGTTTCAGAGTAGGAAATCCAGAAGTTTTTTGGAATACCTTTCAAACACTATAACATAATAAAACTTGGAGGTTACACATGAAGATCTCAACACCGGAGAAGATTCGCAACTTTGTTGTTGCAGGGCACAACGGCAGCGGTAAAACCACTCTTTGTGATTTGATGCTGTACAAAGCCGGGGCTGTTGACCGACTTGGTTCCGTTGATGCGAAAACAAGTATTTCCGACTTCACTCCTGACGAACAGGAAAAACACTCAAGTATTTATTCCTCTTACCTGAACTGTGTCTGGGATGATGTCCAGATGTTTTTCACCGATACGCCCGGGTATGGCGAATTCGTCGGTGAAATGATTTCCTCTTTCCGTTCCTGCGGTTTTGCGTTGCTGGTTGCAGACGGTGTGGAAGGAATCGAAGTGGGCTTCACCCGTGGTTGGAAGTATTCCAAACAGTTCCTGCTCCCGAAATTGATCGCGGTCAACCGTCTCGACCGGGAAATGGCTGATTTCGATTCCGTGTTGGAACAACTTCAGGAAACTTACGGTGCGCTGGTGTGCGTGCCGATGACGATCCCTGTCGGTAAAGAAAATTCTATTGACCGTGTGATTCATGTATTGCATACTCCCGACTCTGAAATTCCTGCGGAACTCAAAGATACCGTGGAGAAATATCGCACGCAGATCATGGATGCCGTGGCAGAGACTGATGAAGCATTGACCGAAAAATATCTTGCCGGTGAAAAGCTCACTCATGAAGAAACCGTGAAAGGTCTTCATGCCGCCGTCAAGAGCGGAGCCCTCGCGCCGGTTTACGCCTGTATTTCCGGCAAAGATGTGGGTGTGAAAGAATTGATGGATGGTATCGCTGAAATGATGCCCAATCCGCTGGAACGTGTCCGCAAGACGAATGACGGCAATGAAATGGTTCCGAAAGCGGATGGCCCGGCGGCGGCATTTGTATTCAAGAGTGCCCTCGACCCATTCATCGGTCAGATGGCATATATCCGTGTCCTGACGGGTACGATCAAGTCCAACAGTGATATTTATAATTTGAATACCCAGTCCAAGGAACGCATCGGTCAGCTGCTCCTGCTCAACGGCAAGACACAGATTCCGGTGGATGAAGTTTGCCCCGGCTGCATTTGCGGTGTGGCGAAATTGAAAGCGACCAAGACAGGCGATACGTTGGGTGATTCTCTGACGGATAATCATCCCATGCCGCGCCAGACATATCCTGCGCCGGTTATTTCTTATGGTATTTATGCAACGAAGAGCGGCGAAGAAGATAAGATCATCAATGGTCTGCAGCGTCTGGCGGAATGTGATCCGACCCTGGTGATCCAGCGCAATGATGAAACTCATGAATCCCTGTTGGGCGGCATGGGTGAACAGCATATCATGAATGCGGTGAAGAATCTGAAAGCACTCTCCAAGGTGGATGTCAATCTGGAAGCACCGAAGATTCCGTATCGGGAAACGGTGACAGGCAGAGGCGAAGCCGCATACCGTCATAAGAAACAGTCCGGCGGACATGGTCAGTTTGCGGAAGTTCATCTGCGGATCGAAGCGATTCCGGATGGTTTCGAATTCGTGAATGCGATTGTTGGAGGAGCGATTCCGAAGAACTTCATTCCTGCGGTGGAAAAAGGCATTCATGAAGCGATGGAACGGGGTCCGCTGGCCGGGTGTCTGGTGGAAAATATGCGTGTGACGGTATTCGATGGGAAATATCATGCAGTAGACTCCTCGGAAATGGCGTTCAAGATTGCGACGCGCCGTGCATTCCGGGAAGCGATGGCGCAAGCCAAGCCGGTCTTGATGGAGCCGCTGCTCAATGTCCGGATCATGGTTCCGGATGCGTACACTGGCGACATTACGGGCAACCTGAATCACAAGCGCGGCAGGATCCTCGGGATGAGTTCGGAAGAAGGTCTGCAGGTTCTGGAAGCGGAAGTGCCCCAGGCGGAAATGCAGAAATATGCAACCGAACTGCGTTCCATGACGCAGGGCAGGGGATCCCATGAAATTTCCTTTGCACGGTATGACGTGGTTCCCGCCAATGTTATGAGTGAAATCATAGCCAAGTTCAAGGCGGAGAACGACGACGAAGAAGAATAAGGCGTTTAACTGAAACAATTAAATAACCAAACAGGTGACCGCCGCTTGAAGAAAACGGCGGTCGCTTTTTTAACAGGAAAGAAAGTAACAGATCATGAGTCGGGATTTTACAGAAGCAATCCGTACAATCGACACCTTACAGAACCGGATGGATGAAACATTCCACCGTCCCAATGCGGATCCGGTCTATCACACGCAGGAAGCAATCGCCGATGCGATCAGTGACAACTTGCGTTATTTTGATGCAGACCGTAAAGCGGAATTGGTGGAGATCTTTTTTGCCATTCTGGAACAGGTGTATGAACGGATGGTTCATCCGGAAAATACGGATCCCTTCTGCAATCCCAATGCACCTGCGGGGAAACGTTTGCCGGAATTGGAAATGCTGTTCCGGGATATGATGCCGATGGCATGGGCACTTTCCGCAGCCTGGAATCCGCCGGAATTGAAAAACACGTATTGTGAGTATTTCCAGTCCTTCACGGAAGAAGAGTGTCTTGTATTGCTGGACACACTGGAATTTCTTGCCGGGCTGTTCGAAGAATTGAACGATTCTCCGTTCTATCCGGATGTGCATGATTTCTGGATCAACATGGCGAAGAAACCGGAAAATCTGCGTGAAGAAGATGATGAAGCCCGGAGTAAATTGCTCACGGTTCTGATGGAAAAGAAACTGGCAGCCAACGCCAGGAAGAAAGATTGATAGCACATGATGAAGTTAAATGGTCGTGTCAGTCAGCACGATAAATACCAGGTTGAAGTAAAATTTGTGTGTCCGCTTGATCCGGCACGGAAAGTGAATGATTATCACATTGATATCTTTTTCTTTCTGCCGCATCATCTGGGGATCAATCGTCACACCTATTCCCGCGATCAATTTTACACCGACCTGACGGAATACATCCGTTTGAAGACGCCGGAAGTGGATCTCGGTGATCTGGGCAAAGCGGATTCTCCGATGATTCAGCGTCTTATTGAAGTTTTTGAATCGTACCGGAAGAAGGAACCGGATGCGCAGGAAGAGTGTACCCGCCGCTTGAAAATGTTCTGTTCCGTGGCAAAGGTTGCATTCCGTGACGGCGCGGCGCAGATATTGGAACTTTCCCGCAAGAAACGGATTGAAACGATTCCGGAATATTTGCAGAAGGTGGATGCTGCGATGGAGAATTTCCGCAATTTACGGCAGTCTTTGCCGGAATGCGATCCATGTTTCCTGCATGAATTGTTTGACCTGGTGGATGAATTTTTGAGCGTGACGGTGAATACTTACAAGTATTCTCTGTGGAAATCTTTGACGCCGGAAAAGAAAGGTACGGAAAATGCCGTCATCGACCTGATTCGGGCAAGTGCGCGGCGGGAAATCGCGTACCGGAAGGAACGGGGCTATCCGTCTGTTCCGGAACCGGATGGCGACAATGCGGAATTGTTATATCGTGAAAGTGCCATGAAAAAGACCATGGCGAGCGTGTTGTATCTGAAAGTTGCCATGCGGGAAGCCGGGGTGGTGCTGGAAAACGTGTTCTTATCCATCGCGGCGGCAATCGCTATGATTTTTGTGACGGGGATTGCGTTTCTCTGGCGCGGGCTTTTTCTGGAAGAATTTTCGTTATCCTTCTTCATTGTGTGGGTGATTGCCTACATGTTCAAAGACCGGATCAAGGCTTTACTGCAGAAATGGTTTTCTTCTCATAAGGCATCGTATTCTTTTGATTATAATCAGGAAATCTACGATGCCATGGGCAAGAAAGTCGGGATGTGCCGGGAAGGGGTGTTGTTCCGTTCTGAACAGACGGTTGACCCGGTGATTTGTGAAATCCGTGACCGCTCCGCATTGAGCCGCCATGTCAACGGTCCGCTTTCGGAAGATATTCTGACTTTCCGCAAACGGATCGAGCTTTATACCAAGCCCTGCGAAGAAATCTTCAAGGTGTTCCGTGTTGACGGCGTGGATGATATTATCCGTTTCAACGTGCGGGAGTGGTTGCGGAAAATGGATAATCCCGTCCGCTCCATGTTCTATGCGGCGGATGATGACAGTCTTGGTGTATTGAAAGCCAAACGGCTGTATCACGTGAATATGCTGATCCGTTATGGTGGAAGCGGGCGGCCGGATGAATGTATGCGTTTCCGGCTGGTGCTGGCACGTAATGGAATCAAAGATGTGGAATATGTGAGCCACAAGATTCTGAAATAAAAAAATACCGGAATTTCTTACCATATCAGTAAAAGAAATTCCGGTTTTTTTATTTTAAACAAATACCTTAATTACACGAGAGAGATGCGTGTGCCGATGGTATGTGTTGTGCCGGGTTCGAGAATGATCGTACCGGCTTTTGCGTTGGCGGCTTCGACGCAGACCATGGTGTGATATTCTTCATCTCCGAAGTCGGGCATCCGCTGTGCTTTTTCAATCCAGGGATTCCATACAACAGCGGATTTGCTGCCGAAACGTTCCACGCGGATCATGCGGTTCCAGCCATCATCCTGAATGGCAAGGATCTTGTTGCCGGGCTGACAGACCAGGTCGGTTTCCCGTTCGAAACGGATGGTACCATCTTCTTTATATCCGGGGAAATCGGGATCGGGCAGGTCTTCTTTTGCGAGACCGAGGACTGCGATTTTTGTGATTTCGCTGATTGCAAAATAAGTATGCAGAGCTTCGGAAAGCGGATAGGCTTCTGTGCCGGTGTTGGAAGTGGAAAGGCAAACGGTCAGAGCGGCACCGACGTTGATATACATTTTTGCGATGAGATCAAATTCATCGGTCATATCGAGACCGAGGCAGATGGTTGTGGAGCCGTCTGCTTCCGCGCGTGCGTCTTCAAAATCCCAGAGGGCAAGACGTGCTTTGCCGTGCGCAGGCTGAGCGGCAGGGCCGAACCAGGGCCAGCAAACCGGAATACCACCACGAATGGGGGAACCATCCTGGAAATTGGATTTTGCAGAGACCCAGAGCAGGTCATCTTTTCCGGCGGGAGTGTAAGAGAGAACATGTGCGCCATAGGGGGCGAGTTCAGCGGTTGCGAATTTATTTTTGACGATGAAAGTACAGATATCACCGCGATTGGAAAGGGTGATGCCGATTTTTTCGAGTTGTTCGACGGAATATTGATTTGACATGGAAAACTCCTGTGTTTGGGGTTATATACTATGGAGGCAATTTCAAAAGTCTTCAAAACTGCCTGAAAACTCTTGTTGCGATCTGAAAACGGAGCGTTTTCGGCTTGTCCGCCGTAGCCTTGGCGAAGGTGGATGGTTATTTACCACACCTTGTCACGGCATAGCCGTAAGGCGACGCCGGAACAAAACTACCATTTTTATCTCATCAACAATCTTTTTTCAGTCAAATTTTGCCGGACTTTTGAAATTACCTCTATGGATAAGATAGCACATAATAATAAAAATTCCACAGAAAATAATTTTTTTTTCGGAAAAATGCAGTTCTGATTTGCATTTTCAAAAAAACGGGGTATAGTATAGGACATTATTTATGAAAAAACAAAACTTATAATATGGAGAAAAAACATGTCTAAACATCCCAGTCTGAAAGGTGCAAGCACCATTCGTCAGAGCCGCAACGTGCTCAAACGTTTCGAACGTATCAACTTGCTTAAAGCAGACGGCCGTTGGAAAGAAGGCCAGAAAGTTCTCAGCGCACTTCCCAAAACAAAGCCGCTTGACTGACCCCGCTTGATTATAGCGTATTAAGTCTATTCCGGGTGTCCGCGTGGCGGATACCCGTTTTTTTTTATTTTTTTTCAAGGAGCTACTCAAATGGCAAAAAATACAGCGATCCAGAAAATTCTGGCTGCCCACATGGTTGAGGGGGAAGCCATCGCCGGAAATCCGGTTTCCATCCGTATTGATCAGACTTTGACTCAGGATGCTACCGGTACTATGGCATATCTTGAACTCGAAGCAATGAAAGTACCCAAAGTCGCAACCGAAATTTCCGTTTCTTATGTCGACCACAATATGATGCAGAATGGTCCGGAAAACCGTAACGACCATCTCTATCTGCAGAGCGTTGCCGCATCCAAAGGCGTGGTTTTCTCCCGCCCCGGTAACGGTATCTGCCACCAGGTTCACCTGGAACGTTTTGGCAAACCCGGTAAAACATTGCTGGGTTCCGACTCCCATACCCCCACCAACGGCGGTATCGGTATGATGGCGATCGGTGCAGGCGGTATGGACGTTGCCCTTGCAATGGCAGGCAAGCCCTTCCGCATGGCATATCCGAAAATCATCGGTGTGGAACTGACCGGTTCCCTTTCTCCCTGGGTTGCTGCAAAAGACGTCATCCTGAAGCTTCTCTCTATTCTGTCTTCCAAAGGCAACGTGGGCTGCATGGTTGAATTTTTCGGTCCCGGCGTGGCAACACTTTCCGTTCCCCAGCGTGCGACAATTACTAACATGGGCGCAGAACTCGGCGTCACATGCAGTGTGTTCCCCTCTGATGAAGTGACTAAGAAATTCCTGGAAGCACAGGGCCGCGGCGATGACTGGGCTCCTCTCGCAGCCGATGCCGATGCGGAATATGACCGCGTGATTCCGATCGACCTCTCCGCTCTGGAACCGCTGGCTGCATGTCCGTCCAGCCCCGATAACATCAAATCCATCGCTGAACTTTCCGGCATGAAAGTCGGACAGGTCATTATCGGTTCCTGCACAAACAGCAGTTTCCGTGACCTCTCCATGGTTGCCGCTATGCTGAAAGGCAGACAGGTTCATCCTGATGTTACACTGGCGATTGCCCCGGGCAGCCGTCAGGTCTTGAAAATGCTGGCTGATTCCGGTGACCTTGCCGTAATCATTGCCGCAGGTGCACGTATTCTGGAATGCGGATGCGGTCCCTGTATCGGTCAGGGCCAGAGTCCTGCCAACGATACGGTGACAGTCCGTACTTTCAACCGTAACTTCCCCGGCAGAACCGGTACAAAAGGCGATCAGGCCTATCTGGTCAGCCCGGAAACAGCTGCCGCAGCTGCAATTCTTGGTGAATTCGGTTCCGCAGAAAAACTGGGTATGGCATTCCCGCAGATCTCTGATCCCGATGCTTTCCAGATCGATGATTCCATGATGATTCAGCCGCCTGCCGATGGTGCCGGTGTTGAAATCATCCGTAAACCCACAATCGGTAATCCTCCGCTGAATACGCCGCTCCCGGAAGCGCTCGATGGCGAAATCGTCATCAAGACACAGGACAAGACCAGCACGGACGATATCATGCCTGCCGGTGTACACCTGAAACACCGCAGTAATATTCCGGAATATGCAAAAGTCGTCTTTGAACGTTTCACCGAACCCGGCAAACCCTCTTTTGCCCAGCGCGCCGCTGCCGTGCGTGATGCCGGACGTCATGGCGTGATTCTCGGCCGTGACAGCTACGGTCAGGGCTCTTCCCGCGAACATGCGGCAATCTGCCCGATGTATCTCGGTGTGAAAATGGTCATTGCCATGGCTATCGAACGTATCCATGCCGCCAACCTGGTGAACTTCGGTATTGTTCCGCTGACCTTTGTCAATAAGGAAGATTATGACAAGATCGAGCAGGGCGACCGTATTACGGTTGCCGGTCTGCGTGATGCTATCATGACAGATACTGTGACAGCAAAAGTGATCAAACAGGATGGCACATCCTTTGACATTCAGCTTGCTGTGAAACTTTCTGCAGAAGACCGTAAGATCATTCTTGCCGGCGGCAGATTGAATATGTAATTTTATTCCGGCTTACCGGTAAAATAAAACCGGCGTATGGAGGATCCGCAGTTGGATCTTTCATACGCCGTTTTTTTTATTTATAAGTCAGAAATCAAGACATAAAAAAACGGTTGATGCGGTAAAACCAAACATCAGCCGTTTTTCTATGAGTTTCTTCAGTAAGAAAGGAAATTACTTCGCGATCTTGAGAAGAGTAGCAAGGCGGGATTTTTTCCGGTTTGCTTTGTTGGTGTGGATGATACCAACTTTAGCCGCTTTGTCAAGAGCGGAACACTGTGCTTTGTACAGTTCCAATGTAGCAGCGGCATCATCACCTGCTGCAGCAGCACGGAAACTCTTTTCCATTGTAGCAAGTTTGTTACGGCAGGATTTGTTACGGATCCGAGCCTTTTCACTGTTACGCTGTGTTTTAACGGCGGATTTTCTCACGTTTGTCTTGGGCATGTCTGCTCCTTTCAGAAAATTATAATTTTAAATTGATTTAATGTCTGCCATTATGAATATATAATATAGCACACATACCCCCCCTTTTTCAAGTTGAAAACGAAAAAAAGTTGAAATATTTTCGTATTTTTCCCATTTTTTCCGGTTTTTCACCATTTCAGGACGGAAAATGCACCAAAATTTTCTTTCCGGATTTGACTTTCTGCCATTCCATGATTACATTACACAATCATAGTAATATAAAACAGGATGATTATCGATGGATTGGAATACACTTCTCTCTTATGGTGCCGAGCTGGCTTTGTCCGATGTACAAATGGCTGCTCTCAAAAATATTTATGATAAGACAAAAGACTCCTTGCTCCCTGCATGTCTTGCTGTATGGCATAACAAGGGCGAGATGGAGCTGATCAAACAGGCTTTGCCCGATGAGAAAGAACAGAATCAGTTCCTGCTTCTGCTGCATATCTCTACGCTGCCTTTTGCCAAAGAATATTATAAGGCATATCCCGATACCATGTTTCAGGAAATCAAGGCTGATACATCCATCTGGGTGCGGAAAATGGAAAAGGATCACGACTTCCCCTGTCTGACGCCCCGTATTTACGGCTGGTGCCGTGACGGGTTCAATACCAGAGTGAAGCAGTTCGGCAGACTCCAGTGCAACAGTATTGACTCCTATGTGTGCAAAAACATCATTTACAGACGTTCTGACGGCTCCGGGATCGATATCGTGTCCGGAACTGCCCCGGACCCCTCAAAGGGCGTTCCTGCGCTTTCTTATGGGGATAAGGTCATCAATGTACATATTCCGGAAGCCGGGCCGATGTACCCGAAGGACATCATTGCATCCATGTGTGCCATGGCGGCATTCAGCCGGGAGTATCAGAAGGATTATGATTTCAAGGCATTCGTTTATTATTCCTGGCTGCTTGATCCGGCATTTCAGAAACTGCTGCCGGAAACATCAAACATTCTTGCTTTGCAGAGAATGGGACATCTTTTCATGATGCCGGACAGTCCGGATGAAACATTGGAAGTCATCTGGCGTCTCTGGGGACACAAGGAGATGATGGCAGGTCCGGCGGCGGCAATGAGTTTTGAACGCCGTACATCCATGCAGAAAAATGTATCGGAATATCTCGCCAATGGCGGCAAGTTCTGGGAAGCGGTAATGGTAATCTTCCCTGATGAGTTGGAAAAACTTTAAGATTCTTTAATACATCCAGAACGGGGGACGGTCCGGCAGATCGTTCTCCCAGGAATCGCCTTCATAAAAGACACGTTTGAGGAAAAGTCCTCTTGCGGGAGCGGTGTCTTTACAGCGCAGTCTGTTTTTCGCTTCCAGCATTTCTTTGATGTCGTCTGCTTTGAGTCTGCCTCTGCCGACGAACATCAATGCTCCAGCCATACTGCGGACCATCTTGTAAAGGAACCCGGTCCCCAGGAAATAAAAGCCTACCAGCGGTCCGAACCGGACGATCCGGGTATCAAGAATTTCGCGGACGGGGTCATCGTATTTATAGGCTTCCACCGTGAATGTGGTAAAGTCGTGTTTCCCTTTGAAAACCTGAATGGCCTTTTCCAGCTCATCCAGTTCCGTCATATCATCCATGTGCCAGCAGTAACGGTTTGTAAATGGATTATTATCGCCGGTATTGACCATGTAGACGTAGGATTTGCCTTTTGCGGAAAAACGGGCATTGAAGTCGTCGGGAACGATTTCTGCGGAACGGATGCGGATATCTTCCGGCAGTAAACGGTTCAATGCTTTTTTGACTTTCCAGTCCGGAATGTAGGGGGATTCCGGGGCACGGAAACTGGCACAGAGTCCCAATGCATGGACACCGGCATCGGTTCGGCTGCTGCCCTGAATGCGGATGGGGGTATTGCCGAAGAGACGGCACAATTTATCTTCCACCACTTCCTGAACGGTGATACCGTTATTCTGCCGCTGCCATCCATGATACATGGTTCCGTCATAGGAGATGATCATTTTGAATGTGCGGAGGGCGGGGGTCACTGCATTTGTATTTTCCGTATTTTCCAAATCTTGAGGCATAACAATTATCCTGTAAAAAAAGCGGGAACTGCAATAAGATACAGTTCCCGCTTTGAATCAAATTCTGTTATTTACGACTGATCAAAGACCGCCGCAAAGTTTCAGAAGCACACCAGCCGCAACAGCGGAACCGATAACACCGGCAACGTTCGGGCCCATGGCGTGCATGAGCAGGAAGTTCTGGCTGTCGTAAGAAAGACCGACTTTATTGACCACACGGGCAGCCATCGGAACAGCGGACACACCGGCAGCACCGATCAGCGGGTTGATCTTTGTCTTGCTGAACAGGTTCATGATCTTGGCGAAGACCACACCGGCACCGGTACCAACGCAGAATGCCACGCAGCCGAGGACCAGAATACCGATCGTCTGTGCGCTGAGGAACTGTTCTGCGGAAAGTTTGGAACCGACAGCGATACCGAGGAAGATGGTCACGATGTTGATCAGAGCGTTCTGAGCAGTATCGCTCAAACGGTCAACGCATCCGCATTCTTTCATCAGGTTACCGAACATGAGCATACCGATAAGGGGAGCTGCGTCGGGGAGAAGGAATGCGCAGATCAGAGTGATCAGGATGGGGAAGCAGATTTTTTCGATCTTGGAGACAGTACGGAGCTGTGTCATGCGGATCTTGCGGTCTGCATCGGTTGTCAACATCTTCATGATCGGGGGCTGAATGATCGGAACCAATGCCATGTAAGAGTAGGCGGCAACGGCGATCGCACCGAGCAGAGAGGGAGACAAACGGCTTGTCAGGAAGATGGAGGTCGGGCCGTCAGCACCACCGATGATACCGATGGAGGCAGCATCTTTCATGTTGAATTCGATACCGACATAGTTCAACAGCAATGCGCCGAAGAGAGCGGTAAAGATACCGAACTGAGCAGCACCGCCGAGGAGCGCGGTTTTCGGGTTGGCAAGCAGGGGACCGAAGTCAGTCATGGCACCGACACCCATGAAGATGAGGAGCGGGAACACACCGGATTCGATACCGACGTTGTAGATCATCCACTGGATACCGCCGGGGTTGGCGATACCGGCAAGCGGGATGTTTGCCAGGAGAGCACCGAAACCGATGGGGAGGAGCAGCAGCGGTTCGAATTCTTTGACGATCGCCAGATAGATCAGCAACAGAGCAACACAGATCATGATGACACGGCCGAGACCGAGCAACCAGGTGTTCTTGAAATCGGTTGTTGTCTGACGGATGATGTCATAAATACCTGTGGATTCCCACAGACCTTTCAGACATTCGCCGAAAGAGGGGAGGTTGGCAGGTTTGGAACCCATGACGAGGGAGTCATGGTACATCAAAGACTGATTGAATTCAGCAATGATATCGCCTTTTTCCAGCTTGGAAGCAGTTGTCAGACCGTTACGGAGTTCTGTGACGTAGAGAGACAGGGCAATTTTAAGTTTGCCTTTGCTTCTGCCATCGGGCTTGATGGTCATGATTTCTGTGCCGGGGGAGAGCTTATTGCCTTTTGCCATGGAGAGGGCATAGACAACAGCGGGTTTTTCCCAGACGTAAACAACGTACAGCTTCTGGTTGTTGCCCTGGTACCACTGGAAGACATCGTCGCCAAGGTATGACAACAGTTGTGCGCCTTTGACATCTGCGATTTTAGCTGCCAGAACAGGAGCTTTTGCTTCTTTGACAGCTGCTGTGCATTTACCTGCTTTGCTGCAGGCAGCTGCATCTTTTGCGAAGAGAGCAGCTGCACCGCAGAGAACGGTAAACATCAGAAACATTTTGAAAAATTTCATGATAATTTTACCTCAAACGATTATTCAATGGTCATGATAGCCTGACCGGCTGTGACAACGTCTTTTGCAGCAACGAGGATGCTCTTGACGGTACCGGCGGCAGGTGCTTTGATTTCCGTTTCCATCTTCATGGCTTCGATGACAGCAACGACCTGGTCGGCTTCGACGGCATCGCCTTCGCTGACTTCAACGCGGACGATGGTACCGGGCATGGGAGCGGCAACTTCTGTTCCACCTGCGGGAGCGGCAGCAGCGCCACCGGCAGCAGCGATTGTGATGATTGCCTGACCGGCTGTGACGACGTCTTTTGCACCGACGAGGATATCTTTGATCACACCGGCTTTTTCAGCCTTGATTTCCGTTTCCATCTTCATGGCTTCGATGACAGCGACGACCTGACCGGCTTCGACGGAATCACCGGCGTTGACTTCCACGCGGACGATGGTACCGGGCATGGGAGCTTTGATTTCTTCAGCAGCACCGGTTGCAGCAGCAGCTTTCTTTGCGCCGCCTTCGACGACCTGGCTGTTCAAGTCAGCAGTGATCACGCCGCCTTCTTTGACCTGGACGTTGAAGGTTTTGCCTTCGACGGTGACTGTGTAAGCAGCGGGAACGTCGGCTTTCTTTGCGGAAGCAGCGACTTCGGAAGCATAACGGATACCCATGGGTTTGTCACCCTTGAGGAATGCGATACCTTTTTCGCCGCAAGCAGCAGCGATGAAGATATTTTCGTCTGTGACTTCGAGACCTTCCTTCTGAAGAAGTTCTGTGTTGTATTTGATACCGAGTTTCGGGTTGGCATCGTTGAGTTCCACGACAGATTTTGTGGTGGGTTCTTTGCCGAGCTGTTCCGCAGCCCATTTGACCAGTTCGGGATCCGGAGCGACCGGAGTTTTACCGAAGTAGCCGAGAACCATCAAGCCGTAGCCCTTGGGATCCATTTTCCAGGAACCATCGGGGTTTTTGCCCTGAACGGCATTACGGAATGCCTGCTGGAAGTAGAACTGGGAAACGGGAGTAACGGAAGTACCGAAACCACCGCGAGCGACAACTTCGCGCATTTCAGCGATACATGCATCGTATTTGTCGAGACAGTTGTTGTCGCGCATCATCTGTGTGTTAGCAGTGAGAGCACCGCCGGGCATGGGGCTGAAGATGATTTCAGGAGAGACCTGCATGGATTCCGGAGGCATGAAGTATTTGCTCATGCATTTCTTGAGGAGTGTTTCCACTTTCAGAATCTTTTCCGGGTCGATGTCCAGTGTGTAGTCCGGATCGCCATCGAGAACATGATACATGGTCAGGATGTCAGCTTCGCAAGTACCGCCGGAGAGGGGAGCCATAGCCAGGTCGATCACGTCAGCACCGCCGCGGATAGCTGCGAGGTTGCAAGCGATCGCGCAACCGGCTGTGTCGTGGGTGTGGAACTGGATTTCTTTTGCACCAGCACCGTATGTGTCATCGAGGAGTTTACGAGCCAGTTTGATTGTTTCGTAAACAGTGGTGGGTGTGGATGTGCCGGACGCATCTTTGAATGCAACGCTGTCAAAGGGAATGCCGCTGTCCACGATTTCTTTCAAGCGGTCAAAGTAGAATTTGGGAGTATGAGCATAAGCTTCATTCAGTCCGGGAGCGAGACCCATCATGGTGACTGTGACCTGGTGTTTCAAACCGTGTGTAGCGATAGCTTTACCGGAAACTTCCAGGTTGCGGACGTCGTTCAGAGCGTCGAAGTTACGGATGGTTGTGATACCATGTTTCTTGAACAGTTTAGCATGGAGATCGATGATATCGGAGGACTGGGAGGAGAGACCGACCACGTTGACACCGCGGGAAAGAGTCTGGAGATTGACATCTTTACCGACGATTTCACGCCATCTGTCCATTTCTTCAAATGCGTTTTCCTGAGTGTAGAAGAACAAGCTCTGGAAACGTGCACCACCGCCGATTTCGATGTGTTGGATACCGGCTTTTGCGGCAGCTTCCAATGCGGGAGCGAAGTCTTCAGTTTTAGCGCGGGCACCAATGCAGGACTGGAATCCGTCACGGAAGGAGCAGTCCATAAATTTGATTTTTTTCATTTGGGAAAATTCCTCTGTTGAAATATGTTATTTGTTTTGTTTGCTTTTGATTATGCACCACGATGCATTTTGACTGCTTCGATGGCTGCTTTTGCAAGAATGCGGTCTTCGGCAGACAAAGTCTTTTTGTTTCCGCTGCCGGAAGATTTTGCTTTCTTCACCGGTTGTTCTTTGACCAGGAAATTGGCGTACGGCGCAAGCAGTTTTGACATCAGATTCATCAGAAGGATCATGATGATCAAAAAGACATACACCATGCCCATACCCAGGACGACGGCTTTTACACCGTCCATAAGCATTTGACCCATTAGAGTGTTCCTTTGCTTTTTTCCGGATTGCTCCGGAGTTATTAATAATTAAGACGTTAAAATTTTATTGAATCCTTCAGAATCCGGACATCGCCGCAGGTGAACTGTTCCAATCCGCGGGATGTTTCCAGTACAGCTTCGCCGCTGCGCAGAACATCACGGAATATGGCTCGGAACGGTTCCCCGTACGCCGGTTCGAATTCCAACTCCTGACCGATCAGCCGGTTTTCAGCTTTCCAACGGTCAAAAAGTTCATCGGGATTATTCAAATAAGTAATATAGCACGTCAACAGGTTTTTTGCCAATGAAAAAATAACATTTTTCAGAGAAAAACGCTCCCCTGTCAGAGTGTAAAGTGATGCCGCCGGAGGCAGACCTTCAAATATTTCCATTTCACTGTTGATATTGACACCCAAGCCTACGACGACGCCTTCCACCGCATAGCCCGGACCCAATACGCTTTCTGTCAGAATTCCACAGATTTTACAGTTGCCCGCATAGACATCGTTCGGCCATTTCAGAAAAAAGCTCTGATCCGGGGCGAATTCCCGCAACGTATCCAGCACTGCCAGAGATCCTGCCGCTGTGGATAAATACAAATCGTGCGGCAGTTTCATGATCCAGGAGGCATAAATGTTCTCGCCGGACGGGGAAATCCATGTGCGGCCCTGACGTCCACGGCCCGCAGTCTGGCGTTCCGCCGTGACCAGTGTGCCATCGGGTAATTCTGCAAAATGATCTTTTGCATACCGGTTGGTGGAATCCACTTCATCCAGAAAGATGATTTGGGAATCTTTTATTTCAGTGCTGCTCATATTGACTCAGTTCCTTTTCCAAGCGGGTGAGTGCCTCTTCTTCCGGAATCGTTTCTGTAATTACGCCGTTACGGAACAACAGAAGTTTGCCCGGAGGTCCCCCGGCAATACCCAGTTCTGCATCCGCCGCTTCGCCGGGGCCGTTTACCGCACAGCCCATGACTGCCACCTTGCGGATGGAATAGCGGATGCCTTTCGCTTTCTGTTTGCGGATGAATGTTTCCACTTTATCCGCCAAAGCGATCATATCGTATTTTGTTCTGCCGCAAGTTGGGCAGGATACCAGTTCCGGCATAGCTTCGCGGACTCCACAGCTTTCCAGAATGGAGATGGCGGCGCGGACTTCCTTCACCGGGTCACCGGTAATGCTGACGCGGATGGTATCACCGATTCCATCCAGCAGCAATGCGCCGATCCCGGCGGCACTTTTACAGATGGCGTTGTATTCGGTTCCGGCTTCCGTAATTCCCAGGTGGAGCGGACAATCGCTTTTCTGTGCAAACTTCCGGCAGGCGGCGACGGTGACCGGTACGCTGCTGGCTTTCAGAGAAACTTTGATCTGGTGAAAATCATACGCATCCAACAGCTTGACCTGTTCCATAGCGGCATGACACAGGGCTTCCGCCAATGCTTCATCGTGACTCATTCCTTTTGCACGGAAGGAATCCAGCAAGCCTTTCGGCAGACTGCCGCCATTGGCTCCGGCGCGGATGGGGATCCCGGCATTGCCTGCCGCTTCCACCACCATGCGGACTTTTTCTTCTCCGCCGATGTTGCCCGGGTTGATGCGGACGCCCTGTACACCATTCCGGATGGATTCCACTGCCAGACGGGCGTCAAAATGAATATCTGCCACCAACGGAACCGGGGAATCTTTTACGATTTCTTTCAGCGCAGCGGCGGCTGTCATATCCGGCACAGCGAGACGGACTATGTCGCATCCGGCATCGGCAAGTGCTTTGATCTGAGACAATGCAGCGGCAACGTCAGTCGTCGGGACATTGGTCATAGACTGTACAGAGACGGGTGCGCCGCCGCCGATGGGGACGTTGCCCAGAAGAATACGTCTTGTCTGATTACGGCTTGGCATTTTCTGTTTTCTCCACGGCTGCAGGTTTTTTCCCTTTGGAAACGGGGATCATCTTTTTCACATCGTAGAATGTCACAAAGATCATGAAAGCAATCAGGATGGTGATAAATGCAATCGCAATCGGCTGGAGAACTTTTGCAGGGACTTTCCGGCGGAAAATCATTTCCAGAAGAGACAGGACGATGTGGCCGCCATCCAATACCGGAATCGGCATCAGATTCAGCAGCCCCAGGTTGAATGTGATCAGCACAACCAGATTCAGACCGATGATGAGGGAGCCCCGGTATACGGAAAGATACAGGTGTTTGCCGATTCCCACAGGACCGGAAAGATGTTTGACGCCGAGTGTGGTATAACCGGCATCAAAGCCCAGCTGACGTTTTACGCCTGCGGTGACGCTTTTCAGAGAACGCCATGTCATTTCCAGAACATTGGTGAACTGTTTCCACGGATTCGGATGTGTCATGACCCGCAGAGAGACGCCGATGTAATGAGGTGTGATAAAGACCGCAGTAATGGGGGCAAGCTCCATGGTTTTGTCGCCGCGTTTGACGGTCAATACTACAGGTTTTTCTTTTGCTTCATCCACAACATCGCGGAAATCTTTCACCGTTGTGATATCCTTGCCATTGGCTTTCAAGATGATATCGCCGCCTTTCAGTACCTTGTTTGCGGGGAAATAATCGGCAATGAATTTATCGACTTCCAAGCTGACCGGAGACTTGAAGACGATACCGGTTTTCCAGCTGCTGTCTTCCGGTTTCAGATTGGGATAGGGAACCGGTGTGACTTTGATTTCACGGGTGCTCTTCAGGTCTTTATCCTTGACTGTCATGGAGAGTTCTTTCCCTCTGGAATAGAAGACTGCCATGTGGAAATCTCCCATATCCGTCAACTCTTTGCCGTCAACTGCAATAATCCGGTCACCGGATTTTAAGCCTGCTTTTTCTGCCGGAGAGTCTTTCGCAGGGAAGACCACAACCGGAATTTCCGGACGGAAGAAGGGATAGGGAATTTCTTCGCTTCCGCCGATTTTATGATTGACTACCGGACGATAGGTGATATCCATCTCCTTGCCGTCACGGACAACGGTCAGAGTGGTTTCGCCCACGTGGAGCATAATATCTCTTGCGAATCCGCCCCAGCTGGTGTTGAAACGCTCACCATTCCGCTTGATAATGAGGTCACCTTTCCGGAGACCTGCCGCATATTCCGGGCTTTCCTGATCCACGGAGCTGACGCGGAATTCTGTCATTTCCGGAGATTCCTGAGGGAGACCGGCGATCCAGATAACACATGCCAGTGCAAAACCGAAAATGATATTGAAAAGAGGTCCGGCAAATGCCGTTACCATCCGTTTCCACGGGGCAACTTTTGGCAGGATATTACCGTCTTTATCTTTGACATCATCATCGGTTGCATCAATTTGCGGCAGGTCGACATAGCCGCCGAAGGGGAGCCATCCGATCCGGTATTCGACGCCGTTAATGGTTTTGCCCCAGGCCTTTTTGAAACCGATGGAGAATGCCAGAATTTTCAGTCCGCACATTTTTGCGGCGAGAAAATGACCCAGTTCGTGAATAAAAATACACGCTCCGAAAAAGAATATCATGAATAACGTTGAACCGATGATCAACAATACATGTAAAAATCCATCCATAATTACAACTTCCTTTCAAAAAAATTAAAATTTCAATTCCAGCGCTCTGGCGCGTGCCCAGCGGTCCGCTTCCAGAACGGCTGCTAAATCCGTATCGTCAAGACAAGTGTGTTCTTCCATGACCTTCCGGACCAGCTCCCAAATATCTACAAAGCCGATTTCTCCTTTTGCAAAACGTGCAACCGCAATTTCATTTGCCGCATTCAAGACAGCCGGCATTGTTTTACCTGCCTGAAGTGCTGCTTTTGCCAATTCAATCGCCGGGAAACGGGACGGATCCGGCGTCTGAAATGTCAGTTGTCCGACGGTTGAAAAATCCAATTCCGGCAGATCTGTCTGGAGTCGTTCCGGCCAGGTCAGGGCGTACTGAATGGGAAAACGCATGTCCGGAGAACTCATCTGCGCCATGACGGAGCCGTCAACAAAACGGATCATGGAATGAATGATCGACTGCGGGTGGATCTGTACTTCGATCCGGTCTGCCGGAACATCAAACAGCCATTTTGCTTCGATTACTTCCAATGCCTTGTTCATCAGAGAAGCAGAGTCTACACTGATTTTCGGTCCCATTGACCAGGTGGGGTGTTTCAATGCGTCTTCCCAGGTTACCGAACGCAATTGTTCGTAAGTGTAAGAGCGGAACGGGCCGCCGCTTGCTGTCAGAATCAGATTCCGCACACTTGCCGGGGCCCTGCCTTCCAGACATTGAAAAATCGCATTGTGTTCGCTGTCGACGGGAAAGATCATGATATTCTTTTCCCGTGCCAGAGAAGTGACAATGGAACCTGCCATGACGAGGGCTTCTTTTGTGGCAAGTGCCAGTCGTTTGCCCGCTTTCAGGGTTTCGATTACGGGAAGCAGCCCGGGAGAGCCGGAAATGCCGCAGAGGACAAGGTCGATATCATCCCGGTGCATTGCCTGACAAAGGGCATCCATTCCGGCGTATGCTTTCGTGCCTTCGGGCAGATATGTTTTCAGAACATCCAGTTTGGAATGATCGGAAATATAAACATCCTTTACGTTGAAGTCTTTAGCCTGCTGAGCCAGAAGTTCCGGCGTATTTCCACCGGCTGAAAGCAATCGCACCTGTACACGATCGCTGCCCAATGCACGGACTGCGCGCAATGTACTTTTTCCGATTGAACCGGTTGAACCAAGCAATGCCAGACGTAAAGGTTTCATTATTTTGACTCCACAATAAAGGTTACAGGACCATCATTTTCCAATTTGACTTTCATATCCGCGCCGAAGACGCCGTTTGCCACTTTTGCGACACCCTGTTGTTTCAACAGTTCCGTAAATTTCTGATACAGCTGATCCGCAAAAACAGGTTCCGCCGCATCGGCAAATCCGGGACGGCGGCCTTTTCTGCAATCCCCGTAAAGGGTGAATTGAGAAATGACCAATGCTTCCCCGTTAATGTCCAGCACGGACCGGTTCATTTTTCCATCTTCATCTTCAAAGATACGCAGATTGGCAATCTTTTCTGCCAGATAAGCGGCATCTTTTTCTGTATCATTGTGGGTGATTCCGACAAAAAGCAGAACGCCTTTTGTGATTTCACCCTTGACTTCCCCGTCAACTTTGACCGAGGCATAATTTACCCGTTGCAGCAGGATACGCATAATTTATCCTTTGATCAATTTTAAGAATTCAAGACGTGTGGATTCTTCCTTGCGGAAACTGCCCAGCATGGCAGAGGTCGTCATAATCGAATTCTGTTTCTGTACGCCGCGCATCAACATGCACAGGTGCTGACCTTCGATGACCACGCCCACGCCTTCCGGTTCCAGAACCTGATTGACGGCATCCGCAATCTGACGTCCCAGCCGTTCCTGCAGCTGAAGACGGCGGGCAAACATATCCGTGATACGGGCAAGTTTGCTGACACCCAGAACTTTACCCCGGGGGATGTAGCCGATGTGGCATTTGCCGAAAAAGGGCAGCATGTGGTGTTCACATAAACTGTAAAATTCGATGTCGCGGACGATCACCATGTCATCACATTCTTCATGGAAGATGGCACCGTTGATGACATCTTCCAGTTTCTGTGTGTAACCGCGAGTGAGAAACTGATAACTTTTTTCCACTCGTTCGGGTGTCTTCAGCAACCCTTCACGTGTCGGATCTTCTCCGATCTGCTCCAGGATGGAACGGATTTCTTTCTGCATGATTCAACCTCAAACTTTTGCCAATGCCTGGTCAAAGTCGGCAATGATATCATCAATATTTTCCAGACCGACGGAAACACGGATCAGGTCCGGAGAAACACCGGCGGCAACCAGTTCTTCTTCTGTCAACTGACGGTGTGTCATACTTGCCGGGTGGAGAACGCCGGTACGGACATCCGCCACATGGACAACGATTGCAGCCAGTTTCAGAGAGTTCATAACGATTTCGCCGGCAGCTTTACCGCCTTTGACGCCGAAGCAGAGAACGCCGGAACCGCCGCGGAGATATTTCTGTGCCCGTTCGTATTCCGGAGAATCTTTCAGGAAGGGATAATTGACCCAGGAAACTTTTTCGTGCTTCTGCAGGTGTTCTGCCAGTTTCAGAGCATTGGAGCAATGACGTTCCATACGGACGGGGAGGGTTTCCAGACCCATATTGCAGAGGAATGCATTGAAGGGCATCATGGGAACGCCGATATCACGAACCCACTGGACGCGCATTTTGACAGATGCCGGGCTGGCGGGGAAAGATTCGGTATAGATCAGACCGTGATAGCTGGGGTCCGGTTCGGTGAATTCCGGGAATTTACCGTTGTTCCAGTTGAAGCCGCCTTTTTCTACAACCACACCGCCCAGTGTGACAGCGTGACCGTCGATGTATTTTGTTGCAGAGTGGACAACAAAGTCAGCACCATGTTCCAGCGGATTGCACAGGTAGGGGGAGGGGAATGTGTTGTCAGCAATCAGGGGAACGCCCAATTCTTTTGCCGCGGCGGAGAACTGTTCAAAGTCTGTCACGGTAAGAGAGGGATTGGTCAGTACTTCGATAAAGATCGCGCGTGTTTTGTCATTACTTGCGGCAATGATTTCTTCTTTCGTGGCGTTGGCGGGAACATAATCCACAGTCACACCCATTTTTTTGATACGTTCCGAGAAGAGTGTCACAGTTCCGCCATAGAGAGCGCCGCTTGCCACCACATGATAACCTGCAGGGCAGACGTTGAGGATGGAAAGCATGGTAGCAGTCTGACCGGCAGCCAGAGCGACAGCGGCGACCCCGCCTTCCATAGCGGCGATTTTCTTTTCGAACGCATCGACTGTGGGGTTGGCGAGACGAGTATAGAAGAAGCCTTCCCGTTTCAGGTCAAAGAGGTCTGCCACACATTGTGCGTTGTCATATTTGAATGTTGTGCTCTGCACGATGGGCATGACGCGGGGTTCGCCATCTTTGGGTTCATAACCTGCCTGAATGGCCATTGTTTCAATTTTCCAGTTTTTATCCATTGTTGAGATCTCCATGGTTATGTTATTATAATATAAAAAGCGTACTTGCTGTAATATACACCAAGTACGCCGGAAAAACAAAGAAATTATAAGGTTTTTTCTGTAAAATATCACAGATATCCCATAATTTTTCAAAAAACAGGTATTTTCATTCCGTTTGAGCGGGAGACAATTGATTATTGAAAAAGTGATTTTGTCAGATTTTTGTTTATGAGCAGGAATGCTATCTTAAGTTTAATCAAGATCTCAGCTGTTCGAAAAAAAACTCAGATCAATCAAAAAACAAGCCCTGTAAGGGCGGCAAGAGTCAGACAGCCCAGGGTGAGCGAAGCGTAACCCTGGGTATAAGTCCCTTGAACTCGCATAATGACAGCCACCGCGTTGACAGCGTTTCTTTAGAAACGGATGGCATCGTGGTGGCAATGACATATCCGGAAAATCATTG